>JBKPIV010000043.1:0-7265 GCA_046730395.1 Actinomycetota bacterium | reverse complement strand
ACCTAGAATGTCCCGAGCGCGCGGATGTAGCTCACCTGGTAGAGCGCCAGCTTCCCAAGCTGGAGGTAGCGGGTTCAAGTCCCGTCATCCGCTCTTCTGCATGATCTTTCGCGGCATCAACAGGCTGATCGCCTGGAGCGGCAGGCGCGCGGCGGCTCGCAGCCGCTGGCTGGCCGAGCGCCTCTGGTTCATCGCCGCGATCGAGGTCGCCTGGCTTGCGAACCGCCACTGGCGCCGGCTGGACCCGGACGAGCGCCGCAGGCTGCGGGAGCTGATCCGTAAGTCGCGCGGCCGCCCGTCGAAGCTCACCTCGAAGGAGCGCGCGGAGGCCGAGGAGCTCCTGCAGAAGCTCGACTTCGCCGAGCTCGGAGGGAGCGTCGCCACCACGCTCCTGCCGTTCAGGCCTGTAGGGCGCCTGGTCGAGTTTGCGCTCGGGCGAGCTCACGTGCAGGCGTCGCCGCGATCCTAGGACGCGTAGCGCTCGCCGGCACGGACCGGAACCGCGAGCCGGTTGGCCGGCGTGGCGAGGGGACAGACCCAGCTCGGGTCGTAGGAGCACGAGGGGTTGTAGGCGAAGTTGAAGTCCAGGACGAGACGGCCGTGCTCGGCGCCCAGATCCGCGCCCTTGACGGTGTCGAAGAGGTAGCGGCCGGCGCCGTAGGTCTCGCCGGCGCTGGTTGCATCCGCGAAGGGCAGGAAGAGGCCGCCGCCGTGCGAGCCAGTAGAGCTCGAGGGAGCAGACCTCGCCGCACAGCTCGAAGGTCGCCACTGCGAAGCGCTCGAACGCATAGGCGCCGTCGCCGCTCGTGCCGATCTCATGGCGGCGCGGCTCGGTTTCCTCGATCGTGCCGAGCACACGGGCGGCCGGGTCGTAGTCGAAGAACGGCGGGCCCTGGAAGGCGCTCCGGTTGTTCGCCGGCAGCGGCGATTGCGGATGGGATGCGAGGAGAGCGTCGCGCCTGCGGCGCCAGAGCTCCCCTGCCGTGCGCGGGTCACTGGCGGCGCGGACCTCGGCCAGAGGGCGAAGATGCGGCGCTTCCAGTCCAGCAGCGAGAGCGGTTCGGCGGGTGCGCTCACCAGCCGTCCCCATATGCCGCGTGCAGGGGAGGGAGGAGCTGATGCGCGCCTACCTCGGCGCCTGGAACGACCGCGACCCCGAACGAATCGCCTCCTTCCTCACGAGGACGCCGTCTATGAGGATCACGGCGCCGAGATCATGCGGGACCTGGGGCCGCTGCCCGCCCGCGGATCACGCCTGGAGAGGTCGCTGGTGCGGGCCGCCTCGCTCGTCATACGCCGGGCCTGATCTCGGAGTGCTCGGCGTACCAGTCGAGCGTCCGCCCGAGGCCTTCGCGCAGGTCCACGCGCGGCTCCCAGCCGGTCTCCGTGCGGATCTTGGCCGAGTCGAGGTACTGGCGCTCGATCTCGCCGCTCGGGCTCCCGCTGCCCCTGTAGTCGGGCTCGATCTCGCCGGGCCCGAGCTCGCAGATCAGGTCGACCACCTCGCGCACCGGATGCGGCCGCCCCCAGCCCGCGTTGAAGGCCTCGCCGGCGCCGCGGCCGGACGCCACGGCCTCGGCGATGGCGAGATACGCCGAGGCGGCGTCCTCGATGTAGATGAAGTCCCGCTCGGGTGAACCGTCGGAGCGAATCACCGGACTGCGGCCGTCGAGCACGGCGGTGACCGTCTCCGGGACGAGCCGGGAGAAGTTGCGATCGCCGCCGCCGTAGATGTTCGCCAGCCGGGTGACGGCGACGGGCAGGCGATGGGTGTGCCAGTAGCTCCGCGCGATCAGGTCCGTCGCCGCCTTGGAGACGTCGTATGGGTAAACCGGCTGCAGCGCCGAGTCCTCTGTGTACGGCAACTTCTCGTGGGGCCCGTAGGCCTTGTCGGAGGAGGCCACCACCGCAGCCTCGATGCCGGTCTCGCGGCACTCCTCCAGCAGGACCCAGGTCCCCTGGATGTTGGTCTCGAACGTCGGGACCGGGGAGGCGTTCGCGTCTCCGACGATCGGCTGGGCCGCGAGATGGAAGACCGCATCGATCGAGCCCTCGCGGAGCAGTGACCGGATCAGGCCTCTGTCGCGGAGGTCGCCGGTGATGTCGCCGACCTCGCCCCCGATTCCGAGCAGTTCCAGCCCGCTTGGGGCGGGGCCGCCGCGGTCCAGCGAGATCACCTGGGCGCCGGAGTCCAGCAGGGCCTTGGCGAGCCAGGAGCCGGCGAATCCCCGGCCGCCGGTGACCAGCGCTCTCATCCCGTCGCCCCTTCGACCCACACCCTCCACGGCGGCTCGCCGGATTCCCAGAGGTCGTTGAGCAGGGTCGCGTCCTTGTAGGTGTCCATGCAGTCCCAGAACCCCTCGTGCCGGAAGGCCCTGAGCTGGCCGTCTGCGGAGAGGCGCTCGAGCGGCTCTCGCTCCAGCACGCTGTCCTCTCCGAGGTAGTCGAAGACGCCCGGCTCGAAGCAGAAGAAGCCACCGTTGATCCAGCTCTCGACGCGCGGCTTCTCGTTGAAGCCGCGCACCAGCCCATGATCATCGAGCTCGGCGACCCCGAACTGCAGCCGCGGCTGGACGACGGTCATCGTCGCCAGGCGACCCGACTCGCGGTGGACGCCCTCCAGAGCCGCCAGGTCGATGTCCGCGACGCCGTCGGCGTAGGTGGCCGAGAAGGTCGCGTCGCCGATCCGCTCCCGCGCCACCGCGATCCGCCCCCCGGTCGGCGTGTCCAGTCCGGTACCGACGCAGCTCACCTCGACCCGGTTGGGCCAGTGGCTCGCCTTGACCCAGGAGGCGATCTGCTCGCCCTTGTAGCCGGTCAGGAGCAGGAAGCGGGAGTAGCCCTGCTCGCTGTAGATCGAGATCACATGCCAGAGGATCGGCCGGCCGCCGATCTCGACCAGCGCCTTGGGAATCGACTCGGTTCGCTCGCTCAGGCGGGTGCCCCGCCCTCCGCAGAGGATCACGACTGGGTCCAGCATCGCCAAGGCCGCCGCAGCGTAGCGGCGCGCCGGGGGTCGGACGTGATCCAGCAGGTGGCTATTGCGATAATCCACCTGGCTGTGCATCCCTCCCGGAAGCGCAAGATCCGCTTGGTCCACGCGGGGTGCGCGGCGATGGTGCTGGCGGCGGGTGCGGCCCATGCCGCCGACTCGAGTCGGTCTCTCAGAGCCAGCAGCGGGCGAGACGAGCGCGCATGATCCGGATCGGGCTCCTGCCGGTCCTTCCGCAGGAGGGACTGATCTCGATCGACCGATTCGTCGGCGAGTTGTTTGAGGCATTGCGCGGGCAGAACGGCTGCGATCCGGTTCGCTTCGTTCCGCCGGCACGGTCCGTCCGGGCGGCGGGCCGTGTCCGACGCGCCTGGTTGCGCTCGGTCGCCTACCCGCGCGCTCTCCGCGGGTTCGAGGCAGATGTATTCCACGTCGTCGACCCGAGCTACGCGCACCTCGCCCGGTCGTTGCCCGACGGCAGGACCATCGTCACCTGCCACGACCTGACCCCCGTGCGGATCGCGGACGAGGACTCGGCGATCGGCATCTCCCGGCTCGTTCTGGCCCGCTATCGCCTGAGCATCCGCGAACTGCCTCGGGCGGCGAAGGTGGTGTGCGACAGCGAGTCCACGCGGGCTGACGTCCTGCGGTTCCTTGACGTCGATCCCGGTGACACGGCGGTCATCTCTCCTGGCCTTGATCCGCGCTTCCGCCCTCTTCGTCCCGAGCGCGTGGAGGAGGTACGTGCGGGGTGGAGTGCTGCCGGCGGACCCCTGCTCCTCCATGTGAACTCGGGCATGCCGTACAAGAACGTGGCAGGCACCCTTCGCATCCTGAAAAGGCTCAGAGATGGCGGCATCCACGCGCGCCTGCTGAGGATTGGCCCGGGACTGGCGGACGACGATCGGAGGCTTGCCGAGGACCTCGGCGTAGTCAGCGCAATCGACGAGCAGGGCCGGGTCGACGATCAGCGTCTGGTCGAGCTCTACAACGTCGCGGATGTCGTCGTCCACCCATCCTTCTACGAGGGCTTCGGATGGCCGCCACTCGAGGCGATGGCCTGCGGCACGCCGGTGGTCGTCTCAGACTGCGCGGCGTTGCAGGAGACCGTCGGGCCGGCAGGCCTCAGCGCCTCCGCGGACGACGACGAAGCACTCGCCGACGCCGTGGCACGGGTTACTACGGACGCGCGGCTGGCTGCACGGCTGCGAAGCGCCGGGCTGAGGCGGGCCGCTGAGTTCAGCTGGCATCGATGCGCCGCGGCCTACGCCGAGATCTACCGCGAGGTCGAGACTGACCTCGAGGACGTGTGCTCGCAGGCCGGCGGACTGGATTCAGCAGCATTGCGATAATCCACGCTGGCGTGGATCCCTCCCGGAAGCGCAAGATCCGACTGATCGTCGCCCTGTCGGCGGCCGTCCTGCTCGCAGCGGGGCTCGTCTACACATCCTTCTCCGCCTCGAGCGAGGCGAAGGAGCCCTCGCAGCTGGTCAACGCGGATCCGAACCAGACCTATGAGCTGACGGGGGACGTGGTCCCCGGCTCGATCCACCACTCGGGCGACCGGCTCGACTTCCGGATCTCGGACCGGGACGGCAGCCATCCGATCCCGGTCAGCTATACCGGGACCGTCCCCGACCCGTTCCGGGACGGGCGCGAGGTGATCGTCACCGGCAAGCTCCAGGACGGGACCTTCGTCGGGCAGCGCGACAGCCTGATCACCAAGTGCCCGTCGAAGTTCACGACGACGACCCCGGGGCAGTCCAGCTGACGATCCTGGGCTCCGCATTGCTGGCTGCGACCCTGCTCTGCGCGCTCTACGCGGCGGGGGCGGGCGTCTACGGTGGGCGCACGGGGGACCGGCGCTGGGTCGACTCCTCCCGGCGGGCGGTCTACGCGATGGCCGGCCTGCTCACCACGGCGGTCGTGCTCCTCGAGATCGCCTTCGTCCGCAACGACTTCCACTTCGCCCTGGTGGCGGATCACTCCTCGACCACCACGCCGACCTTCTACAAGCTGACCGCGATGTGGTCGAGCCAGGAGGGCTCGCTGCTGCTTTGGGCCTGGGTGCTCTCGCTGGCCTCGAGCGGCGTCCTCTACATCACGCGTCGCCGCCACCGCGAGATCGTTCCCTGGGCAACGGCCGTACTGGCGGCGCTCGGCTCCTTCTTCATCGGCCTGATGATCATCAGGGCCCAGCCGTTCGGACATCTCGACCCGGCCCCGGCGGAGGGCGCGGGCCTGACCCCGCTGCTGCGGAACCCCTACATGGCGGTCCATCCGCCGATGCTCTACTCGGGCTACGTGCTCTGGTCGATCCCGTTCGCCTTCTGCGTCGGGGCGCTGATCACCCGCAAGCTCGACGCGAGCTGGATCCGGACGACGCGCAACTTCGCCCTGGTCGCCTGGACCTTCCTGGGGATCGGGCTGCTGCTCGGCTCCCGGTGGTCCTACGAGGAGCTCGGCTGGGGCGGCTACTGGGGATGGGACCCGGTGGAGAACGCGGCGCTGATGCCCTGGCTGGTCGGCACCGGCTTCCTGCACTCCGTGATGGTGCAGGAGAAGCGCGGCATGTTGAAGGTGTGGAACGTCAGCCTGATCTCGGCGACCTTCTGCCTCTGCCTGCTCGGCACGTTCCTGGTCAGGTCGGGTGTCCTGCAGTCGATCCACGCGTTCGGCGCCTCGACGGTCGGCGGACCGCTGCTCGTCCTGATCGCCGTGGCGGCGATCGGCGCCACGGTGCTGATCGTGACCCGCCTGGATGACCTGAAGCCGGAGCGGCGGATCGATTCGCTGCTCTCGCGCGAGTCGATCTTTCTGGTCAACAACCTGCTGCTGGTCGGGTTGGCGCTGGTGATCTTCTGGGGCACGTTCTTCCCGCTGATCTCCGAGTTCTTCACCGGGGAGAAGCACTCGCTCGCCGCGCCCTGGTTCGACCGCTACGTGACGCCGATCGGCGTCCTGCTGGTCCTCTTCACCGGGATCGGGCCGCTCTTCGCGTGGGGCCGGCTGAGCGGGAGCGCGGCGCGGCGCCTCCTGCTCTGGCCCGGCATCGCAACGGCGGCGACGATCGTCGTGCTGCTGGCTGTGAGCGATGCGGGCCACCACCTCTGGGCCCTGTTCGTCTTCGCCTTCGCCGCCTTCACGCTCGTCGCCCTCGCCGGGGAGTTCTGGCGCGCCGGGTCCACCCGCCATGCCCTCACGGCAGAGCCCTATCCGCGCGCGCTCGCCACGGCGGTTGGACGCAACCGCCGGCGATACGGCGGCTACGTCGTCCACGCCGGGATCGCGTTGACGCTGATCGGGATCGCCGCCTCCTCGAGCTTCCAGACCAACCGGGACCTGCGGCTCCAGGTCGGGCAGACGGCCAGGGTCGGCGACAACACGATCACCTACCGCAAGCTGACCGCCGATCCGCAGAACGAGCGGATCGCGTTCGCCGCCCGGCTCGACGTCACCCGCAACGGCAAGCACTTCGCAACCCTGGATCCGGCCCGGAACTACTACCCGACCCAGGACCCGACGGCCGGGCCGATCGGCCGCTACTTCATGGGGGAGTCGACCAGCGAGGTAGGTCTGAAGACGGGGGCCGGGGGGGACCTCTGGACCGCCTTCCAGCCGGACCTCTCCTCGCTCAACCCGGCGATCATCCGCGGCAACCGCCAGCTCGCGAACCTGCCCCCGAACGCTCAGGGGATCGCGATTCTGGCCCTCGCCCAGCACTACGCGCAGAATCCGCCGCCGGCCACGTTCCGCGTGATCGTCAATCCGCTGGTGGGCTGGATCTGGATCGGCGCCCTGATCGCGGTGGCCGGCGCGGTGATGGCGGGCTGGCCGGCGCTCGAGTCGCGACGCCGCCTGGAGGCCGCTCACCGGGCGAGGCTGGGCAAGGAGCTGGGGACCGCATACCCACCCGCCTAGGCTCGGCGGCTCCGCCTAGCCTCCGCCCATGCTGGAGTTCCTGCTCGCAGTCGCAATCGTCGTGCTGGTCGCCTGGTTCGTGACCGCCCCGCTGCGCAACCGCCCCGCGTCGGGGAACGAGGAGGACCCGGCGGTGTCCGAGCTGGCGGACCTCGAGGCCCGCAAGGAGGCAAAGTACCGCCAGATCCGCGACGCGGAGGCGGACCGGGCCGCGGGCAAGCTCACGGAGGAGGACTTCAAGCGGCTCGATCGCGAGCTGCGGGGCGAGGCGGTCGACATCCTGAAGCGGATCGACCGGCTGCGAGGTTCGGGCCAAGGCTGATCTACACTCCGCCCATGGCAACCGTGCTCA
>JBKPIV010000042.1:0-28234 GCA_046730395.1 Actinomycetota bacterium | reverse complement strand
CGCCGCGCCGCCGACCTCGAGCCCTGCCAGGGCGCGGCGCGACGCCACCCTGCCCAGCGGCCGTGACGCCACCCGGGCGACCACCCCCCCGCTCGCGGAGCTCCATCACCGCCATCGCCGCGAGCGCTCGCTCTGCAGGGAGGTCGGCGCGAAGCACCGCGCCGCCGGGCTGGAGCTCGGGGTCGCTTACTGCACCCAGCCAGAGGTGGGCGGGGAGATGCGCCACGCCGACCGGGGCCGGGACCGCCGCGGCGGCATCGAGCGCCTCGCGCAGCCGGGCCGGGGCGTCATCCTCGGGCGGGATCGTCGTCCAGCAGAGCCGCCCCCGTGCCGCGGCCCGCTCGAAGCCCTGCCGACCGAGCTCCTCCTCGAGCGCATGCGCGCGCGCCGAGGCGAGCACGGTTGGCCCGCGCCGGCGCTCCGAGGCCGCGTCGACCAGCAGGGCGCCGCCCTCCTCGCCCGCAAGCTCGATCGCGATCGCCGCAGCGACCGCGAGGCCGCCTCCCGCCTCGCCGAGCTCGGTCGACAGCACGACGCCCGGCCGCGCCGAGCTCGCCTGCCGATCGAGGCCCTCGCTCGAGGCACCGCTCATCCTCCCGCGGGCCTCCGAACCCATGCCGAGGAGGTGACCTCGAGGCGGCGGGCGATCGCGCCGATCGGGGACGGCGGGCGGAGCCGAACCGTGAGCTTGCCTCGGTCGACGCCGACGTCCACGCGGTCGCGCGCCCAGCCTGGAAGCGCCTCGCGAACCGCCGGCGCCGCCGGGCGCCCCGCCGCAAGCGCCATCGCACCGGCCTCGGAGGCCCCGTCGGCGAGCGTCAGCGCGTAGCCGGCGGCGAGAAGCTGCAGCGCGATCAACCCGGCGAGGAGCAGCGCGGGGATCGCGGCGAGCAGCTCGACCGACGCCTGCCCGCGCTCATCGCGGCGCGGCATCGCCCACCCCCAGCCCGGCCCGAGCGGTCAGCGGCACGCGGGGGAGCCCGGGCACCAGCGACGGCACGCGGACACGCACCGCGACCCCGTCTCGCTCGGTGACCGACGCGCCCGAACGCAGCATCGACGGCAGCGAGGCGCTCGCCGCTCGCTCGGCGCTCCCTCCTACGTACGCGGCCCGAGCCCCCGCGTGTGCCGCGGCGCCGGCGCTCCACAGCGCGTAGCCGGCAAGCGCGAGCTGTGCCACCAACAGGACGACGAGCAGGAGCCCCGGGATGATCGCGACCAGCTCCACCGATGCCTGCCCAGCCTCTGGCTCGGATCGCGCCATGGCCCGAAGCTATGGCGGCCGCTGGCGCCGATGGCGCGCGGAATGTGTCGAGACTCGGCCGGGCTAGCTCCGGTTCACGGGCGGGCGGCGGGCGGTCGCTTAGCCGCGGGGCGGTCGCTCAGCGGCCGGTGGTCGATCAGTAGGTGTGGGCCTCGGTCCAGATCCGCACGATCGCCACCACGGCGAGCGCGAGCAGGCCGACCCACAGGAGAGTGCCGGCGGCCGTGGCCAGCAGCTCGTCCGCGGCGGCGATCATCAGCACGATCACCCCGATCGCGCTCCAGAACACGCCTCGCTGGACGTCGGGAAGCGTGGTGATCGTCAGCTTGTTCGAGCGGTAGCCCTGATAGGCGGCGTAGCCGATCGTGGCCAGGAAGACCAGGCCGAGCACGGCGAGCACCGCGTGGGCGGCGCGGCCGCCCCCTGGAACGAACGCGACCGGGACCGCGATCAGGGCGATGATGGCGACGTTTCGAAGCGCTCTCACTTGCGGCTCATGACGATTATCCCAATCGTCACCGCGGCGGCCGCCGCAGCGAGCGCCACCAGCGCAAGGGCGCCGAACGCCGCCGCCTGGGCCGAGCGTCCGTCGCGGCTCAGCTCGGCGAATCGAGTTCCGCCCAGGATCGCCAGCGAGAAGATCAGCGTCACGCCCACTCCAGCGATCGCGGAGTAGACGACGGTCTTCAGCAACGCGTGGGTGTCGACGATCGTCGCCAGCATCAGGGCGCCATCACCGGCAAGCGCGCCCGCGCACGCCGCGCGAGGGCGGCGGCGAGGCCGAGCCCGATCGCGGTCACTATCGCCGGGCCCACCGAGCCGGTGCCGAAGATCCGCGTGAACCCGTAGGCCACGCCTCCGATCGTCGCCGCCGCGGGCAGCGTCAAAAGCCAGGCGGCGACGATGTTCCCGGCAACCCCCCAGCGCACCGCGGACACGCGCTTGCCGGCCCCGGCACCCATCACCCCACCGCTGATCACCTGAGTCGTCGAGAGGGGGAAGCCGAAATGGGAGGAGGCGAGGATGACCGCCGCGCCGGCGCCCTGCGCGGAAAACCCCTGAGCCGGATCCATCTTGATGATGCGCATCCCCATCGTGCGGATGATCCGCCAGCCCCCCGAGTAGGTGCCGAGCGCGATCGCGGTCGCCGCCGAGACGATGACCCAGGTCGGCGGATCGGAGCCCGCGGCGAGGTTGCCGTTCGCGATCAGGGCCAGGGTGATCACGCCCATCGTCTTCTGTGCGTCGTTGGTTCCGTGGGCGAGCGCGAGGAGCCCACCGGAAACGACCTGGCCGAGCCGGTAGCCCTTCATGACGGGCCCGGGACGCAGCCGTCCGACCACCCAGTAGCAGAGGACGATCGCCGCACCGGCGATGAGGAAGGCGAGCACCGGCGCGACGATCGCCGGGATCAGGACCTTCCCCAGCACCCCGTTGCCGAGCACCGCGTCGGCGCCGCCGGCGACGAACGCCGCTCCGACGACCCCGCCGATCAGCGCGTGCGACGAGCTCGACGGCAGCCCGAACCACCAGGTAATGAGGTTCCAGGTGATCGCCCCGACGAGCCCGGCGAACACCACCGTCGGCGTTATCGCTCCCACCGCGACGACGTCCTGCGCGATCGTCGCCGCGACCGCGATCGAGATGAAGGCCCCCGCGAAGTTGAGGATCGCCGCGTAGCCGACCGCCACTCGAGGCGCCATCGCCCTGGTCGAGATCGAGGTCGCGACGACGTTCGCGGTGTCGTGGAACCCGTTCGTGAAGTCGAACGCCAGCGCCGTGCCCACGACGAGAACCAGGATGACGTCGTTGTGCATGCGCCGCGCTAGGCGTTCTTGATGACGATTCCTTCGAGGATGTGGGCCGCGGTCTCGGTCGCGTCTATCGCCCGTTCGAGCACCGTGAAGATGTCCTTCCAGCGGATCACCACCATCGGGTCGATGCCGTTGGCGAACAGCGACGCGAGGGCGTCGCGGTACAGCCGGTCGCCGTCGTTCTCGAGCCGGTGGATCTCGATCCACCGCTGCTCGAGGCCCTCGAAGCCGCGGAGCTCGGCGAGCGCGGCGGCGAGCTGCTCGCACGACTCGACGAGGACGTTCGCCATCGCCTGCGCCTGCTCCATCGGGGCCTCGATCTGGTACAGGCCCATGAAGTCGGCGGTCTCCTCGGTGAAGTCCACGATGTCGTCGACCTTCGTGGCCAGGGCGTAGATGTCCTCGCCGTCGATCGGCGTCACGAACACCGTGTTCGTGCGCTGGATGATGTCGTGGGTGATCCTGTCGCCCTCCTGCTCCGCCAGCAGGATCTCGCGCGCGAGGCCGGTGTCGTCAGGCCACTTCTCGAGCATCTCCTCGAGCATCCGCGCGGCGCGGAGCGTGTTCTGACCCGCCTGATTGAAGAGGTCGAAGAAAACCCGATCACGCGGAACTAGGCTCGGTAGCGCCACCGCCCCCAAGCTACCAGCCAGCGAGGACATCGGCGATGCGTTCCGCCGCTTTCCCATCCCATAAATCGGGGGCCTGGCGGTGCCCGGCCGCCGCCTGGGGACCCTCGCGGAGCAGCGCCGGGATCTCGGCGATCCGCGCCGGGTCGAGGCCGAGGACGGTGTTGGTGCCCGCGCGCACGGTCACCGGCCGCTCGGTCGTATCCCGCAGCGTGAAGCAGGGGACGCCGAGATAGGTGGTCTCCTCCTGGATCCCGCCCGAGTCCGTCAGCACCGCCGCCGCGTCGGACTCGAGCGAGAGGAAGTCGAGGTAGCCGACCGGCTCGATGAGCCGAGTCCCGGCGAAGGCGGCGCCATCCAGCATCTTGCGAGTGCGCGGGTGAACCGGGAAGACCACCGGCAGCTCGGCCCCGACCTCCGATAGGCGCGCCATCGCGTCCCCGAGGAGCGGCCCGTCCACGAGCGCGGGGCGGTGAAGCGTCACCAGCAGATAACCCCCGGGATCGAGGCCCAGCGCAGCGGCCGCCCGCCGCTCGCGAATCCGTGCGTCGAGCGCCACGAGGGTGTCGATCATGGTGTTGCCGACGAACCTCATGCGCTCATCGGCCACCCCCTCGGCGCGCAGGTTCCGGATCGCTTCCTCCGAGTGCAGGAAGCAAAGCGCCGAGAGGTGGTCGGCGACGATCCGGTTGCTTTCCTCCGGCATCGCCCGGTCGAAGCTCCGCAGCCCGGACTCCACGTGGGCGACGGCGATCCCGAGCTTGGCGGCGCAGAGCGCCGCGCCCAGGGTCGAGTTCACGTCCCCCGGGACGAGCACCAGGTCCGGCCGCTCCGCGGCGAGGACGGGCGCCAGCCGCTCCAGCACCCTGGCGATCTGCTCCGCGTGGCTCCCCGACCCGACGCCCAGCAGGTGGTGGGGCTGGGGCACGCCGAGCTCCTCGAGGAAGATCTCGGACATCAGCCGGTCGTAGTGCTGGCCCGTGTGGACGATCGTCGCGGGCCAGTCGGGAAACCGGTCGCGAAGCGCCGCGATCACCGGCGCCATCTTCACCAGATTCGGCCGCGCGCCGATTACGTGGACGATCCGCATCGGATCGGGAGCGTATGAGAAGCAGTGAAGGGAGAGCGGGAGGGCGCCACCGCCACCCTCCATGGAGTCGAGTGTCGAGTCTGTTCGCCTCAGACCAACAAAGTCGACAATCGACGGGAACGCCGGTCCTGCTTTTGGCTCCCTTACCCGCTACTTCGAAGCGACCGCGTCGATTCGCTTCGCCAGCTCGAAGTCGTTCTCGGTAAGGCCGCCGGCGGCATGGGTCGAGAGGGTGACGCGCACGGTGTTCCACGAGATGCTGAGGTCCGGGTGGTGGCCCATCTCCTCGGCCGGCTCGACCAGCTTGTCGACGAAGGCCACCGAGCCGACGAAGTCCTCGAGCTCGAACTCCTTGACGATCGCGTCGCCCTCCCGCCGCCAGCCGTCGAGCTCGCCCAAGCGGGTCTCGATCTCGTTCTCGGGAAGGACGTCCATGATTGCGCAGCCTAGCCGTACCTGGGCTCGCGGGGCGGGCTCGCCGGCGATGCCCGCCCGGCCGCCGTGGCATAGTCGTGTCGTGCGAATCGCGAGCCTCGTCCCGTCGGCGACCGAGGCGCTCTTCGCCCTCGGGCTCGGCGACCAGGTGGTCGCGGTCACCCACGAGTGCGACCATCCGGAGCGGGTTCGGGATCTCCCGCGGCTGACGCGCAGCGTGATCCCGGCTGGGCTAGAGCCGGATGAGATCGACACCCGGGTCCGCGAGCTCACCGGGCGCGGTGATCCCCTGTACGAGCTCGACGAGGCCGCCCTCGCGCGCCTGGCGCCCGACCTGATCGTGACCCAGGCCCTGTGCGCGGTCTGCGCCGTCTCCTACGAGGACGTGGGCGCCGTTGCCGCGCGGCTCCCCTCGCGTCCCGCGGTCCTCTCGCTAGATCCAGCGACGCTGGGCGAGGTGCTGGACGACCTGATCCGGCTCGCCGATGCCACCGGCGATCGGAAGCGAGGCGAGGCCCTGCGGGCGAGCCTCGAGGCCCGGCTTCGACGGGTTCGCGAGGCGGTGGCGGGCGCGGCGCGCCCGCGGGTGGCGACGCTCGAGTGGCTCGACCCCCCGTACGCGGGTGGACACTGGGTGCCGGAGATGGTCGAAATCGCCGGCGGGACGAGCGTCGCCGGCGAGCCTGGGCGCGACTCGCGCGTGGTCGACTGGGAGGAGCTCGCCGCGGCCCGACCCGACGTCGCTGTCGCGATGCCGTGTGGGCTCTACGTCGACGGGGCCGCCGAGCAGGCCCTGCGCCGCCGGGAGAGGCTGGAGTCGCTCGGGGCGGCGCGAATCATCGCGGTCGATGCCGCCGCCTCGTTCTCCCGCCCCGGGCCGCGGCTCGTCGACGGCGTGGAACTGCTCGCGCACCTGCTCCACCCCGACCGAGTGCCCGCGCCGCTTGGGCTCCGGTTCCGGGAGATCGGCCGCGAGGTCGCCTCGAGGGTCTAGATGATTGATTCCACGGCCTCGCGTACACGGGGCGCACGGGACCGAGCCGGGCGGGGGAAGCAGGGCGAAGCCCATACCCAGGGGTATTGGCGAGCCCGATGACCCCGATCCGGCGACGGTATCCGTGCGTCATCCGTGTGCGTGAAGTCGTGGAATCACTCATCTAGGCAACCGCGAGGGCGGCGGCGACGCTGATCGCGGCGAGGGCGAGCATCCCCAGCACCTCCAGCTCCACGGGCCGCCGAGCCCGCCGCTCCGAGTAGGCGATCAAGAGCCCGCAGAGCGCGCCGGCGATCAGGCCGCCGAGGTGGCCGCCGATGCTGATCCCGGAGACCCCGAACGTGAAGACGAGGTTGATGATCACGAAGAACGCGAGCTGCGAGGTGAGCTGTTCGATGCCGCGATGCCGAGCGATCACGAAGGCCGCCGACAGCAGTCCGAAGATCGCCCCCGAGGCGCCGACCGTGATCTCGTGCGGGCTCAGCAGCAGCGCGCCGAAGGAGCCCGCGAGCAGCGAGACGAAGTAGACGCCGAGGAACCTGGGCGTGCCGATCCCGGGCTCGAGCAGGGTGCCGAGCACGTACAGCGCGAACATGTTGAACAGGATGTGGAGGAAGTTGGCGTGCAGGAACCCCGCGGTCACGATCCTCCACCAGTCCCCGTTGGCGACGGCAGGGCCGTTCAGCCCGGCGTCGTGGATGAGCTTGCTGCCCTGCTGAAAGGAGCCGCCGCTGCCTCCGCCGACCAGCTCGGCGACGAAGACGGCGACGTTGATGCCGATCAGCGCGAAGGTCGCAGGCGCCGCGCCGGCCCGAAGCCCCGGCACCCCCTGCCTCACCCTCGTCCGTTGCCGCGCGCACTCCGGGCACCGCATGCCGACCGGGGTCACGGTCATACAGTCGGGGCAGATCGGCCGCCCGCAGTTGGAGCAGCTCACGTTGGTCTCGCGCCCCGGATGGCGGTAGCACACGGCCATGGCGGCTGAGCGTACTCGGTGACTTGAGCCGGCCTGGAGGGCGCTAGTGGAGGCTCACGGTCAGGAGCGGCGGCGACGTCGGCTGCGCGCTGCCCCCCTGCGGCTCCTTCGTGACGAGGACGGCGTCGGCGTTTTCGAGCGGGCCCGGGACGGCGGCCTCGCCGCTGCGGTTGCCGCGCACCGAGAACAGGCTCGACGGCTGCACGGTGCCGTCGCGGCGCACCCACACCTCATATACCTGGTTCCTCGCCAGCTCGGGCATGCCCTGCACGCGGAGGATCCCCGAGCCGTCCGAGCGCTCGAGGTCGCCGCTCGCAGCGGGCGCGCCCGGCGTCGCCCTAGCGGCGATCACCGACGACTCGGCGCCCGGCTGGTGCAGGAGGTAGCCAGCGCCTACGCCCGCGGCGAGGAGGATCGCGGCGGCGGCGGCCGCGGTCGCCGGTCGCCGCAGCAGCCCGCGCCAGTCGCGCCATCGCTCCTCCGCCCCACCGCGGCGGGCCGCGCGGGACTCGGCGCGCACGGTGCTCATCAGCCGGCGCCGAAGGCGCCTCGGGGGGCGAAGCTGTGGCACCGAGCGCGGCAGGACATCCACCGCCGACTGCAGCCAGCGCAACTGCCTGCGGCATTCACCGCAGGCCTCGAGGTGGCGACGGAGCTCCTCCGCCTCGCTCTCCGATAGCGCCCCGAGCGCGTAGGCCGCGAGATCCTCGCGGTAGCGCTCGTGGGCTGCCTCGCCCGGCCCGCTCACAGATACGCCCCCGGCACGTCCTCCTCGGGAATCCCCTCGGCGAGCGTGGCCCTGATCTTCTCCAGCCCCAGTCGCATCCGGCCCTTGATCGTCCCGATCGGCGCCCCGAGGATCTCCGCGATCTCGGAGTGGCTGAAGCCGCCGAAGTACGCGAGCTCGATCACCTGCGACTGATCCCTGGGCAGAAGGCCCAGCGCCTCCCGCAGCCGGCCCGCGGTCTCGCGGCGGATGGCCTCCGCGTCCGTCCGCTCGCCCGCCGGCTGGTTCTCGAGCACCGCGTCGTCGTCGGCATCGAGCTTGGGGGCGGGCCGTGAGGAGCGCCGCAGGGCATCGATCGCGCGGTTGCGGACGATGCCGAGCGCCCAGGCGCGGACGCTCCCGCGCGCCGCGTCGTAGCGGGCCGAGCTCCTCCACATCGAGAGGAAGGCCTCCTGGGTCACGTCCTCTGCCAGCCCCGGCTCGCCCACGATCCGGTGGGCGAGCGAATAGGCCGCCCCGCTGTGGCGGTCGTAGAAGACCTCGAAGGCGTCCGGGTCCTTTTCGTCGACCAGGGTCAGGAGATCCTCGTCGGCAAGGCGCTCGAGCGCGATGGAGTCTGCCTTCGGCGTCATCTCTGCCCCGTTGATCCGCGGTCCACTAATGCGCGCGTTCACGTGCGGACATAGGGACCTACGTATGGTCTGCGACTCCGGATCAGCGTCCGCGGACCGCACAATAGTTAGATCGATCAATCCCTCGAAGGAGGATTCTCGATGGAGGCATCAAGCCCCGCCAAGCTCTACGCGACGCTGGTCGGCGCGGTACTGACGATCGCGGGCATCATCGGCTTCTTCTACAGCGGCAGCTTCGGCTCGCCGGGGGAGGTGGACAAGGTCTTCGGCATCCTGGCGGTCAACGGGTGGCACAACGTGGTCCACCTGGTGACGGGGCTCCTCGGGCTCGCAGCCGCCGCCTACGCCGCTCGCGCCTACGCCCTCGGCGTCGGCCTCGTGTACGTGGTCGTGGCGGTCTGGGGCTTCATCATCGGGAGCGGCGACTCGATCCTCGGCATCGTCCCGGTGAACACCGCGGACGACATCCTGCACCTGATCGTCGGCCTCACCGGGCTCGCCGCCGGGGCCACGAGCCCGGCGGGCGCTCCGGCCCGTCCGGCCCCCGCCTGATCCGGGAGACAATCCGAAAACTCGCGTGTGCGGCTGGCGAGCCCCGGAACGCGCCAGCCAAGGACGCAGCCGGCGACGCGTGGTCCAGGCACGCGAGCCGGCGAGGATGCCGGATGGGGCGTTCCGGGGCTGCCAGGCGTGCGCGGGGGTTTTCGGATGGTCTCCTAGCCCGGCCGGACCTGCTTCAGGACGCTCTCCGCGGTGGCGCGGAGGCCCGTCGGCCGCCGCCGGCGACGCAGGCTGACGACGACGAGCGCGCCGCCGGCCAGCGTTCCGGCGGCGACCGCGGCGACCGGGCGGACCCAGTTGCGCGGGTCGCGAAGCGCCTCGAGCTCGCTATCCGAGAACTCCTCCGCCCAGTTGGAGAGCTCGGCGGCGGCCTGCTCGGTGATCGCCGTGAGCGTGCTCTCTACCCGCGAGGCGAGATCGTCGGGCGGCTCGATCGGGCGCAGCGCGTCCCTCAGGAGCTCCTCGAGGCGCAGGTCTCTCTCCTCAGCCATCGTCCCTCCCGCTCACTCCTTCATCTCCTCCTCGAGCTGCTTGATCGCCCTGTGCAGGAGCACCTTGGTCGCGCCGTCGCTCCGACCCAAGGCCCGCGCGATCTCGCGGTTGGACATCCCGAGCGCGAATCGCATGATCAGCGCGTCGCGTCGATCGTCGGTGAGTCGCTCCAGCCTCTCCATGACGAGCCGCAACTCCTCCCTGCCCGCCACGATCTGCTCGGTGTCGTGCGGGTGCGAGGGTGGCTCGACCGCGTCCAGCGCCGCCTCCGGCCGCCGTGCGCGGTCCCGGTGGTAGTTCGAGGCGAGGTTGTGGGCGATCCGGATCAGCCACGGGCGCAGCGGCCGGCCGTTCGACTCCCGTCGCGCGCGGTCGAAGTGCCGGTAGGCCTGCAGGAAGGCCTGCTCGGTGAGGTCCTCGGCGTCGTGATGGTTGCCGACCCGGTAGTACGCGTAGGAGTAGACGTCCCGCAGATGCGCGCGGTAGAGCTCCTCGAACGCCCGGTCGAGCTCGGCCTTCGAGACCTCCTCCGCGGTGGCGGAGTGACCGTTGCCAGCGCTCACCGGGCAAGGGTAGCCCCTTTGCACCGCTTGATCGGGGCCATCAGGCCGCCCTCCGGGCACGCTCGGCGCGACGCAATCCGGCGACCCACTCCCCCGGCTCGATGCTTCCCTCGATCAGCGCCGCGAGCCCCTGCAGCCCCGGCGCCTCGATTCCCGCGCGCTTCATCGCCTCCGCAAGCAGGGGCACCGAATCGAGCCCCTCGGATGCCTGGCCAACTTTGGCCGGGATCTGCTCGGCCGGCATGCCTTCGCCGAGGAGCTGGCCGGCGCGCCGGTTGCGGCTCCCCGGGGCAAGAACCGTCGCCGTCAGGTCGCCGACCCCCGCGAGCCCGGCGAAGGTCTCCAGCAGTGCGCCCCGGGTGAGCGCGTAGTCGACGCACTCGCGCCAGATCGTCGCCGCGGCGATCCCGGCGGCGTTCAGCCCGTGCGGGACCGCGGCGGCGGCGGCGAGCGCCGCGGCGTTCTTCGCGGTGCCGGCCATCTCGACCCCGACCACATCGTCGCTTCTCTCGCACACGAGCCCGGCCCGGTCGAACACCTCCCCGAGCTGTGCCCGTAGATCGGCATCGGCCGTCCCGAGCACCAGTGCGGCCATCCCCGCCGCCGCCTCCCGCGCGTGAGCCGGTCCGCCGAGCGATGCGATCGCCCGGGCGCGGATCCGCTCGCCCACGTATTCGCTGGGCATCTGGCCCAACGGACTGGTCAGCCCCTTGGTCAAGAGCAGCACCGCGGCGCGCGAGCCGATCCGGTCTGCGAGTCCGCCGACCGCCGCGGGGAGCGCCGCCGACGGCACCGCGAGGCACACGAGGTCGACCCCCGCGAGCTCGATGTCCGAGGCGCGCTTAAGCGCGATCGTCTCTGGCAACCTCACGCCCGGTAGGTAGTGCGGGTTCTCCCGCTTGCGCGCGATCTCCGCGGCCTTCTCCTCGGAACGGGTGCCGAGCTGGACGTCGAGCCCGCCGCGGGCGAGAAGCACGGCGAGCGCCGTCCCCCAGCTCCCGGCGCCGATCACCGCCGCCTTGCGCAGCGGCGGCAGGCCACCGAGCCACTCCCACTGCAGCTCGACGTTCGGCCAGATGCGGGCGGTCACGGTCGCCGCCAGCCCCGGCGACGGGTTCTCGGTGCGAGGGAACGTCATCGGACGTCCCACACGCAGCCTCACCTTGCGCGGGCGGATCCGCCAGCCCCGCCGCACCTGCTCGGTGCCGTGAACGGCGACCGGGACGACCGCCGCCCCGGTCTCGAGCGCGAGCCGTCCCACGCCGCGCTTGGGAGTGCTGAGCGATCCGGACCGGATCCGGGTTCCCTCGGGAAAGATGCAGATCGTCCCGCCGCGGTCGAGCGCCATCCGTGCGGTCTCCATCGCCGTCTCGTCAGACTGCCCCCGACGGATCGGGAAGGCGCCCGCGCGCGACAGGAGCCACCCCTGCCACCGACGCTGGAACAGCTCGACCTTGGCCACGTATTGCATCGGGCGCCGCCAGGGCAGCGTTGCGCCGATCACGAACGGGTCGAGGAAGCTACGGTGATTCGAGGCGACGATCAGGCCGCCCTTGATCCCCCGCAGGTGCTCGCGCCCGGTGCGGGAGAAGCGAAGCCAGAGGTGGAACGCGGGCTGCAGGATCGCGCGCGCGGCGAGGTAGACGAGGAGGTTCACGCCGTGCTTGCGCGCGTACGCGTGGTAGCGCCTGAAGCGCTCGTCGGAGATCACCTCGTCCGTGCGCGGCGGCGCCGACCTCCGCTCGGCCTCGTCCATGCACATGCCTACACGGGCGGCGGTACGGCGTTACTGAGCTACACGCTCGGTTGCCGGCGGTTGCGAAAGGCGCATCGGAGCCGGCTTTACCAGGCGCTCTCTAGCATCGCTCGAAGCTCCTCGCGCTGCGGCGGATCGGGGGTGTTGCCGAGCTCTGCCCGGGCGAGGACGGCGTCCACGGTCGCGTCGATGCGATCGACCTCGTCGCTGAGCTCCCCCAGCTTCCGCTGCCCGCCGCCGAGCTCCCGGATCCGGGCGCCGATCCGATCGGGATCGGTTCCGAGCGCCTCCGCCAAGGCGCCGATCGCCTCCGGGGCCCTCGGGCGCATCGCCTCCATCGTGTGGGGGAGCATGGTCGCGTTCGTCTCCGCGTGCGGCGTTGCGAGCTTCCGGACGAGCGTCTGACAGACGACGTGGTGGAGCGCGTATCCGGTGGAGTCGAGGGCGTGAGCGCAGAGGATCGACCCGAGCGCGAGGGCGCGCCGGTCGCGGGCGCCGGGGCGCTGGCCGAGCGCTGCCGCGATCAGCTCGGCGCCCCGGAGGGCCGATAGGGTCGCGACCGGGTTCGCCAGCGGCACGTACAGCGCCTCGGTGCCGTGGGCGAGCGCGTTCATCGCGCTCGCGCGCAGGGGGCGATCGTCGAGCGTCGTCATCTCGACCGGGTCGGCGATCACGAGCGCGGGCCTCACGCGGTGGCGCGCCTCGTGCTCGCGCCCGGCGGGGAGGCGGTGGATGGCGGTCATCTCCGCGCCCGAGAGGGTAGTCGGCATCGCGCACACCCGGCCGCCGCGCGCCGCCGCGATCGCCTTCGCCGCGTCGATCACCCGACCGCCC
Source organism: Actinomycetota bacterium (assembly GCA_046730395.1). Lineage (GTDB taxonomy): Bacteria > Actinomycetota > Thermoleophilia > Solirubrobacterales > 70-9 > AC-56. The sequence continues at coordinate 15,467 of JBKPIV010000042.1, read as the reverse complement.
CCGAGCGCCACCAGCGTCGGGTTGCGAACCTCGCCGTAGAGCGCTGCCGCCGCCTCGGGCACCGGTCCGGCCGCAACCTCGTGCACGTTGGATGCCCGCTCCGCGAGCTCGAGCGGCGCCACCCCCAACGCCCGCGGCGTCGTCAGGAGCTCGAACCGCTCCCAGACCCCATCGCTCAGGAGCTCGAGGGCGTCCGCGAAGGCATCCTCCCGAAAGACGATCGTCCGCTCCCCGTCGCGCCAGGTGAAGTCGCGCTCGCCTGCCACAAAGCCCGCCCCCGGATTCGAACCGGGACCGCCGGACTTACAAGGTCCGTGCTCTACCAGTTGAGCTAGGCGGGCAGGTGAAGTCAGACACTCGGAGATGACGACGCCGCTGACCGTTGGGCATAGCCCACGACACGAAGGTACTCGTCGAGTGTCGAGTTTGTCGGCCTCAAGCCGACTTATCCGAGGCTGGACGCGGTGCGGCCTCCGTACCCAGCTGTGCCCTTAGAGATGCACCTCGCGCGAGGCGAGGTGGAGGCTCACCTTGCGCTTGACGCGCTGCAGGGCGTTGTCGACGGTCTTCGTGTCGCACTCGAGCCGCTCGCCGATCGCCTCGTAGGAGTGCCCGTCGAGGTAGAGCGAGAGCACGCGGCTTTCGAGCTCCGAGAGGACGCTCGACAGGCACGAGACGAGGCTCTGAAGCTCCTCGGTCGCGATCACCCGCTCGGAGGGGTCCTCGCTGCCGGGGCCGGGGAGGACCTCCTCGAGGGTGGTCTCGGAGTCGCCGGAGCCGGCCGGGGTCTGCGCGAAGGAGACGTACTGGTTCAGGGGCGCGTGCTTGTTGCGGCTCGCCGTCTTCACGGCGGTGATGATCTGCCTCGTGATGCAGAGCTCGGCGAAATTGCGGAAGCTCGACTCGCGGTCGGAACGGAAGTCGCGGATCGACTTGTAGAGGCCGAGGAGCCCCTCCTGGATCAGATCGTCCGCGTCGCCCCCAAGCAGGAAATAGGACGAAGCCTTGAGGCGCACGAAGCCGCGGTAGCGCCTGACGATGCGGTCGTAGGCGTCGGCGCTCCCACGCTTGGCCAGCGCGACGAGATACGTATCTTCAAGCTCAGGTTGAGCCTCCGGGATGCGCGCGTGGACGGCTACGGCGACCGGCGACGCTACGGCGGCGAACTCGTGGGTAGGGGTCCGTGCGGCCACAGGAATCCTCCGTTTCGGGTGGGAAACCGTGGCGCCCGTACCTCCCCTAGGCGCCTCTCCTTGGGTGTTCGGCGGGCCGAAGCTCGACCTTTAGTTCACCCTTATGGGCGAAGTCTAAGCGCGCGGGCGTTCTTCTGTCAACCGTCGCTCGGACATGTGCACGATCCGTTGCAGGAGGGCGCTTCCGTCCGCCGAGGCTGGTAGCGCTAGCGGGGCGCGCGCTGGCGGGCAGCCTCGAACAGCAGCACCGCCGCCGCGGCGGATACGTTCAGCGAGCCCACCCGACCTCGCACCGGGATGGCCAGCAGCAGATCGCAGCACTCGGCGACCCGGCGGCGAAGGCCTTTGCCCTCGCTTCCGAGCACGAGCACCAGCTTGCCGGTCAGATCGGCGCGGTCGTACGGCGACGCGCTGCGTGCCTCCGCGCCGTACACCCACGCCCCGAGCTCCTTGGCGCGCCCGAGCCAGTCGGCGAGATTGCGGACCCGCGCCACCGGCAGGTGCTCGACCGCCCCGGCGGCGGCCTTGCAGGCGACCGCCGTCACCGCGGCCGCCCGGCGCTCGGGGATGACGACGCCGGCGGCGCCGGCGGCCTCGGCCGAGCGGCATACCGCCCCCAGGTTCCGCGGGTCCTGCACCTGGTCGAGCGCGAGCACGAGCGCCTGCGGCTCCGAGAGCAGCCCGTCGGGAGCGGCGTACGGGTACGGATCCACCTCCGCCACGACCCCCTGGTGATCCGGCGAGCCGGCGAGCCGGGTGAGCTCCGAGGCCGACAGATCGGCGCTCGTCCATACTCGCCGGACTCGACGCCGCCCCCGCTTTGCCTCCGCGACTGGGCGCCGCCCGTAGACGATCTCGGAGCCCGTCACCCGCGTTGGCCTCGGCGAACGAGCCGCGGGCCCTCGGGCGTGTCCCGGACCTCCCAGCCGCGCTCCTCGAGCGCGTCCCGGAGCCGGTCCGCCCGCGCGAAGTCCCGCTCGGCGCGCGCCTCCTCGCGTTCGGCGATCATCCGCTCGGCGTCCGGGTCCGCCGCCTCGGCGGGCGAGAGGAGCGACTCCAGCCCAAGGAGTTGGAGCATCTCTTCGAGCGCCGGGCGGACCCCCGGGAGATCGCGGCGGTTGCCCTCGGCGATCACCTCGAAGAGCGCCGCGAGGGCGCGCGGGGTGTTGAAGTCATCCCTGAGGGCCTCGAGGAACTCGGCCCGTCGCCCGGCGACGAACTCGTCCTCCTCGTCGGGACCAGCGTCCGGGAACTCGCGGGCGAAGTTACGGATGCGATCCACCCGCGCCGCCGCCTGCTCGAGCGCCTCCTCCGAGAACTCCAGCGGCTGGCGGTACTGGCCCGAGATCAGGTAGGCCACCACCGTGTCGCGCCCGTAGCGGTCGAGCGCCTCGGACAACTGGAAGATGTTGCCCACCGACTTGGACATCTTCTGCTCGGCGATCTCGACCATGCCGTTGTGCATCCATAGCCGGGCCAGCGGAACCCCGCGCGCCGCCTCGGTCTGGGCGATCTCGTTCTCGTGGTGGGGAAAGACGAGGTCGACGCCCCCGCTGTGGATCGCGAAGTCGACGCCGAGGAGCTTCTCGGCCATCGCCGAGCACTCGATGTGCCAGCCCGGGCGCCCCTCCCCCCAGGGGGAGGGCCATCCGGTGTCCTCGTCGGGCTTGCGCGCCTTCCACAGAGCGAAGTCGAGTCGATCCTCCTTGAGCGACTCGGTGCCGGCCTCCTCGCCTTGGTCCATCTCGTCGGGGTCCCGGTTGGAGAGCTTGCCGTAACCGGGGAAGCTTCGGACCCGGAAGTAGACGTCGCCCCCGGACTCGTAGGCATGGCCGCCCTCGATCAGGGTCTCGATGAGGTCGACGATCTCGGGGATCGTCTCCGACGCCAGCGGCTCGTCGTCAGGACGACCGAGGGTCAGGCGGTCGGTGTCCTCCACGTAGGCGCGCGTCATCTCGCGCGCGAGCCGGTCCGAGGGCACGCCGGCCTCGGCCGCCGCCGCGTAGATCTTGTCGTTGATGTCGGTGACGTTGATGACCAGCCGCGCCTCGTAACCCTCGTGCTCGAGCAGCCGGCGGAGCAGCACCGGGATCACGAACGCCCGCGCGTTGCCGACGTGAATCCGGGAATAGACCGTGGGACCGCAGGCGTAGATGCCCACCTGCGGCGGCTCGCCGGGCTCGAGCCGATGGACGTCGCCGCTGAGGGTGTCCCTGATCCGGACATCCGGCATCGCGTTGACGATGCTATTTGCGGGAAGCGGCGCGGGGTGCCGCCCTCGGAGAGGGCGCGGCGCGGCGCGCTAGGTACGACGGGCGCCGCTAACGTCGACTGCCCTGTAGAAGCGCCGGATGTGGCGCTCGACCAGCGTCGCGGCGCGGTCGCCCTCCCCGCCCTCGACCGCCGCGAGGATCGCCGCATGCTCGTCACGCAGGCGGCCGAGGGCACGTTCCGGCTCCGCCTGAGCCCGCAGAGCCTCCAGGAGGTGGCGGGACACGGCATCGCGCACGGCCAGCATCACCAGGTGCATCGCCTCGTTCCCGCAGGCGCGGACGAGGGAGACGTGGAAGCGAACGTCCGCCTCGTCGAACGACTCTATGTCGACATCCGGCCCGCGCATCTCCTCGAGGGCGCGCCGTGCCTCGGCCAGGCGCTCACGGTCAGGCGACTCGGCGGCGGCGGCGACGGCCGCTGACTCGATCAGGCAGCGCAGCTCGACGAGGTCATCGAGCGCGACCCGGTTCAGCCGCAGCAGTGCGACCAGCGCCTCGCGTGCGGACGGCTCAGTTCCGTCCGCGACCACCGAGGGGGCCGGCGCCCCCCCGCTCGTGATCAGCCCCTGGGCCTGGAGAACGCGAAGCGCCTCGCGCACGGAGGCGCGGGAAGCGCCGAACGACTCGGCCAGCGCCCGCTCCGTTGGAAGCGCCTCGCCGCTCGCGAGCTCTCCGCTCACGATCGCCTCCCGGAGCTGCTCGGCGACTTGGAGGTAGACCGGCGATCTGGTGATCTCGTTGAAGCTCATGGTCTACTTGACTGATTGTCAGACCATAGCTATGCTAGCGGACGAAGCGCGTCCACCCCACCAGAGGAGGAGAGCCATGCCCAAGGTCCTGTTGCTAGCCGGAGACGCCGCCGAGTCGCTCGAGGTGATGTATCCCTACCAGCGCCTGCTGGAGGCCGGGTACGAGGTCGACGTCGCGGGCCCGTCGAAGAAGAAGCTTCAGTTCGTGGTTCACGACTTCGTCGAGGGCTATGACACCTATACCGAGAAGCCCGGCTACACCTGGGACGCGGACCTCGCGTTCGCGGACGTCGATCCGGCCGACTACGTCGCCCTGGTCGTGCCCGGCGGCCGGGCGCCCGAATACATCCGGAACGACCCAGACGTGCAGCGGATCATCCGCCACTTCTTCGACGCCGAGAAGCCGGTCGCGCAGCTTTGCCACGCGCCGCTCGCCCTCGCCGCCGCGGGCGTGCTCGACGGGCGGCGCACCGCCGCCTACCCGGCCCTGGAGCCGGACGTTCAGTCGACCGGCGCCGAGTTCGTGGACGCCGCCGCGGTCGTCGACGGGGTGATGGTCTCCGCCCGGGCGTGGCCGGACCACCCGGAGTGGATGCGCGAGTTCATGGCCCTGCTCGCCGAGCGCGCGCCGGTTGAGAGGGCCGAGGCTGCGGCCACCGCCTGACCCGACGGCGATAGGAGGGCTGATTGAGCATGAGCTCGGTCGGCACCCGGGAGGCTCGCTCCGCCGCGATCCGGGCTGAGCTGGGCAGGTTGCTCGGCCCGGACGCGGTACTGCCACCGTTCCCGCGCTACCTGACGGACGCGACCGAGCATCGTGGCATCAAGGGGAGCGCGGACGCCGTAGCGCTGCCGGCGACGAGCGAGGAGATCGCACGGGTGGTCGCCTGGTGCTACGAGCGCGAGCTAGCGATCGTGCCGCGCGGCGGTGGCACCGGGTTCGCCGCGGGGGCTGTTCCCCTGGACGGCGGCGTCGTCGTAGGCCTCGAGCGGATGGCTAGGGTGCGGGCATTCGAGCCCGGGCTGTGGCGGATCCTGGCCGAGGCCGGCGTGCTGACCGCGGACCTGCGACGACGCGCGCGCGAAAACGGACTGCTGTTCCCTCCCGATCCGGGCGCCGCCGAGCAATCGCAGGTGGGCGGCAACATCGCCACCAACGCGGGCGGCCCGCACGCGTTCAAGTACGGGGTCACCGGCGCCTGGGTGACCGGACTGGAGGCGGTGCTGCCTCCGGGGGAGGTCGTCGCGATCGGCGGCCCGATCCGCAAGGACGTCGCAGGCTATGACCTCAAGGACCTCCTGATCGGCTCCGAGGGAACCCTCGGGGTCATCACGGCGGCGTGGCTCAGGCTCCTCCCGGCGCCGGAAGCGACGCTGCCGGTGGTCGGCCTCTACGCGGATTCTGAGGCCGGATGCCAGGCAGTCGAGGGCGTGCTCGGCGCCGGCCTGGAGGCGGCCGCGCTCGAGTACCTGGACGCCGGCACCCTGGCGGCGGCTGGAGGCTCGTATCCCCTCCCGATCCCCTCGGCCGCGACCTTCATGGTCATCGCGGAGGCCGACGGCACCGCCTCGGAGGCAGAACGGCTTCGCGATGAGCTGGTCGACGTGCTGGGCGACGGTGCGCTCGCCGTGCAGGCGCCGACCGCAAGGCATGAGCACGACGCGCTATGGCGCTGGCGCGACGGCGTATCGATCGCGGTTGCCGCGCGGCGTGGCGGCAAGGTGAGCGAGGACATCGTGGTACCGGTTGACCGTCTGCATGAGGCGGTCGCGGAAACGATCGCGATCGGGGCCAGATACGGGGTCGAGGCCTGCAGCTGGGGGCACGCCGGCGATGGCAACCTTCACTCCACCTTCCTCGTCTCCCCGGACGACGGCGGGGAGCTCGAGCGCGCTCGCCGCGCGGCGGAGGAGCTGTTCGAGCTCGCGGCGCTGCTCGGCGGCTCGATCTCCGGCGAGCATGGCGTCGGTTGGGTAAAGCGCGGCCAGCTCGCCCGTCAATGGCCGCCGCGGGCGCTCGAGCTGCACGGCGCGATCAAGGACGCCTTCGACCCGAAGGGGCTCCTCAATCCCGGCAAGAAGGTCGCTCGCCTGCGGGCGAGCTGACGCGCCCGGCACCCGCGGGGCGAATGAGCTGGCCGGCTGTGGGTCAGCTCTTCTTCCGGTTGACCGCCGCCTGGAGCTGGCGCTTGCTCATCCGCGAGCGGCCCTCGATGTTCAGCTTCTTGGCCTCGTTGTAGAGTTGGTCGCGGGTGCGGCCACGCGGGCCGGGACGCCCGGAGCGCTTACCTCCGCGGCGGCCCGACGAGATGTCACGGGTGGACGTTCTCGAGCGCTGCCGCGACTCACCGGAGCGCGCCCGCTCCTTCTGCACGGTGCGCGCGGCGATCTCCTTCGCCCGTCCCTCCGAGCGCCCCTGGCGGCGCTGGCTTCGCTTGACGTGCTCGTACTGACGGGCCCTCTTCGTGCCCTTCTTCACTCCACGCGGGGGCATAGACAAACACCTCCTGGAATTGATCTCGCGCCGCCGCTACCCGCGAGGTGCCCGCAAAAAACGCTGCATACAGGCCGGGAACTTCTACGCGAGCTCGCGCTTCAGGATCTTGCCGGTGGCGTTGCGGGGGAGCGAGTCGAGGAACGCGACCTCGCGCGGGACCTTGTAGCGGGCGAGATTCGACTTGACGTACCCCTTGACGTCCTCCTCGCTCAGGTCCGCCCCCTCGTCGGGGACGACGAACGCCTTCAGCCGCTGGCCGAACTCCTCGTCGTCCACGCCGATCACGGCGACCTCCTTGATGCCGTCCTGGTTGGAGAGCAGATCCTCGACCTCGCGCGGAAAGACGTTCTCGCCGCCGGAGACGATCATCTCGTCATCGCGGCCGTCGATGAACAGCCGCCCGTCCTCGTCGATGTGTCCGATGTCCCCGGACGAGAGCAGGCCCCCGAGCTCCTCCTTCCCGCCGCCGCCCGTGTAGCCCTCGAAGGCCATCTCGTTGCCGACGAAGATGCGCCCCGTCTTCCCGGGCTCGACGTCGTTTCCCTCCTCGTCGACGATCCGCAGAACCGTGCCGCGAGGCGGGCGTCCGGCGGTCCCCGGCGCCGCGCGGAGGTCCTCGGGGGTAGCGATCGTCGCCCACGCCACCTCTGTCGAGCCGTAGAGGTTGTAGACGTTGTCGCCGAAGGTATCCATCCACTTCGTCGCCAGCTCGCCCGGCAACGCGGACCCGCTCGCCGCCGTCACACGCAGAGACGGCAGCTTGTACCTGGCGAGCGTCTCCTCCGGAAGCTCGAGGATGCGCTGCATCATCACCGGCACCACCACCAGCGCGGTCGCGCCGCTCTCCTCGACCGCCTGGAGGGTTGCCTCCGGATCGAAGCGGCGCCGCAGCACGTAGGTCGAGTTGAGGGCCAACCCGAGCACGAAGTGGGCGAAGCCCCAGGAGTGAAAGAGAGGCGCGGCGATCACCGTTCGCTCCCGGGAGCGCAGGGGAATCCTCGAGAACAGCGACGCGAGCGGGGTCAGGGTGTCCGGCTGGGCGCGCTGGGCCCCCTTTGGCGACCCGGTCGTCCCCGAGGTCAGGATCACGAATCTGCTCGACTCGGTGGGGGGATCGAGATCGTCATCGCTGTTCGAGTCGATCAGCTCCTCGAGCGACGTGTCCTCGCCGCCGCCGTCCTCCGTCCAGCTGACGAACCGGCTCAGCCCGATCTCCTTGCCCGCCTCGCGCGCCTGCTCGAGGAGCTCTTTGAACTCCTCGTCGTAGACGAGGGCCGCGGGTTCCTCGCGCTCGATCACCTCGGCGAGTTGAGGGGCCGCGAAGGCCGTGTTCATGTAGAGGCCGTTGGCGCCGAGCTTCGAGATCGCGAGCGTCGCCTCGATGAACCCGCGGTGGTTCCGGCACATGACCGCGACGCCGTCTCCTGCCCCGACTCCCTCGGCCGCGAACCCGCGCGCGATCGCGTTCGAGCGACGGTGGACCTCCGCGAAGGACAGTTCGCCCAGCTCGTCCTCGATGATCGGATCGTCCGGAAGGTTGACGGCGGCGATGCCGATCCCAGCCGCCGGCGAGGCGCCCCACCGGGCAAGCACGCTGAGCATTTGCACCAGCCGATCGGGGCGAACCGGCCGGATCACGCCGGCGTCCGTGAGCGCTTTGACGTTGAAGGGGACCTCGCCCAGCGCCCCCAGCGCCCCGAGCTTGACGCGACGGCCGACGTAGTTGAAGGGACCACTCACGATCTCGGTGGGAAGCTTGCCGGCTAGCGAGCGAACCACGTCCCTAGCTTATTTACCGAATTACTTAAACGGCACCAGCCTGTTTCGGAGCTAAAGCTCCTCACCCGAACACCTAGTCGAGCTCAACCAGCGCTACGGCGACGCAGGCGATCCCCTCGCCCCGCCCGACCCAGCCCATGCCCTCGTTGGTGCTCGCCTTGACGCTGACCGACGCCGATAGCACCTGACCGATGTTTCGCTCCATCTCCGCGCGGTGGCCCGCGACGCGGGGCTCCTCGCAGATCAGCGTCGCGTCGACGTTCACGACCCTCCCGTGGAGATTCCCCAATGCCGTGGCGAGCAGGTCGAGCGAGTGCGCGTCACGCCAGCGGTCCTCGTCGGGCGGAAACAGCGTCCCCAGGTCGCCGAGGCCCGCGGCGCCGAGCAGGGCGTCGATCACGGCGTGGGTCAGGACGTCGGCGTCGGAGTGGCCCGAGAGGCCGCGGTCGTGCGGGATCTCCACCCCGCCCAGCACCAGACGGCGTCCGTCGGCGAACCGATGCGAGTCATACCCGATCCCGACCCTCACGGCGCCGACCCCCGCGTCGCGATCACCCGAGCGGCTCCATGCGGCGCTCGCGTCCCTCGAAGACGGCGATCTCCTCGATGCCCCATGCTCGCATCTCGCTCACGGCCCGCTCGTAGGCGTGTCCGACATCCCGCGGCGTGTGGGCGTCGGACGACAGGGCGAAGGCCGCCCCCGCCTCCACGCACATCGCCGCGAACGCCGGCGCCGGGTAGATCTCGTTCGCCGGCTTTCGCAGGCCCGCCGTCGATACCTCGACGGCGACGCCGGTCTCGGCGATCGCCTCGACGGCGGGCTCGTAATAGAAGCGGGGGTCTCGATCGGGGTGCGGCCTGGCACGGCCCCACATCTTCACCAAATCCGGGTGGGCGAGGACGTCGAAGAGGCGGCTGCGCGCGGCCTCGGCGAGGGTCTCGAAGTAGCGGCGCCAAACGGCGTCGGGATCCCCCTGCTCGTCCCAGATGTCCCAGTCCGCGTGGTCCACGGCTCGGTCGCCCACGAAGTGGACCGAGCCGATCACGTAGTCGAATTGGCGGCGTTCGAGCATGCCCTGAGTGCGGTCCTCCGCGCCGGGCACGAAATCGACCTCGACGCCGAGCCGCAGGGGGGTCGTCCGTACGAACTCGCAGTAGGCGTCGAGATCGTCGCGCGCCTGCTCCTCCCAGAACGGGTGCCTCCACAGCTCGAGCGCCTGGGTGAACCGATATACGTGCTCGGAGCAGCCGAGCTCCTCGACACCGGCCTTCTCGGCAGCGGCGGCGTACCGCTCGGCGTTCTCGCTCGTGAACGCCTGACGCTCGGGCGGCTCGCGATCCTCGTCCTCGCGAAGGTGGACGTGGTAGTCCGTCAGCATGCGGCCGGTACGCTAGCCGGCGCATGGTCCACCTGCGGATTGTGGTCCCCAGCTACCAGGCCGAGCACGCGCTCGATCTGCTGAATGCCACACCCTCGGTGTGCAATCTGATCTACCTCGAGCGCGCCGCCCGGCGCCCGGAGGGGGACGTGATCCTATGCGACGTCGCCCGCGAGGACGCGAGCGTGGTCATCTCCGACCTGAAGGAGCTCGACATCGACCGCGAGGGATCGATCGCCCTGGAGAAGATCGACTCCCAGGTCTCCACTCACGCCCACGAGGCCGAGAAGGCGGCGGTGGGGATGATGACCGACGCCGTCATCTGGGAGGAGGTGGAGGCCCGCACCTCGGAGGAGGTCGAGCGGCCGGGATCGTGACGTTGTTCGTTCAGCGGCGGTTCTATCTCAGGCACCGCGTCAAGCACCTCGGCGATGAGGCCCGAGAGGCCGCCGGACTGCCGCTCGGAGCAAGCCGACGCGCCGCAGGCCGGGACCCCGCGACGGTCGCGCGGTCCCGGTGAGGAGCGCCGGCGTGAGGCGCACCGCCATCGACCTCGCGATCATGCTGGGGGCATTCGCGTTGGCGAGCGCGGTCGCCGCCGCTCTCGGCGCCGCGAACTTCGGCACCGCGCTTGCGTTCGGTCAGATGGGTTTCGCCGCCGCCCTGGTCTGGGTGTTGCTGCGCCGCTAGGGGCGCTCGGTGTCAAACGGATCCAGTCGCCGGTCTCACGGTCTGGGCGACGAGGGCAGGCCGCCGCTGCGATCTCCGTTCGGGCTCCCGGCGAGCGGCATCCCCCCGTCGCCGCGGGCATGGGCATGTCCTGTGTTGCCGGAACCCCCGAGCGCGCCCGAGCCGCGGATGCGCTCCCACGCGAGCTGGCCGGCCGAGCGCCGGCCTGTCCGCCCTGGGGCTGACCGCCACGGGCGGCGGACACGGAGGGCCGCGACGCCGCGGTGAGCGCGGCGGGGGCCGAGGGCGTTGAGGGCGTTCGGGGGTGGCCCGAATGCGGCTTCGAGGGAGGATGCACCCGCGGCTTCGCGGGGCGATGGACCCGGCTCGGGGCGAGCCGGATACTCGCCGGGTGCCGGGGTGCGACCCACGCGTCGCCGCCCAGCCCCGGCCCGGGGAGCCGGGACGCCAGCAGGAACAGCGCCGCCACAGCGCCCGCGAACAGCAGCAGCATCGCCCCGCCTCCCCACATGTAGGGCCGCAACGGGGTCACGGTCGTCCCGCCTCCCGCGAAATGGGGGCGATCACGGCGGGCGGGCGCCAGGTGTCACCTCCAAAGCACATCCTCACGCCGAATATCGGCATTTACCGCCGGGGACTCAAGGCCCCCGCCCCGGCACGAGGTCATCCAGAAGAGGCTGCTGGGCCCGGCCGCGCCGACGCGGCACGCCCTCTTCGCCACTCGGGCCGCCGGGCCGATATCGGACGACGGACTAGGAGGGCAACCGCTCGGCGAGCAGGAGCTCGACGATGCGCAGGTCCAACGGGGTCGTGATCTTCAGGTTCTCGCGCGCCGAGGGGTGGATCAGGACTTTGCCCCCCGCCTTCTCCACGAGCATCGCGTCGTCGGTGGCCGCGGCGATGCGCTGTGGATCGGCGTCGAGCGCCTCGCGGAGGGATTGGGTTCGGAAGACCTGTGGGGTCTGGGCTGCCCACAGGTGGTCACGGCTCATCGTCTGGGCGACGGTCGGACCGCCCCGGGGGAAGTCGCCCCTGGACGGGCGCGGTTCGCGGGCCCTCTTGACCGTATCGGTGAGCGGAGCCGCGGCGATCACGGCTGCGGCGTCCGGCCTAGAAACGAGCTTCTTCACGAGCTCGTCGATCAGCTCCGCCGTCACCAGCGGTCGGGCGGCGTCATGCACGACGACCACCTCGGCGTCGCCCACGCGCTCGAGCCCGGCCGCCACGGACTCCGACCGGTGCTGGCCGCCAGCGACCGTGGTGACCTCGCGGGCCAGTCCGTCATCTAGCCCCGGCGGGAGCGCCACCACCACGGCTTCGACGGTCTCGGCGCGGGCAAACGCCTCGATCGACCATTCCACCAGCGGCCGCCCGGCCACGGGCACGAATGCCTTCGGGCCGCCGGCTCCGAGTCGCTCGCCCGAGCCGGCGGCCGCGATGACTGCGGCTGCTGGGCTAGGTGGACGCCCTGGCGCCGAAGCGCTCCTCCAGCAGCTCGTCGAGATAAGCCTCGGCACCTGCCTCGTCCTTGCCGAGCGCGTACATGAACTCCGACGCGAGGATCTTCTTCGCCCGCGTGTACATCTGCTTTTCGCCCGTCGAGAGGCCTTTCTCCCACTCGCGAATCGCCAGGTTGCGAACCACCTCGGCCAGCTCGAAGACGTTCCCGGTCTTGATCTTCTCGCGGTTGTACTTGAACCGGCGGTTCCAGTTCTTCGGCATGTCCGAGACGTCACCGGTGAGCACGTCGATTACCTTCTCAACCTCTTCGCCGTCGATGACCCGCCGCAAGCCTGCCCGATGGGCGTTCTCGCAGGGCACCATGACCGTCATGTCGTTGTGAAGGATCTTGATCGTCAGGTAGTCCCGCTTCTCGCCGAGGAGGTCCTTCGTCTCCTTCTTCAGCACCACTCCCGCTCCGTGGTGGGGGTAGACGACGTTGTCGCCCTCGCCGAACGTGCACTCGACGGGGGCGAGCGCGTCCTCGATCTCGGTGGCTTCCTCGATTGCTAGCTCAGGAATTTGGCCCTCCTTACGTCACGGCGGCCGCCGGTGGGCGGCTGCCTGGTTCACGAATAGCGGTCGACGATGTCGACCTCCTGGAGGGTTCGAAGCCCCTCCCGAATCTCCCTTGCCCGCGCGGCTCCGACGCCGTCGACGGATTCAAGCTCTGCCTCGGACGCATTCACGATCGCGTCGAGATCGCCGAACCTGTGGACGATCTTCTGGACGACGAGGCGCGGAAGCCGCGGGATCCGGGAAAGCGCCCGGTAGCCACGCGGGGACACCGCGAACTCGATCGTGCTGGTCTTCCGGTCGTAGCCGAGCAGCTCGGCGAGGCGACCGAAGTCGAGGAGCTCCTGATGCGGCAGGGCGGCGAGCTCCGTCAGCGTGCGCTCGAGGACCTCCTCGGAGTCGACGGTGCTGTAGTCGCGCACGAGCGCGGCGCGATCCGCCATCACCCCCGCCACCGTCTCCTCGAGCTGCATCTCGATCAGGCGGCCCTCCATGCCGAGCTCGATGATGTAGCGCTCGACCTCGGCCGCCATCCGGGTCACGAGCTCCGCCCGCTGTAGGACCAGGAGCACGTCGTGGAGCGTGCAGCCGGCGAGGAACTCGAGGCTGGTCAGCCGGGCGGAGACCTGATCCAGGCGCGCCCGATACTTCTCGAGCGTCGCCAGCCCCTGGTTGGCCTTCGACAGCACCGTGGGGATGTCCTGAAGGATGTACTTCATCCCCTCCACGTACAGCGAGACCACGTCCCGGCGCTCGGAGATCGCAATCACCAGCGCCTTGGTCTGCTTGGAGACGCGCTCGGCGGTGCGGTGCCGGGTCCCGGTCTCCATCGAGAGGATCGTGGGATCGGGCATCAGCTGGACATTCGCCCAGCAGATCTTGTGGGCCGCGGGGTCGAGGACGATGGCCCCGTCCATCTTCGCCACTTGGTAGAGCAGGGCCGGGGTGTAGTCGATGTCCAGCTTGATGCCGCCGCTGAAGAGAAACGAGACCTCGTCGGCCTCCGAGATCAGGATCAGCCCGCCGGTGTGGGCGTGGACGATGTTGTCGATCCCCTCGCGGAGGGCGGTGCCCGGCGCCACCGTGTCCAGCGCCCGGAGCAATCGGGGATCGAGTCGGGCCTCGAGCTGCAACTCATCCCCGACGTGCGAAGCCATGCCGAAGGCCATGATGGCAAAAAGGCCACGGGGGTCGCGGGCCGCCGAATCCCGTGTGGACAGGTCGGATTGCCGCTTGTCAAGCCGCTTTGCGGATCCGGCGGGGGGCCAGTCCTCGCCGCAGCGCCTCTGCGACCGTCCGCTTGCCCTCGAGCCCCGCGATGGAATCGGCCGCGGCCGGGCCGACCACGGCGCCGAGGCCGAACTTGAGCGCCTCGGCCGTCCGGCGCTCGGGATGAGCGACGAAGCGCAGCTCGCCGGTGAGGCCGACCTCGCCGAAGCACGCGAGCGGCTTGCCCTCCGAGCCGCGAAGCGGTTCGCCCCGATGGGCGGAGGCGAGGGCAAGCGCGACCGCGAGGTCGGCCCCGGGCTCGTCCACCCTCACCCCGCCGGCCACGTTCACGAACACGTCCGCCGACGCGAGCGAGGGCCCGCCGTGGCGAGCCAGCACCGCGATCACCATCGCGAGCCGGTTGCGATCGATGCCCGTCACCACCCGCCGCGGCGGCACCACCTCCGTGGGCGCCACCAGGGCCTGCACCTCGACCAGGAGCGGCCGGGTTCCCTCCATCGCGCAGAGCACGCACGATCCGGGGGCTTCGCTCGCCTCGCCGACGAATCGCGCCGACGGGTCCGCGACCTCGACCAACCCCCCTGAGCGCATCTCGAACACGCCCACCTCGCTGGTGGCGCCGAACCGGTTCTTGAGGGCTCGGAGGGTGCGGAAGCTGCGCTCGCGCTCTCCCTCGAACAGAAGCACGCAATCGACGAGGTGCTCGAGCACCCGGGGCCCCGCCACCGCGCCCTCCTTGGTCACGTGGCCGACCAGCACCACCGCGGTCCCCAGGCGCTTCGCCCCGTTCATGAGCGCTCCGGCCGCCTCGCGGACCTGCCCGACCGAGCCCGGCGCCCCGGTCATCCCCGCGGCGCACATCGTCTGGATCGAGTCGATCACGCAGACGTCCGGCCGCCCTGCCTCCAAGGTCGCGAGGATCGCCTCGACCGAGGTCTCCGCGAGAGCGGGAACCGCCAGCGCGTGCTCGCCCAGGCGCTCGGCGCGAAGCCTCACCTGAGCGGCCGATTCCTCGCCGGAGACGTAGAGCACCCGCCGGCGGCCGGCGCTTAGGTTCCCGAGCGCCATGCCGGTCAAGGTGCTCTTGCCGATCCCGGGTGACCCGCCGAGAAGGACGAGGGATCCAGGAACCAAGCCGCCGCCGAGCACGCGGTCGAGCTCAGTGATGCCGGTGAGCAAGCGCTCGGCCGCGGGTGCCTCGACGTCGCGCAACGGCACCGGCCGCGCCGCCGGGCCGGCGCCGGCACCCCCGCTCCCGGGCCCGGCACCCCGCCTCCCGTGCCTGATCGCCTCGACCAGGGTGTTCCACTCGCCGCAGCCGGGACAACGCCCGGTCCACGCCAGCGCCACGTGGCCGCACTCCTGGCAGATGAACTCAGAGTCGCGGCGGGGCATCGGTGCGAGGGTACGAACCCCGCGGGACGACACCGGCGCCCCCGACGCTCGCTCAGATGCCGTAGATGCCGGGGAGTGTCACTACGTGACACCACCCCGACACGGGCTAGCCGCTCGGGATCGGCTCTGCGATGCGGTTTCCGCTTGATCCGCCGCCGCCAGCGTTCCCGTTGTGTTCGGTGGTGACACGACCATTCGTTGACGCCTCATTGACGCGGAGGGCCTTCCCGAGCACTGCGTCTAGCGCCTCCTCGACGCCCTCGAAA
>JBKPIV010000041.1:0-4539 GCA_046730395.1 Actinomycetota bacterium | reverse complement strand
GTGGCGAACGAGTTCGGCTTCACCTTCAACTGGGGCTATGTCTCGCGCAAGGCGACGGCGTACTTCTCATCCGGTCTTCTTCCGCGCCGACCGGCCGGGCTCGACCGCCGGCTGCCCACACTGGGGGACGGCAACTATGAGTGGACCGGCTTCCTGAGCCAGGACGAACACCCGCACGCGAAGAGCGGTCCAGGCGGCCTCTTGCTGAATTGGAACAACCAGTCGGCGCCCGGGTTCATGCACGGCGACGACGAACCCTTTGGCTCGGTGCAGCACGTCGAGCTGTTCGACAAGTTCCCGCGGCGCGTCCGGATCACGGACAACGTCGGGATCATGAACCGCGCCGCCACCGAGGACGCGCGCTCGCTGGTCTGGCCCGTCGTCAGCCGCGTGCTGCGGTCGGGTCCGGCCCCGAACGCCCGCGACCAGGAGGTCGTGGATCTACTCGACGATTGGGTGAGCCGCGATGCCCCGCGCCTGGACGCGAACGGGGATGGCTTCTACGACGACCCCGGTCCAGTGATCTCGGACGCGGCCTGGCGACCGATTGCCGATGCGGTGATGAGCCCAGTGTTCGGCAACCTCCTGGGCGCCCTCGACGGAGTGCGTGATCTCGACGGTTTCTCGGGCGAGTCGTACGTCGACAAGGATCTGCGGACGCTCCTGGGCGACAAGGTGCTCGGCCGCTTCCATCTGTCCTACTGTGGCAACGGCTCCCTGTCGGCGTGCCGAGCGTCGCTCTGGAACGTCATCGATCAGACCGCGAATCAGCTGGCGGCCGCGCAGGGTGAACCCGATCCGGCGAAGTGGCGAAAGCCCGCCGCCACAACCGGTTTCGTGCCCGGGCTCCTGCCGAACAGGTTCCCGAGCACGAATCGGCCGACCTTCCAGCAGGTTCTCGAGCTGCAGCGACACCCCTAGAACAGCGGGCTGGCACCCTCCCCTACGCCGTTGGATACTGCGTGGGCGATGTCGGAGGAGAACGTCGAGGCGCTCAGGATGGGCTATGCGGCGGTCAACCGTGGCGACATTGATGGGCTGCTCGCGAATGTCCACCCCGACGTGAAGTTCACTTCCCTGATCGCGGAGGCGGAAGGCGAGACCTTCCGCGGGCACGCCGGGGTCCGGCAGTGGTGGAAGGAGGTTGTGCTCCCGCTCGGCGGCCTGCATGGCGAGCCTGTGGAGGTTCGCGACCTCGGCGACACCGTGCTCGCACGGATCGTCGGGACGTATCGCCCAAGGGGGGTGGAGGTGCACCAGACGGTTTGGCACGTGACCCGCTTCCGCGACCGGAAGGCAACCTCGTGGCAGTTCTTCCGCACCGAGGAACAGGCTCTCGAAGCCGCCGGGCTGTCGGAGTAGCCGCTTTGGACGAGAAGCGGCTGTTTCGAAATCACATCTCTATTCGTTGAAGGGGCCCCCGTTTCGTGGCCGTCGTCGGATTGATCCTCCCGACGCGATGGCGCGACTGAAGTCGCTGGCGGTCGCTAGGGCAAGGACTCGCAAGCAACCCCGTCGTGGTCCGTGTCTAGACCCACGACATCGTTTGAAGCGCTTCCGCCGTGCAGGTTGAAGCCTCGGTTGACGGTCCAATGATTGCCTGACGCGACTGCGGGGTCTTTGCTGTTGAAGCTTCGAGAGCGTTGCCTGTGACTCCGAAAGCCCGACGGAGGGAGCGGCAGGGAACCGCCGTAATAAGACTGGACCAGCCCCCGAACGCCGCCAGACGCCGCGTCGGGCTGGCCGGAGTACGGAGAGCTTCCTCGGAAGCTCCTTGCCCTTCCAAGAACGCTCGGAGCTGGTCGCGCTGCGAGTCGGTTAGGGCGATGTCCGCCACCGCGCCAAGGCTAGGAGCCCGGACGGTCGCGCCGTCCCTTGGTTGGCCTACTCCCGCAGCCCGGCGGCTTCGAGGGCTTCGCCGCGTTCGTCGAAGACCTCAACTCTGGCGATCGCGCCTGCCCGAAACGTTGTCACGACCCACCAGCGGCCCTCCACCGCGACCTGGCTTCCAGGTGGACGACCCCGTTGGAGGATTTCGAAGAAGACCTTGTCGCCGGCATCGATGAAGTCGCTGGCCTTGATCGTGTGCCCAACGAAGGACTCGACCCACGACGTGACCCACTCCGTCGCCGCCTCCCCCCGGTAGGTACCCGCGTCGGGGATGTCGGGGCTGGTCACGAACACGAGGTCCTCGGTGTTCAAGTCAAACCAGCGGCTGAAATCTCCCCGGGCGGTCCGGTCGAAAATCGCCCGAACCGCATCCACGTTCTCCTGCGACATCGCCTACTCCCGCAGCCCAGCGGCTTCGAGTGCTGCCTGCCACTCACGGAAGCCTCGGATCCGGACGATCTTTTCGCTCTGCACCAGGAAGTGGATTGCGAACTCTTGGTCGAGCTCGACGTGGCTTGCATCGCCTCCCCGCAACCGGGCGCGGCCCAGCCACACAAGCGAGTCACCCAGATCGCGCACCTCGCTCTCCCTGAGGGTGAACACCTCCCAGGTCTCCCAGCCCGCAGCGAACCCACTGGAGACCTCGTCCCGGCCCCGGTAGACCTCGCGTTCGACGGCGGCAGGCCCGCCCGGGTGCCATTCGATCTCGGGATCGAATTTTTGGCTCATCGCCGCCAAGTCGCGGCAATTGAAGGATTGAACGACCTGCCTCACCAGCTCCACGTTCTCCTCCGACATCGCCTACTCCGAGAGGCCGGCCGCTCTCGTCTACGGGCCGTGATTGACGAACGCGATGCACTGCCCCTCGCTTCGGAACCCGAACTGCGCGAAGCCGCCCTGCATGCATTGCCTCTTCGAGGTGGGCGGCGGCGGTGAGTCGATCAGGATGAGCTTCAGCTTCATGGTGGCTCCTCTGGACCCAAGTCCCTGGCGGTTCGTGGTCTAGCACTACGAATGGGCGGGTTCAAGAGAGGAGGTTCTCCTCCGACATCGCCAGCCCAGTCTGCTTGAGCGGGACTTCGCCAGTGACGCCTACGTCGACCAGGACCTCGTCTTTGCCGACGAGCTCGGCGGCCCGATTCATCCGCAAAGGCTCACCGAGTGGTTCCGGCACCACCGTAAGGCCGCCGAGATCCCGAGCGGCTCTCTCCACGTGCTCAGACACACAGCCGCGACCCTGGCGCTGACCCACGGTGTGCCTGTTCACATCGTCGCGGCACGGCTCGGGGATAGTCCGCAGACCGTGCTCGGGACCTACGCCCACCTGCTCCCGCAGTCGGATGAAATCGCGGCCGAACGGGTGGCCGCGACGCTCGCGGGCGCTTAGTCCGCTCGGAAGCTGTACAGCGCCAACGGGTTTTTGACGCACATCGTCGCCGCGTTGAGGACGACCTGGCGGGCCGCTTCCCGGTCCTCAGCCTCGACCGTGAAGTCCACCACCTGCAGCGGCACAACCTTCTCGAGATCCTCGTGAGTGGGCTCGGCCGGCTCGTCTCGCGGGCTGACTTCAAGTCGTCGCGCGAGGCACCACAGAAATCGCTTGCACTCCTCGTCGGAGGCTCCCTCCCTCGTCAGCGTGACCGTGACCTGCGCCATCCCCGAGCAACCTACAGACGAAGCGTCCCGCGGGACAAACTCGCGCGTTAGCCCCTCGTCAGCAAATCGGGCGCAAACCGCTCTGGAATGCGGGTGAAGCTAGAACAGCTGGTTCTCGCCGGCAAAGATCTCGGAGACCGAGTCGTCGGTGAAGATCCGGCGGATCGAGTCCGCGAGGGTCTGGGCGGCGGAGATCACCTGGATGTTGTCGGGCGCGCCGGGACGCTGCGGCAGCGTGTCGGTGACCACGATTCGCTCGATCCCGGAGCTCTCCTGAGCCAGCCGCTCGTACGCCGGTCCCGAGAAGACGCCGTGGGTGGCGACCGCGAGCACTCGCGCCGCACCCTCCTCCAGCACCGTGCGGGCGGCGGCGGTGAGGGTGCCGGCGGTGTCGATCATGTCGTCGACCAGGACCGCGGTCTTGCCCTTCACCTCACCGACCACGTAGCCGATCTCGGCGACCTGCTGCGCGGGGCGCTCCTTCTCCATCACCGCCCAGTGGCTGCCGACCTTGCGGGCGAAGTTGCGGGCCGTCTTCACCCGGCCGGCGTCGGGCGAGACGATCACGAGCTCCTCGTCGAAGCCCATGTCCGAGACGTACTGGGCGAGCATCGGCATCGCGGTCATGTGGTCCAGCGGCACATGGAAGAAGCCCTGGACCTGGCCGGCGTGGAGGTCCATGGTGAGGACGCGGTCGACGCCGACGCCCTCCAGGCACTTGGCCACGATCCGGGCGGAGATGGGCTCGCGGGGCGACGACTTCTTGTCCTGGCGCGCATACCCGTACCAGGGCATCACGGCGATGATCCGGTGGGCGGAGGCTCCTTGGGCCGCGTCGATCATCGCCAGCAGCTCCATGAGCGCGTCGTTCGGGGTCATTCCCTCGAGCTCGTTGGCGGCGGTCGACTGGACGATGAAGACGTCGGCGCCGCGGATCGACTCCTCGTAGCGGCAGTAGACCTCCCCGTTGGAGAAGGTCTTCAGAGTGACCTC
>JBKPIV010000040.1:0-5419 GCA_046730395.1 Actinomycetota bacterium | reverse complement strand
GTCCATCGCCTGCGCGCGCGTGATTCTCGGAATCGCCTCCATCGCGAAGCTCGTCACCCCCGCATCGGCGAGCGCCCGGTTGGTCTCGCCGGAGGTGAGCGGCGCCAGATGGCCGATCAGCACCTGGCCCGAGCCGAGGCGGCCGATCTCGTCGAGCGTGGGCACCGCGACCTTGACCACCACCTCGGCTCCCCAGGCGTCGTCGGCCGAGCCGACCGAGGCGCCGGCGTCCGAGTACTCGGAGTCCGGGTGCGCCGCCCCCTCCCCCGCGCCCGACTCGGTCACCACCTCGAGGCCCTTGCCGGTGAGCGACCGGACCCCGTCCGGGATCAGCGCCACGCGCCGCTCTCCCTCCCGAGACTCCTTGGGGACACCGACCCGCACCATCTGCGGCGGCGAGGTTATTCAACCCGCGGCCGGTCGCGTCGAATCAGGCGGGGGCGACGACCTCCGCCAGCTCCGCCACTCGCTCGAGCGTGTGCAGGCGCTGGTCGGCCTCCGGGCTGATCGGCGACACGATTAGGCGGTCGGCCCCCGCGGCGGCGTAGCGGTCGAGCTGCTCGGCGACCTCGTCGGCGGTGCCCACCAGCGAGGTCGCGGCCACCAGCTCGTCGGGGATCGCGGCGTAGGCCTCCTCGCGCTTGCCGTCGAGATAGAGGCCCTGGACCTCGTCCGCTACCTCGCCGAAGCCGAACCGCCGTGTGAGCTCCACGTAGAAGTTGGTCTTGCGGCTGCCCATCCCGCCGAGGTAGAGGAGGAGCCCCGCCCGCACGACCGCGCGGGCGGCGTCGAGGTCGCCGTCGATCGCCACCTGCACCGTCGGCGAGACCTCGAGCTCCGATCGATGGCGCCCTCCCCTGGCGAGCCCTGCCTCGAGGTGCTCGCCCCAGGTGGCCTGAAACGCGTCCGGGGAGGAGAAGATCGGGATCCAGCCGTCGCAGATCTCCGCCGCCATCTCCACCGACTTGCGGCCGATCGCCCCGACGAAGATCGGGATCCGGTTGCGGACGGGGTGGAAGTTGAGCTTCAGGGCCTTCCCCTCGCCACCGGGGAGCGGCAGCGTGAAGTGCTCGCCCTCGTAGGTGAGGCGGTCCTCGCGGGCCACGATCCGCCGGACGATCTCGATGTACTCACGAGTTCGGCCCCACGGCTTCGCGTACGGAACTCCGTACCAGCCCTCTGAGACC
This sequence comes from Actinomycetota bacterium, assembly GCA_046730395.1. Taxonomy (GTDB): domain Bacteria; phylum Actinomycetota; class Thermoleophilia; order Solirubrobacterales; family 70-9; genus AC-56. The sequence goes on along the minus strand of JBKPIV010000040.1, from coordinate 4,232 downwards.
TGCGGCCCCGAGGGGCCGAAGCCGAAGATGAAGCGGCCCCCGGAGAGGGCGTCGATCGTGCAGCCGGCCATGGCGGCCGCCGCCGGCGGACGCGCGGGCACCTGCATGATCGCCCCGCCCAGCTGGATCCGCTCCGTCTGCGGCGCGAGCCAGGCCAGCACGCTCACGACGTCGGAGCCGTACGACTCGGCAACCCAAACCGAGTCGAAGCCGAGGCGCTCCGCGGCCTGGACCGCCTCGACCGCGTCGGGGCCCTGGGGCCCGATCCCCCAGTAACCGAGGTTGAGTCCGAGCTTCAAGGGCACCTGGCTACTGCACGTAACCCGATGACTTCAGGTATTGCTGCGCGACGGCGGCCGGCTGCTGCTTGTCGATGTCGACGCGCGAGTTCAACTCCTGGATCACCGGGAGCGTCAGGTTCTGCTGGACCTTCTCGATCGTCGCCCCGAAGTCGGGGCCCGCCTGGTCGGCGACCTTCTTCGACGCGATGAAGATCGCGTTCCCCGACGGGATCAGGCCCTTGTCGTCGTTCAGGATCGTGTACTTCTTCGAGTTCGCGAGCATGGCGTCGCTCGTGTACAGGATCGAGAGGTCCGCGTCGCCCTTGTCGAGCACCGTGTAGCGCAAGGCTGGATCCACCGGCTTGAACTGCTTGAAGTGGAGGCCGTAGTCCTGCTCGAGGCCGGCGAGGCAATCAATTCGGGCGCGGCACTCGGTGGTGCCCGAGAGGACCAGGTTCTGAGACTTGCCCTTCAGGTCCGAGATGTCCTTGAGGCCCAGCTTCTGCGCCGTCGCGGTGAGCGTCCCGACGGCGTTCGCGTCGGCGAACGGCGTCGGCGGATAGGCCACGAGCCCCTCCTTGGCGAGGTCGGCCTTCGCCTCGTTGTAGGCCTGGGTTGCGTCTGAGGGGATCTTGTTCGCCGGGACGTGGAAGAACGAGCCGAGCGCGGTGGAGGTGTACTCCGGATAGCCGCTGATCTGCCCGGCCTTGATCGCCTTGAGGGCGACGAACTCGGAGCCCAGGTTGAGCTGGGTCTTCACGTTGTAGCCCGCGGCCTTCAGGGCCTGGGCGTAGATCTGGCCGAGGATGAACTCCTCGGTGAAGTTCTTCGAGCCGACCGTGATCGTCGTCTTGCCGTTCGCGGGGTTCGATTGGATCAGGTTGCCCGAAGCCCCGGAGGTCGTTGACGAGCTGCCACCGCCGCCGCACGCGGCGAGGCCGACGGCCAGGATCGCCACCGCCACCAGCGCGAACGCGGCACGTGCCCGAAGTGCTCTCATTTCCCAGTGCCCCTTTCCGGTTGGACGGCTTGGCCAAGCGAGCGGGAAGATCCTATGCTCCTTCCCGCGCCCGCTGCAGCTTGAGGCCCTTCGGAGTGACCAGCCTCTGTACCCCGGCGAGAAGCAGCTCGGTGAGAATTGCGAGGAGAGCGATCAGGATGGCGCCCGCGAGGACGCCATCGGTGCCGTACTCGTTTTGTCCGATGATCAGGTCTCCAAGGGTGGAATAGCCGACGATGGACGCGATGGTTGCGGTCGCGATGATGTTGATCGCGGCTGTGCGGATACCCGCCATGATTGTCGGCGCGGCGAGCGGCAGCTCGATCCGGGCGATCACCTGGCCCCCTCTCATGCCCATGCCCTCGGCGGCCTGGACCGCGCTTCGGTCCACCTGACGAACCCCGACGAAGGTGTTGGTCAGGATGGGCGGGAGGCCCAGGATCATCAGCGCCAACGCGACGTTTCGCAACCCGATGCCGATCAGGGCCACCAGTAGGAAGACCAAGACGATCTCAGGCACCGCGCGCCCGGCGTTGCCAAAGCCAACTGCAAAGAACTCGCCCCTGCCGACATGCCCAAGCACGAGGCCAATCGGCAACGCGAACGCGATCGCGATCGCCAGCGCCAAGGCGCTCACCTCGATCTGGGTACGCGCGAACGGCCAGATGTATCCAGGGCCTCCCACCTGCACATTGCCGCCCGAGAGCGCGTCGCGCTGGTGAAGCATGAAGTCGAAGGCGCCCACGAAGGAATGCAGGAAGGCGAGCGGGAGCGTCACCATGCCCGCACCTTTCGCCAAGGCGTAACGAAACGCTGAACCAGCAGCAGGAGCAGGTCCAGGGCGAGCGCCATCGCGATCGCCAGCACGCCCACGATGATGATGTTCGTCTTGAAGGAAGGATCGACGGAGAGCGGCTGGCCGAGGCCCCCGGCGCCCGCCAGGTACGCGAGCGTTGCGATCGCGGTCGTCGAGACAGTCGCGACGCGTAGGCCCGCGATGATCTCCGGCACCGCGAGCGGCAGCTCAACTCTCCATAGGAGCTCCCCCTCGGTCATCCCCATCCCCCGCCCCGCGTCCTTCGAATCCGCCGGCACGTTGGCGAGCCCGGCAAGTGTGTTGCGGTAGATGATCTGCAACGTGTACGCCGAGAGGACGATGACGGCCGTATCGGTGCCGAACCCGGTGATCGGCAAGAGCAGGAAGAAGAACGCGATGCTGGGCACCGTGAAGAGCACGCCGGTGAGGCCGAGCAGCGGCGGGATCAGGGCCCGGTACCGATGCGAGAGCACCGCGAGTGCCATCGCAATGGCGAACCCCACGGCGACGGACACGGAAACGAGGAGGAGCTGCTTGAAAAACGGCCCGACGTAGCGGTCGAGGTTGTCGATCGCCCAGCCGGCGCAGAAAAACCCGTTGCCCGCCAGGCACCCGGTCTCGGCATGGTGGTGGCAGAATCCGGCCGGAAGCCCCGGGGCGCAGCGGTTGGCGGCATCCGCCAGAACCGGGGCCTTGGCGGCGAGCCCGATCATTGGGCGACCGGGCGCTCCGCCGCAACGTGCTCCTCAGTAAGGGCCTCAGGCGAGGTCAGGAACTCGGAGATGATCTCCACCGAGAGCACACCGGCGATCCGCCCCTCGGCGTCGACGACCGGCGCGTAGCGCGTCTCCGCTTGGAGCAGATCGGAGAGTGCGTCGCGCATCACGTCGTCGCGCTCGAGCAACGGCTCGGGGCTTGTGTCCGGCGTCGCCGGCACCGTCTCGGCGAGCAGGTCGTCGTCGGAGAGCCAGCCGAGGGGCCGGCGCTCGGAATCGATCACCAGCGCGTAGGGGACCTCGGCTCCAGCCAGCTTCGCGCGCACCTCCGAGGTCGCCTGGCCGACGTATGCGAGCGGCGCCTCCCACAGGTCGATGTCGCTCACCCGCATGAGGGATAGCCGCTTGAGCGCCCGATCGGCGCCGACGAAGTCCTCGACGAAGTCGTCGGCCGGCGCCATCAGGAGCTCCGCCGGGGTCGCGTATTGCGCCAGACGGCCTCGCTCTCGCAGGATGGCGATCCGGTCGCCCATCTTGATCGCCTCGTCGATGTCGTGGGTGACGAAGAGGATCGTCTTTCGGACCTCCGCCTGGAGGCGCAGGAACTCGTTCTGCAGGCGCTCGCGGTTGATCGGGTCGACCGCGCCGAACGGCTCGTCCATCAGCATCACGCCCGGGTTCGCGGCGAGCGCCCGCGCGACCCCCACACGCTGCTGCTGCCCGCCCGAGAGCTGCGCGGGGTAGCGGTCGCGAAGCCCGGCGTCGATCCGCACCAGCTCCATGAGCTCGTCCACCCGCGCCCGGGTGCGCCCTCGTTCCCAGCCGAGCAGCCGCGGCACGGTGGCGATGTTGTCGGCCACCGTGCGGTGGGGGAAGAGCCCGATCTGCTGGATCACGGAGCCGATCTCGCGGCGCAGCTCCGCCGGCGTGCGGTCGCGCACGGACCGGTCGCCGACGATGATGTCCCCCTCACTGATCTCGACCATGCGGTTGACCATCCGCATCGCGGTCGTCTTCCCCGATCCGGACGGCCCGACGAAGACGCAGATCTCCCCGCTCTCCACCTCGAGGTCGAGCTCCGACAGCGCCGGCTCCGCGGCGCCGGAATAGCGCTTCGTTACCCGCTGGAAGGCAACCGGGAGAGCCTCCGCAGCGGCCTCCACCCTCTTCGGAGCCTCCGCGGACACTGAGTGGAACCGATGCTACACGCGCCGGCCGGCGGCGACGGGGCGTTTCGCCCCGGACCCGCGGCACCGAGCGGCGCGACCCCACCCTCGCGCTCCGGTATAGATGGTGCGATGGAAGCCGCCTCACACCCCCGCGGGCTGACGAGCGCCGAGGCGGCACGCCGGCTCGCCCGGCTCGGCCCGGTGGAGCCGAAGTCGAGCCGCTCGGTCGCGAGCATCGTCGCCGGGAAC
>JBKPIV010000039.1:0-8663 GCA_046730395.1 Actinomycetota bacterium | reverse complement strand
CTGCGTCGAACGGCGTCCGGCCCACGACCTGGAAGGTGACGAGATGGGTGTGCATCGGGTGCGTGTCCCCGGTCACGTTCACGTAGACCCAGTCCTCGACCGTCCCGACCTGTGGCGTCTCCGTCACCGGATCGTCGAAGGGGACGCCGTTCAGGTTCAAGAACCAGGTTGGCTCGTCCACGTCGATCTCGTTCAGGCTGATGTAGCGAGTCCTGGCCGGGTCGAGCAGGTCTGCCTTCCGGCCGCCGACGAGGGTCGTCGGGATCGAGGGCGGCACGGGCGTCGTCTTCCCCACCCGGATCTGCATCACCGCCGCCAGCGGCGGCGCCGGGTTCGAGACCGGCGACGCCGGCCTGCTGTTCTTCATGTGCGTCGTCCGAGCAGGGATCTGGCTGAAATCCACCAGCACGTCCGCCCGCTCGGCGGGGGCGAGCACCAGCTGCGTCACCGGCACCGGCTGGTCCCACATGCCGCCCTCCGCACCGATCTGCCACATCCGTGCGCCGCCGATGTCGAGGTCGAGAATGCGCGCGTTGCAGCCGTTCAGGATCCGGAAGCGGTACAGGCGCGGCTCGACCTCCAGGAACGGCCACACCTTGCCATTGACGAGCATCACGTCGCCGAAGTACTCGCCGATCCAGGTCGCACCCGAGATGTCGCTGGACGGGTAGAGGAACGTCCCGTCCGCGTTGAACTGCCGGTCCTGGACAACCAACGGGATCTCGTACGGCCCCGACGGCAGACCGTTCGCGTTATCGGCCCCGCCGGTGTCGAACTCGTCGTAGAGGATGTACGCGGCGGCCAGCCCGGCAAAGACGTTCAGCCGCGTGGCGCCGAGCCCGTGATCGTGGAACCAGAGCATCTCAGCCGGCATCTGCGGTAGCTCGTTGGTGTAGTGGACGTGCTGCTTCTCGCCGTAGACGAACCCATTTGGCGTGAGCGCCGGGTTGCCGTCGCTCGCAGCCGCGACGAAACCGCCGTGCAGGTGGGTCATCAGCCTCACCACCGTGTCGTGCGTCGGCGTCAGCCGAGTGTCGACCGGGATCCAGTCCGGGTACGTCGACGGCAGATTGTTCTCGAAACTCACATCGAGCGGGGTGCCGCTCTGCCCGACCACTGCCATCCCGAACGAGCCCGCCTGACCAGCGAGCCCGGAGCCGTCATCGTAGGCCCACAACGGCGTCGGCGGAAGCTGCGGGTGCAGCTGCCTGCTGATCTCCCTCTGGACGAACGAGTACTCGTTCGTCCCGCTGGGGGTGGCGACCACGATCCCCGCACCCGGCACAGGCACCGGCTCCAGGTACTTCGTCAGCTTCAGGCCCGGCGCGGCGCTCGCCGCTGCCGTACGCGCCGCCCACGGCAGCGCCAGCGTAACGCCGGCTCCCGCGCCGTACTGCAGAAAGCGTTGTCGTGTCATCCGAGCCATGAGAACCACCTCCGTTCACCGCCCAGCAGCAAGCTGCGCAGCGATGGGCGCCATGCCTGAGAACTCCGACGCTGCTCGGTCCGCGGAAGATCGATGTCGTATGAGAGCGAGGCAGTTCGCCTCACCCCATTACCGAAAGGTTCTCCCATTACGCCCTCTCTTCTCCCCCCGGTCACTTCTGCGATGAACAAGTCTGACCGCATGCGTCTCTCCGAACGTCGGGGCCAGCCCTCACCTTGACTACCGATTAATCCGCAACCGCACAAGAGAACAAAATGAATGGGCGGCTTTTCCCGCGGCTTTGCCTTAGTGCGCCCGGTTTGAAGTTCGGTCGTGATGCGTGAGGGACCGCCTGCTTGACGTCGAAGCGGGCGCCATGGCGAAGAGTCCCTTCAGATCGTGCTGAGCGATGAGGAGCGGGCGGAGCTTGAGCGGCGGGTGGCCTGCTACACGCTGCCGTTCAAGGTGGTGCAACCCCGGAGCAGGGATCGCCCGGCGCGCCTGGAGCTTCGGCACGCGCTCGGCGACGGTGTCGGTGAGCGCATCGAGGAACTCGGCGGGCACCGTGAAGGAGAGGCTGGTCACAAGCCTCTCTGGCGTCGGCGGTACGACCGCTGCCTCCCCGTTCGTGCGGGAGTCGAGCCGCGGCGGTTCCGAACAGCCACGAGCCATGCTCGTGAGCGTCGCGCAACGGCACTGCGAAAAGTCCCTCGAGATCCGTGCCGCGCGCGATGACGATCGCCTCCCGCTTGCACTCCTGTTCTCCGCCGTCGCCGAAGAGCGCGACGGGATCGCGACCGAGCCACCGGTTGACGTCGAGGCGCGTGCCGCAAGTTGGACGCTCGAGGCGACGTTTGTCGCGGTCGCCGGCACGCAGGTAGTGGGCTCGCTGCACCTGGAGCCGACCCGGCACGGGTTCGGCGAGATCGGGATGGCCGTCGCGCGCGAGTGGCGCGGCCGCGGCGTCGGCTCGGCGCTCCTGGCGGCGGCTATCGAGTGGGCGCGGGGCCAGGGCCTGCACAAGCTGAGCCTCAGCGTCTTCGCGCACAAAAGCACCGCGATCGGCCTCTACCGCAAGTTCGGGTTCGTTGAGGAGGGACGCCGGGTCAAGCACTACCGGCGTGCAAGCGGCGAGCTCTGGGACGCCCTCGAGATGGGGTTGCTGCTCTGAGGTTCGGAGGTGATTCTCGCTTTTGACCTCCCGGTCAGTCGCGGCCAATAGCCGCGATGCGGGAAGCCATGAACTACCGAAAGCGGTGGCGTGATCTATCAACGTCGACGGGGAGCACGTCAGGGGACTCCCTGGTCATCCCCTGGCTGCGCGCTTCGGCAATGGCCGGATTCGGCTAGGATCGACTAGCAACTCCAACGGGGAGGCCGCCGGTGAAGCAGGCTCGGCCACGGCGATGTTTGCTTCCGCGCTTGCGGGGCCGCCCGTTGCGCAGCGCCGTCGACTGAATTGACGGAGCTGGCCTACAGCGGCCTCCAGCAACTGTCACCAAACGGAGGAGGAGGACCATGTCTGTCACGACCGAAAAGACAGCGGACGCGACAGCGATTCGGCCGTTCACCTTCGAGGTCTCCGACGCGGAGATCGCGGAGCTGAAGGCGCGCATCGCGGCGACGCGCTTGCCCGAGAAGGAGCCCGTCGACGACCTGTCGCAGGGCGTGCAGCTTGCGACGATTCAAGCACTCGCGAAGTACTGGGGGACCGAGTACGACTTCGGGCGGTTGGAGGCGAGGCTGAGCGGCCTGCCGCACTTCATGACCGAGATCGACGGTCTCGACATCCATTTCATCCATCTCACGTCGCAGCACGAGGATGCGCTGCCGCTGCTGATCACGCACGGCTGGCCCGGCTCGATCGTCGAGATGCTGAACGTGATCGGCCCGCTCACCGACCCGACCGCGCACGGCGGCGGCGCGGAGGACGCGTTCCACGTGGTCATCCCCTCGATGCCCGGCTACGGGTTCTCCGCCAAGCCGGACGAAACCGGCTGGGACGTCCCGCACATCGCGCGCGCCTGGGCGGAGCTGATGAAGCGCCTCGGCTACACGCGTTACGTGGCGCAGGGCGGCGACTGGGGTGCGCTGATCACCGAGGTCATGGGCGCGCAGGCGCCAGACGGGTTGATCGGCATCCACACGAACATGGCCGGCGCCCTTCCACCCGAGATCTCGAAGCCGATCGCGTCGAACGTCCTCGGCGCCGGCGACCCGGCCCCGACCGGTATGTCGGACGAGGAGCAGCGCGTGTACGACCGGCTGAGCTTCTTCTTCACGAAGGGCATCGGCTACGCGCTCGAGATGGGGAATCGGCCCCAGACGCTGTACGGGCTCGCGGACTCGCCCATCGCCCTGGCGGCCTGGATGATCGACCACGACGCGTGGAGCCTCGAGGACATCACGCGCGCCTTCGTCGAGGTGCAGCCCGTCGGCAACCTGACGCGGGACGAGGTCCTCGACAACGTCACGCTCTACTGGCTGACGAATACGGGTGTCTCGTCGTCGCGGCTCTACTGGGAAAACAAGCTCGGCTTCTTCGACTTCAAGGGCGTCGCCGTCCCGACGGCCGTCAGCGTCTTCCCGAACGAGATCTACCCGGCCCTTCGGGCCTGGGCCGAGCAGGCCTTCCCCAACCTCAGCTACTTCAACCAGGTCGACGAAGGCAACCACTTCGCCGCCTGGCAGGAGCCGGAGATCTTCACCACCGAGGTCCGGGCCGCATTCCGGTCGCTTCGAGCCAACGGCCCGTCATGATCAGCACCGTCGAGACCGCCACCGACATCCGTCCATTCCACGTCGACGTTCCGGATGAGGCGTTGGTCGACCTCCGTCGACGCATCGCGGCCACGAACTGGCCCGAGAAAGAGACCGTCGCGGATCAGTCGCAGGGCGTTCCGCTCGCGACGATGCAGAAGCTCGCCCGCTGGTGGGCGACCGAGTACGACTGGCGCCGAGTCGAGGCGAAGCTGAACGCCCTACCGCAGTTCATGACCGAGATCGACGGGCTCGACATTCACTTCATTCACGTTCGTTCGCGCCATGAAGGCGCGTTGCCGCTCATCGTCAATCACGGCTGGCCGGGCTCGATCATCGAGCAGCTCAAGATCATCGACCGGCTGACCGATCCGACGGCCTACGGCGCGAGCGCAGCGGACGCGTTCCATCTGGTGATTCCGTCGATGCCGGGCTACGGGTTCTCGGGCACGCCGACGAGCACCGGCTGGGGCCCCGAGCGCATGGGCCGCGCCTGGGCAGAACTGATGAAACGCCTCGGCTACACCCGCTACGTCGCCCAGGGCGGCGACTGGGGCGCATTCGTCGTCGACCAGATGGGCTTGCAGGCACCTGCCGGGTTGCTGGCCATCCACACCAATATGCCTGCCACCGTTCCAGCCGACGTCGACAAGGCTTCCCTCGCCGGTGGGCCGCCGCCAGGCGGGCTCTCGGCCGCGGAACGACGCGCCTACGAGCAGCTGATCCGGACGTACGCGCAGGTCGAGTACGCGAGGATGATGGCGGCACGCCCGCAGACCCTGTACGGGATCGCGGATTCACCGGTTGGCCTGGCCGCTTGGCTCCTCGACCACAACGACGCCGACGGCCAGCCGGCCGCGGCGGTCGCCGCTGCCCTGGACCGGACCGCAAACGACACGGGTGAGCTGACCCGCGACGAGATCCTCGACAACATCACGCTTTACTGGCTGACGAACACGGGGGTCTCTGCGTCTCGTCTCTACTGGGAATACAAGGGTGGCTTCTTCAACGCCAAGGGCGTCTCCATCCCTGTTGCCGTGACCGTCTTTCCCGGCGAGCAGTATCAAGCGCCGCGCAGCTGGGCAGAGCGGGCCTATCCCAACCTGATCTACTTCAACGAGGTCGACAAGGGCGGGCACTTCGCCGCCTGGGAACAGCCGGAACTGTTCTCCGGCGAGATCCGAGCGGCCTTCAGGTCACTGCGTTGATCGGCAAGTGTGGGCGGCGCGCGCAGACCGTGCGCGCGGCTCGCGGCCTTTGTTGACGCTTACGAAAGGAGCGCGCATGCCGAGAGAACGAGTTCCTTCGAGAAAGCGCCCGGCGCATTCGCCGATGCCATTCTCGAAGTGGGCGTAGCGCAATGAGCCTCTTCGGCGTACGCCGCCACGCACCGTTGCCCGCGGAGGGTCACCTGCCGGGTTTCGACGGGGCGACCGGCTGGCTCAACTCGCCGCCGCTCACGGCGGATGGCCTGCGCGGGAAGGTCGTTCTCGTCGACTTCTGGACGTATACGTGCATCAACTGGCTGCGCACCCTCGCCTACGTCCGCGCGTGGGCCGAGCGCTACCAGGATCGGGGGTTGGTCGTGGTCGGCGTCCACACGCCCGAGTTCCCGTTCGAGGAGAACGCGGACAATGTTCGCCAGGCCGCGGACGAAATGAGGGTCTGGTATCCGATCGCGCTCGACAGCGACTATGCGGTCTGGCGCGCCTTCAGCAACCAGTACTGGCCGGCGATCTACATCGCCGACGCGGAAGGACGAATCCGTCACCACCAATTTGGCGAGGGCGGATACGACGACTGCGAACGGGGCATCCAGCAGTTGCTGCGCGAGGCCGAAGCCGAGGGAGTCGCCGACGATCTCGTCTCCCTCACTCCGGATGGGTTCGAGGCTCAAGCCGACTGGACGAACCTGCGTTCGCCGGAGACGTACCTCGGCTACGCCCAGGGCCAGAACTTTGCTTCTCGCGGCGGCGCCGAGATCGGCGTGCCGAGCACCTACATGGCACCGGAGATGTTGATGCTCAACCAGTGGGCGCTCTCCGGGGACTGGACGATCGAGAGCCGGGCGAGCGTGCTGAACGAAGCCGAGGGGCGGATCGCGTTCCGCTTCCACGCCCGCGACGTCCACCTCGTCATGGGTCCGCCTGCGCCCGGCGCGCCGGTGCCGTTCCGCGTGCTCGTCGACGGCGAACCTCCCGGTGATGCTCACGGGCTCGACCTCGACGAGCAGGGCCACGGGACGGTGTCCCAACAGCGCCTCTATCAGCTGATCCGCGCGCGAGGGTCGATCGCCGACCGCACGTTCGAGATCACGTTCCACGCTGCCGGCGCCGAAGCGTACGTCTTCACATTCGGCTAGCGCACGTTCGGCAGACCGACGACGGCGGGTCACACCAAGGCCGCACGGCCGCGCGAAGCGTGGCGACGGGCGCGTCGACGACAACGATCCTGCTCGGCACAGGCGTGCTGCTCCTGCCCCTTGGATAACTGGTCACGTTCTCGAACGCTGGAGAGCACGTCGATCGTCGCCAGAGATGCTGCCGATCCACGTCGGCGGCTCGAGCGCGGCCGCCGCCCGCCGCGCCGGCCGGCGCGGCGACGGGTTCTTCCCCGGCGGCCGGTTGACCCCGGCCGAACGGCTCGCTCAGATCGAACTGATGCACACGAACGCTCTCGCCGAGGGCCGCGACCCGGAGGTTCTGGAGTACACCCGCTGGGGTTCGATCGACATGGAGCGCAAGCGGTGCGGAGGCCTACGCCGCCCAGGGCGTCGACCGCCTCGTCGTCGGCACGACCTCGACCGATCTGAACGAGCAACTCCGCCAACTCGAGGCCTTCGCCACCCTTCACGGCCTGCGACGCTGAGCGATCTTTGCCGGAACGAGCCGACACCCGCGGCCTCCTCGTCTGGTTACGTCCTCAAACCGGCGGTTTCGATCGAGAGCCTGCAGTGGCTTCTGGCCACCCTGGGCGTGGTCGCCTGAAGGCGTCGAGGGGGCGATGCTGGGGCGCCTTCTACGCGAACCGACTCGCCAGGCTGTGAACGATCCCGCGCATCCCTTCCCGTTTCGCCAACCTCGAGTGACCGCGCGGGACGCGCAAGCGCCACGGTATCACCGGGGCGTGGGGCCGATGCCGCCTGCGCCCTAGCCGATGAACTGCGCCGGCGGCGACGAGTCACGCGTTGTCCCGCTCGACATCACGTACCCGGTGGGCATGCGGCCGAAGTTCGCCGCAAGCGACTTACCCGCGTGCTGCCGGTGCAGGGCAATCGCCACCGCCTCCAGGCCCTTCCGCCATTGCGGATCCCCCGCGACCGAGAGGCCCGCACCCTCGAGGACGCAGCCGGTCGACTGGACGAGCGCCCACAGCGCCGGCGCCCGCCTTCTCCAGCTCCGTACTGACGGCCTGCGCCATAGCCGGCGGGCCGGCTACCATGTAGCGCGCTGCGTTCAGGTTGTCGCCGAGGTAGTCCTGGAAGAAGTCGACGTCGATCCGGCGCCGCTCGCCGGCCCAGGCGTCGTCCTCGGTCATGGTGAGGATCAGGTGGACGTTCGGGTTTGTTCGCGCGATCTCCTCGAGCTCGTCCAGGAAGGCGGCGGAGGCGCGATCGCGGCTCGAGTAGATCAACGTCACCCGGTGCGGGAGGCGCTTGTCCTCGATGTAGCGGAGCATGGAGCGGAAGGGCGTGATGCCGATCCCGCCCGCGACGAAGACGAGCAGGCGCGAGCTCTGCTCGGGGATTCGGGATGCCCAGGGATTACCCGCGAGCGCGACCTCAAGCCTGTGCGCACATGTGCGTCTACCTCGAGAGGCTCACGCCGGGATCTGCGAGAGCCGGGGGGTGCGACTCCCCCCGGCCACTCGACCTCGGTCGTGCGTCATCGGAGACCACCCAGCCTCCTGACCATGATCCAAGCGACAAGATGCGATGCTGCTTCAGAAGCTGTTGATTTGCAGCGGGATCGAATTAACGCACCCCACACCGTCGACCTCTTCTCCGCCCGGCGTCGTCCGGCAGGGCAACGTCTGCCAGGCCTCGGCTGGGAGGCGCTCGGCGAGCGCCCGCACCGACTCGGGCTTGCGGTCGGGTCGGGCGACGGTGCGCGGACGACCGGTCGTGCCGTTGCGCTGCGGCACCGCGAACGTCGTCGAGGGTGTCCTAACTTCCTGTGTACAGAGTTTTGGCACCCCACAGCGACCGAATTTACAAGCCTACGACCTCACCTTCACAGCCACGGTACCCTATCGTTTCTTTGAGTAACGGTAGTTGATCGCATCGGAGGCAAACGGTGGTATTTGACCGATGGTACAGAAGCGGCTAGACTTGAGTTCGCGATGGAAGACCAGGTACTGACGATGGCCGAGGTGACTAGAGGGGCGCGCGTGCGCGCCGGCCTCTCGATGCGGGCGTTGGCGCGGCGGAGCGGCCTGTCGGCTGCGCAGATCAGTCGGATCGAGGGGGGCGAGGTAG
>JBKPIV010000038.1:0-17056 GCA_046730395.1 Actinomycetota bacterium | reverse complement strand
CGCCACAATCGCCGTCGCACACCGATGGCGGCATTTCAGACGCTGCTCGGGCTCGGCGCGGTCCATGAGCCGACCACCTATCGCGAGATCACCGCTCATGCCGCAGCCTGAGCAAACCGGATACTCACGAGCGCTGCTATTCGGGCTCCCTGCGTCCCGGCCCGGGAACGTCTGCGCCTCGCCATTTCAGGCACGACGTTATGAGACACCCCACTAGGATCGCCGGATGCCCGACGACCAGATCTCCTTGACCGAGGCCGCGCGGATCGCCGGGGTCTCGCCGTCGACCCTGCAGCGCTGGGCGGGGGCGGGGGTGATCCCGGTTCGCGACGGGCACTGGACGACGGCGGCCGCGGCCCAGGCGCGCGTGGTCGGGCGCATGCGCGAGCGCGGCCACTCGCTCGGCGAGTTGCGCCGGGCCGTGCGCGAGGGCCGGCTCGCGTTCGGGTACGTGGAGGACCTGCTCCCAGGGCGCGAGCGCAGGCTGTCCCGCAGGCAGGCCGCCGAGCAGACCGGGCTCGAGGAGGCGCTGATCGAACGGCTGATGTCGCTCCTCGGCACGCCGACGGCGATCGAGGGAACGTTGACCGAGCAGGACGCCGAGGCGATGGAGCGGATCGCCGACGTCCTGCGAGCCGGGTTCCCACTGGTCGCGCTGCTGCAGCTGATTCGCGTGTACGCCCAGTCGATCCGGAAGATCGCAGAGACCGAGGTGCGCCTCTTTCACCTCTACGTCCACGAGCCCCTGATCCGGCAGGGCGTGGACGCGCTCCAGATGGCCGAGGAGATGGAGGGCCTGGCGCGCGACCTCCTCCCGCTGACCTCTCCCCTGATGGAATACATCCACCAGCGCTACCTGCGCTTCTACATCGAGCAGGACGTCGTCGGCCACATGGAGTCGGAGCTCGGCGGGCAACGGCAGCTCGGTCGCGTCCAGATGACCTTCTGCTTCGTCGACCTCACCGGATACACCCGGTACACGGAGGAGGAGGGGGACGAGGAGGCCTTCGACCTCGTGGAGCGTTTCATCGAGACGGTCGAGGCCACACTTCCAGCGGAGGCCTTGGTGGTCAAGACGATCGGCGACGAGGTGATGATCGTCTCGCCCGACCCGGTCAGCCTCACCGAGTGGGCGGTGGGGTTAATGAGCCTGTTCGGTGAGCGACCACAGCCCCGCGTCGGCCTCCACCACGGATGGGCCGTGTACCGCGATGGCGACTACTTCGGCACCGAGGTGAACCTCACCCACCGCGTGGTCGCCCGCGCCCTGGGCGGCGAGGTGATGGTCACCACGGCGATCGCCGACGCGATCGGCCGCTCCGACTACCTGGACTTCGAGCCGATCGGCGAGGTGGACCTGAAGGGCTTCCCGAAGCCCGTCGAGCTCTTCGTCGCCAGGGCGCGGGCGCCCGAGGGCGAGGACGACACGGTCGCCCAGGGGTGACCGGCGAGACCGGCGGCGGCGACCGGGAATCCGCGGCCACGGGGCTTAAGATCGGTCACGATGGGAGCGATGAGCAAGGAGGAGGCGCTCGACCTCCTCGCCCAAGTCGTGCGCCGCAGCGGCCTCGTCGACGCGATCTCCTCGGGCGTTGTGCTGGTCTCCGGAGGGCCCGACTCGGCCTGCGCGGCCGCCGGCCTGGCACGAGCGCTCGGCCCGGCCAACGTCCACGCGCTTCACGTCAACTACGGCCTTCGCGAGTCGGCCGGGCGTGACGAACGCGTCTGTCGGGACCTCTGCTCCCGGCTTCGCATCGACCTGCACATCGAGCGGCCAAAGGAGATCGGCGGGAACCTTCAGGCCGGGGCCCGAGACGTGCGCTACTCCGCCGCGGAGCGCCTGCGGGCGCGGGCCGGCGGCGACTGGATCGCCACGGGCCACACGCGCACCGACGTCGCTGAGACGATCCTGTACAGGCTCGCCGCGTCGCCCGGGTCGCGGGCGCTCCGCGGCCTGCGGGCCCGCAGCGGCCGCGTCGTGCGGCCGTTGCTCGAGCTGGAGCGGGGGGAGACTCGCCGCCTCGCGACCGACGCCCGCCTTCCCTTCGCCGACGATGAGTCGAACCTGGACCCCAGCTTCGCCCGCAACCGGGTGCGCGCCGAGGTCCTGCCCGTGTTGCGCCAGCTGAGCGGAGCGGCGGAGCGCAACATCGCCGAGACCCAGTCGGAGTTGATCGAGGAGGCCGAGCTCCTGGACCGGGTGGTGCTCGAGGCGCTCGAGGCGGCCGACGCCGGCGCGGGGGCGGTGGCCATCCGGGCCGAGGCCCTGACCGGCTCGGAGCCCGGGCTGCGTCGCCTGGCGCTGCGGGCCCTGGCCGAGCGAGCGGCCGGACGACCCGTCGCGGTGGGCCGTCGACGTGCCGCTCAGATCATGCGCCTGGCGAGCCTCCCAGAGGGCGGCGAGGTGGACCTGGGGCACGGCGTGCGGGCGATCTGCGAGGCCGGTCTGATCCGGTTCGCCACCGCGCTGGAGACGGACGCAGCTCCCGAGCCCACGCCCCTTCGGATCCCGGGCAGCTGCCTGTTCGGCAGCTGGGAGGTCCGCGCCGAGGTCCGCGCGGGGCCGGTGGAGCCGGCGGGGCCCGACCTGGCGACGCTCGACCCGGAGGCGCTCGGCGAGGAGCTCGTGGTCCGCGCCTGGCGCGAGGGCGACCGCATGCGGCCGCTGGGCATGAACGGCAGCAAGACGCTGCAGGACCTGTTCACCGATCGGGGCGTGCCGCGGTCGCTCCGGCGCCGCCGGCCGGTGGTGACCGCGGCGGGCCGGGTCGTCTGGGTAGCCGGGGTCGCGGTCTCGGAGGACTTCCGCCTCGGCTCCGAGGCGCGCGAGGTAGCCGTCCTCACGGCGCGATTGCTCGACTAACGGCGCACCGTGGACGACCCCGCGATCGGCGACATTCTGATCGAGCCGGACGAGCTGCAGCGCAGGGTCCGAGAGCTCGGCACCGAGATCAGCCGTGACTACGAGGGGCGAGACCTGGTGATGATCGGGGTGCTGAGGGGCGCGGTGATCTTCCTCGCCGATCTCCTCCGGAACATGACCGTGCCGTGTGAGATCGACTTCATGGCGGTCTCGAGCTATGGCTCGCAGACCGACTCCTCGGGGGTGGTCCGGATCCTCAAGGACCTCGATTCCTCGATCGAGGGCCGCCACGCCCTCATCGTCGAGGACATCATCGACTCGGGGCTCACGCTCCAGTACCTGCTGCGCAACCTGAGGGCCCGCAATCCAGCCTCGCTGGAGGCTTGCGCGCTCCTCACGAAGCCTGAGCGCCGCCGCGTGGAGCTCCCGATCCGCTACGTCGGCTTCGAGATCCCGAATCGCTTCGTGATCGGATACGGCCTCGACTACGCACAGAGGTACAGGAACCTCGGCTACGTCGCGGTGTTGAACCCGGAGAATCAGTAGGCCCAGCGGCCTTCGACGGCCGATTTGGACCCTGGTACGCTGATCTCAGACCTAGCGGGGGCTACCACTCCTACGACCATGCGCGAAACCCGCCAGCATCACCCGCAACGGCCCCTCCCGGCGGGCGATCGCGCTCGGTGAGCTGAGATGAGGCGTTTCTTCCGCAGTGCGGCGTTCCCGATCCTGGTCGTGATCGTGCTCGCGTTCTTCGCCCAGCGCCTGATCAGCGGCCCGCCCTCGGAGCAAACCCCGACCTACGACGAGTTCGTCTCCCAGGTCAAGAACCAGCCGACGTCGATCCAGTCGGTCACGTTCCAGCAGAAGACGAACACGATCGACGTCCAGCAGCAGGACGGCAAGACGTACTCGACCGGCTATCCGACGGTGGGCAACTCGCAGACCCAGCTCGTCAACCTGCTCGCCCGCAAGCACATCCAGACGAAGATCGAGGGCACGGGCGGCTCGAGCTTCCTCTCGATCCTCACCTACATCCTCCCGTTCATCCTGTTCTTCGGCTTCTGGGTCTTCCTCATGAACCAGATGCAAGGCGGCGGCTCGCGGGTGATGAGCTTCGGCAAGTCCCGCGCCAAGCGGATGTCGGTGGACGCGCCGAAGATCACCTTCCGTGACGTTGCCGGCGTCGACGAGGCCGTTCAGGAGCTTCAGGAGATCAAGGAGTTCCTCGAGAATCCGAAGCGCTTCCAGGCGCTCGGAGCGCGGATCCCGAAGGGGGTGCTGCTGTACGGTCCGCCCGGCACCGGCAAGACGCTGCTGGCCCGGGCGGTCGCGGGCGAGGCGGGAGTGCCCTTCTTCTCGATCTCAGGATCCGACTTCGTCGAGATGTTCGTCGGCGTGGGGGCGAGCCGCGTTCGCGACCTGTTCGAGCAGGCGAAGCAGAACTCTCCGTGCATCATCTTCATGGACGAGATCGACGCCGTGGGGCGCCACCGGGGCGCCGGCATGGGGGGCGGCCACGACGAGCGCGAGCAGACGCTGAACCAGCTTCTCGTCGAGATGGACGGCTTCGAGATGAAGGACAACATCATCCTCATCGCCGCCACCAACCGCCCGGACATACTCGACCCCGCGCTGCTGCGTCCAGGACGGTTCGACCGTCAGATCGTCGTCGACCGCCCCGATCGCAAGGGCCGCAAGCAGATCCTCGAGGTCCACACGCGGGGCAAGCCGCTGGCGAAGCAGATCAACCTCGACGCGCTCGCCGGTCAGACGCCCGGGTTCACCGGCGCGGACCTGGCCAACCTGATCAACGAGGCGGCACTCCTCACCGCGCGCTCCAACAAGCGCGAGATCACGATGGGCGAGCTCGAGGAGGGGATCATGAGGGTGATCGCCGGCCCCGAGAAGAAGAGCCGCGTGATGTCGGAGAAGGAGCGGCTCGTGACGGCCTACCACGAGCTCGGCCACGCGATCGTCGGCCAGCTGCTCCCGAACACCGATCCGGTCCACAAGATCTCGATCATCAGCCGCGGCCAGGCGCTGGGGTACACGATCTCGCTGCCGACCGAGGACAAGTTCCTCACCACCCGCGCCGAGCTCACCGACACGATGGCGATGACGCTGGGCGGCCGCGCCGCCGAGGAGATCGTCTTCGGCGAGATCACCACCGGCGCCTCCAACGACCTCGAGAAGGTGACCGAGACGGCGAAGCAGATGGTGATGCGCTTCGGGATGTCCGAGC
Source organism: Actinomycetota bacterium (assembly GCA_046730395.1). GTDB lineage: Bacteria > Actinomycetota > Thermoleophilia > Solirubrobacterales > 70-9 > AC-56. Next base: position 11,948 of record JBKPIV010000038.1, on the reverse strand, counting down.
GCCTCGGGCCGCGGGTCTTCGGCCACGATCGCTCACAACCCTTCCTCGGGCGCGAGTTCTCCGCCGAGCCCGACTACTCGGACGAGATCGCGCGCGAGATCGACGACGAGATCCGCCGCATCGTCGAGGAGGCGCACCAGACGGCCAAGGACATCTTGGTCGAGCGCCGCGAGGTGATGGACCGGATCTCGCGCATCCTCCTCGAGCGCGAGACGATCGACGCCGAGGAGTTCGTGAAGCTGCTCGAGGGCGCCTCCGAGGAGGAGGTCTTCGGCGAGCCCGAGGAGGAGGAGCGGGTGCCGGAGCAGCCCGCGCCCACTGGCGAGAAGGAGGCCGCACGCGAGGGCCCCCGCCCCCGCCCGCAGCCCCGCCCAGGCTTCGCCGGCGGCGGCGCGGACGCTTAGCGCGCGGGAAAGCTTCGCCACCGTCCGATCGCCCGGCCGCCCACGGCTGGGTGGGCAACGCCCGTCCCTACGCCGGCACCCTCACGTCGAGTGTCGGATTAATCGGTCTGGGGCCGAGTTTTCCGACACTCGATGCGTGGTCGGGCTTCGTTGTGCGGTTTGGGTCTATCGCACCCAAAACTGGACACCGAGGCTCAGGGCGGGCAGGAGGCTACGGTTTGGCCGATGCGACGCGCGGCCTCACTCTCCCTGGCTGCCCTGGTATGCGCCCTCCTCGCGGCCGGGTGCGGGGGAGGCGGGGCGTCCCAGGCGGATCGCGACCGCGCGGTGATGGAGGCGATGGACGCCTACCACGAGGCCAAGGCGACCGGGGCGGAGCTCGACCATGGCCCGTGCATCGCGGAGCAGCTGCCGGGGCTTCCGGACTGGGTCGCGGACATCGCCCACTCGCCCCGGAAGCCCGTCGACGAGGCGCCCGCCAACCAGTGCCAGCGCTACCGGACGGGCCAGGCACACCATTTCGTCGAGTTGACGCCGGACGGTGCTCTGATCCGCGCGCAGTAGGCCGGCGCGGCTGGCCGGGTTAGGCCGGGTAAGCTCGCCGGCGAGGCGAAGGATGGTCCCGGAACGCGAGCTGTCGGTGGACGTGGCCGTCGTGGGTGCCGGCCTCGCGGGGCTGAGCGCCGCCCGGAGATTGGCGGAAGCCGGCAGCTCGGTGGCGGTGCTGGAGGCGCGGGATCGGGTCGGCGGTCGAACGCTCAACGAGCCGATCGGCGATGGGAAGGTCGTGGAGCTCGGGGGTCAATGGGTCGGCCCTACGCAGCATCGGGTGATGGGGATGATCCGCGAGCTGGACCTCGAGACCTTTCCGACCCACACGGCCGGCGCCAACCTCTTCGAGCGCCGAAGGCGCCTGCGCCGTTACCGGGGGCCGATCCCCCGCCTCAGCCCGCTGGGGCTCGCCGAGACTCAGCTGGTGATCGCGCGCATCAATCGCATGGCGCGCGAGGTTGACTGTGAGGCGCCGTGGGACGCCGCGAGGGCCGCGCGCTGGGACAGCGAGACATTCGCGACCTGGATGCGTCGAGCGGCGCGAACAACGACCGCGCGTGACCTGCTGCGGCTGTTCATCAACGCCGTCTGGGCAGCCGAGCCCGAGGACGTCTCGATGCTGCACGTTCTCTTCTACGTCGGCGCCGCGGGCTCGTTCGAGGTGCTGATCGACACCGAGGGGGCCGCACAGCAGGACCGGGTCGTCGGCGGGACGCAGCTGATCTCGATGCGGCTCGCCGAGGAGCTCGGGGACGGCCTCGTGCTCTCCTCGCCGGTGCGTCGCATCGCTCGCGAGGCCGGTCGGGTCACCGTCGAATCGGACCGCGCGACCATCCGCGCCTCGCGGGCGATCGTGGCGATGCCGCCCACTCTGGCGGGCCGCATCGCGTACGACCCGCCGCTGCCGGCGGTGCGCGACGGGCTCACGCAGCGCATGGCGCAGGGGACCGTCGTCAAGTGCATGGCCATCTACCCGGAGCCCTTCTGGCGGGAACGCGATCTCTCCGGCGAGGTGACGAGCGCCGACGGCCCGGTCACGGTCACCTTCGACAACTCGCCCCCCGATGGCGATCCAGGCGTTCTGGCGGCATTCATCGAGGGCCGGGCAGCGCGGCAGGCCACGAGCCTGGCAGAGCAGGAGCGGAGATCCATGGTCATCGGATGCCTGGAGCGCTTCTTCGGCCCCGATGCTGGGCGGCCCGATCGATACGTGGACCGGGCCTGGGCCGATGACGAATGGGCTCGCGGGTGTTATGGCGGGTTCATGCCTCCCGGAGCCTGGACCGGCCAGGGCGCCGCCCTGCGAGCGCCGATCGGCCCGATCCATTGGGCCGGCGCCGAGACGGCCACGGTCTGGAACGGCTACATGGATGGGGCGATCGCCTCGGGCGAGCGCGCGGCGGCCGAGGCGCTCAGCGGAGGCTGACGTGGCTCGGTATCGCCTGATGGGGGTCGTCAACGTGACCCCGGACTCGTTTTCCGACGGGGGGCTGTTCCTCGAGCCGGAGCGCGCGGTTCAGCGTGCGCGCGAGCTGGTCGCGGGCGGAGCCGACCTGCTGGACCTCGGCGGCGAATCGACCCGGCCGGGGGCGCGGGCCGTCACGGCGGAGGAGGAGCTGGGGCGGGTGGCGCCGGTGATCGCCGGACTTCGCGACGTCGGCGTCCCGATCTCGATCGACACCTCGAAGGTCGCCGTGGCCGAGACCGCGCTCGATGCGGGGGCCGAGATCGTCAACGACGTGACGGCGTTGCGCGCCGAGCCCGAGCTCGCGGAACTATGCGCGCAACGGGACTGCGTGGCGATCCTCATGCACATGCAGGGAAGCCCGCGGACGATGCAGGAAAGCCCCACCTACGACGACGTCGTGGACGACGTGAAGGCCTTCCTGGCCGAGCGGATCGAGTTCGCGACTGCCAGTGGCGTGTCGGAGGAGCGGATCTGGGTCGATCCCGGCATCGGCTTCGGCAAGACGCTCGAACACAACCTCGAGCTGCTGCGGCGCCTCGCCGAGCTTCGGGAGTTGGGGCGCCCGATCGTCATCGGGACCTCGCGCAAGAGCTTCCTCGGAACGCTCACCGGCCGCGAGGTCGACGAGCGGCTCGGAGGAACGATCGCTTCGAATGTGCTCGCTCTCCGGGCAGGGGCCGAGGTCCTGCGCGTGCACGACGTCCTGGAGGTCCGGCAGGCGGTGAGGGTGGCGGAGGCGATCCTGGACGGGGGCTTCGGCGATCCCGCCCGCCGATCAGGTGAGGGCCTCGGTCCGTAGCTCCACCCAGCGGGCGCGGGCGAAGCCGGCCAGCGTGCCGTCCTCGGTGAACAGGGCCGAGGCGGTATCGACCTTCCGCACGTCGCGGGCGAGAGGCCAACCCGCCACGACGTAGGCCGCCCCGGGGTCGACGGGCAGCTCGAGCCTGGTGGCGAGACGCCCGAGCACGGCCGTGCCGACGTCGCCGAGGAGCATGAGCGCGTTTCCGCTCGGGCAGTCGAGCGCAGCCCAGCAGATCTCCGGGGCGATGTGCCCGTGCTCGGTCGGAAGCGACGCGTCGGGCATCCACGGCGCCGCTACCAGCTCGCGCGCTTCGACGGGGCCAGGGAGGATCCGCAGGCCATCTTCCGGCTCGCGATTCGGCCCGCATACGAAGCAGCTCGGGAAGGGGTGTGAGTGGTGGAGTGGCGAATTCCGCGATGCCTCCTCGGCCTCGGCGAGCCCAACGGGCTGCGGGACGGCGACCCCCAGATCGGAGAGCGGCCTGCCCTCCGCGATCAAATTGCCATCGGTCGTTAAGCGGACCTCCTCGTCCGAGCGCTCGACGCTCAGGGGCACGTCCAGCGGCGGCGGCAGGTGCAGCGTCACCTCGGCCGCCGGAGCGTCGATGAATTGGGCCACGAGCCCGCACGCGTATCCCCCGTTTGCGCTGTCGGGGGGTCCGCAGAAGCGGCCGTCGATCGCCAACGTTTGAAGCGTCCGCGGCACGGCCAGTATCTTCGCGGTCCGCTGGTACGGTCCGGGTCCGTGGAGGCACACCGTGAAGGGCTGGATGCCAGCGTCGACGTCGAGATCCGCGGCCTCTCGATCTACACCCACCACGGGGTCTCCGAGGCCGAGCGCGAGGTCGGTCAGCGGCTCGAGATCGACGTCGAGTTCGACGTCCCCGATTGCGACGCGGTGCTCACGGATCGCCTCGAGGACACGATTGACTACTCGGAGGTGTGCGACATCGTGGCCCTCGCGGCGACGGAGCGCCGGTACAAGACCCTCGAGCGCCTCTGCCACGTGATCGGGGAGCGGCTGATGGAGCGCTTCGCCTGCGAGTCGGTCCGCGTTCGCGCCGCAAAGCCGGAGCCGCCCCTGCCGCTGGCCGTCGAGGAGGTCGCGGTGGAGGTCACCCACCAGCGGGACGCCGGCGAAGACGAAGAGGAAGAAGAGGAGCCGGAGTGAGTGGCGCCTAGAGTCGCCTACCTCGGCCTGGGGTCGAACGTCGGCGACCGTCGCTTCCACTTGCGGGGCGCCCTCGAGGCGCTTCGCCGACACGCGGTGGAGGTCGAGGCGGTCTCATCGCTGTATGAGACCGAGCCCGTCGGCGAGATCCTCGATCAGCCCGACTTCCTGAACGCCGCGGCGCGGATCAAGACGGCCCTCGAGCCCGAGAAGCTGCTCGACCTATGCAAGGCAATCGAGGTGGAGCAGGGGAGGATGCTTGGCGGCCAGCGACACGGTCCCAGGCCGCTGGACCTCGATCTGCTCCTGGTAGGCGACGTCGAGCTCGAGACCGAGCGCCTCCGGCTCCCGCACCCCGAGGTGGCCCGCCGCCGCTTCGTCCTCGAGCCGCTGCTCGAGCTCGACCCGGCACTGGCGCTGCCCGACGGCACTAGGCTGGCGGATGCGCTCGAGGCGCTCGGGCCCAGTCAGCGGGTCGAGCGGATCAGCGATCCGAGCTGGCGCGCGGCGGCGAGCGGCGAGCGGCGATGAGCAGAGCCCGCACTAGCCGCCGGCCGCCTGTCGCTCTCCGGCGGCCGCGCGCAGGGACTCCAGCCAGGCGGAGGGCAGCACGGGCGGCGCCTGACCCGGGAAACCCGGGATCGCCCCGAGCGCGAGCTCACCGGCGGGCCGCGCCGCGATATGGGGGCGCAGGTCGTCGAGCGTCATCGCCAGCCGCACGCTCGCTCCGATCTGCAGGTCGGCCGCGCTCGGCGGCTCGGAGCCGAGAACACCCTCGCGGATCCAGTCGTCGATCCGCTGCAGCCATCCCGGCAGGGAGGCGAGGTCGGCGCGGACGGCCTCGTCGTCGGCGGCGTTCATGCGCGCCGCCGCGGCGACGATCGGCGCGGCGGTCCTGACGGCCAAGCCGATGGGAACGCCGAGCCGGGCGCCCTCGGCGTACGTGGCAAGCGGCGTCCGGTTTCGCCTCAGCGTGTTCCACACGATGCGTCGCACCGCGGGCTGCAGTACCTCCTCGCCCCAACGCTCGGCGCCCTCGACCGCCGCCCGGGGCCCGGGTTCAGTGGGATACAGAGGCGGCTCGGGGCGAATCCGGTCGAGCTCGCGCGCGATCTCGCGCGAGCCGGTGATCTTCTTGCCCTCGATGGCCAGCGACGGAACCGTGTTGGACGGGAAGCGCAGGGCCTTGAGCGCGCCGCGCGAGACCACGGGCATCAGGTCGACCCGCGCGTACGGAATGCCTTTGAGCTCGAGCATTCGCCGCGCGGCCATCGCCGGATGGGACCCCGGGATCACGTAGAGCCTCGCCTCCGATGCCGGATCGGGAGCCATCCAGACGATCCTACGGCCTGGATAATCACCGAGTGCTGCTCGCCGTTGATGTCGGGAACACGCAGAGCCACCTCGGGATCTTCGAGGACGCCGAGCTCGCCGAGCACTGGCGCTTCGCGACCGACTCCGAGGAGACCGCGGATGAGCTCGCGGTGCGGGTCTCCACCCTGCTCTCGCTCCGTGACCTCGAGCTCGGCGACGTCGACGGCTCCATCGTCTCCTCGGTGGTGCCGCAGCTGACGCCCGAGTACGCCGGCATGTCGGAGCGTTATCTCGAGGGGAGCTGCCTGATCGTGGGCCCGGGATTGAGGACCGGAATGGCGATCCAGCTCGACAACCCGCTCGAGCTTGGCGCCGACCGGCTCGTGAACGCGGTGGCCGCATACGAGCGCTTCGGCGGCCCGTGCGCGGTCGCCGACTTTGGCACCGCGATCACCTTCGACGTGGTGTCCGAGAACGGCGAGTACCTCGGCGGCGTCATCGGACCGGGCGTCGAGATCTCGATGGCGGCCCTGGCGGAGCGCACCGCCAAGCTCCCCCCGATCGAGCTCGGCGAGCCCCTCGGCGAGCCGGCCGGCGTGATCGGCAAGAGCACGCACGCGAGCCTGCGATCGGGGATCGTGTACGGCTTCGCGGGCGCCGTGGACGCAATCGCTCGGCGCGTCCAGCGCGAGCTCGGACCCGAGACCCGGTTCATCGCCACCGGCGGTCATGCGGCGGCGATCGTGCCCTTTTGCGAGATGATCGAGGAGATCGATGATCTGCTCACGCTCACCGGTCTCCGCCTGATCTGGGACAGGAACCGATGACCGCCCGCTGACCCGGATGGACCAACCGCCCCTCACATCACCGTCCCGTATCGGAGACGTGGACGTCTCGAATCGCGTGCTGCTTGCGCCGCTCGCCGGGCTCGGGAACTGGTTCGTGCGCCTCCAGGCCCGCCGGCACGGGGCCGGCCTCGCCGTCTCGGAGATGGTCTCGAGCTTTGGCATCCACCACCGAAACGAGCGCACGATGCGAGAGCTGCTTCGCATCCATCCCGGCGAACACCCGGTCTCGATCCAGCTGTTTGGCCATGACCCGGAGGTGATGCGTTCCGCCGCCGGGCGCGCCGCCGAGGCCGGCGCGGACCTCATCGACATCAACATGGGCTGCCCCGTCCGAAAGGTGTGCAAGGCGGGATCCGGAGCGGCGCTCCTGCGGCGGCCGGAGCTCGCCGCGCGCCTCGCGCGGGCCGCCGCGGAGGGTTCGGGTAGGCCGGTCACCGTGAAGCTCCGCTCAGGGATCGAGCCGGGCGACCGGTCGGGCTTGGACGTGGCCGTGAGGCTCGTGGAGGGGGCCGGTGTGGCGGCGGTCGCGATGCACCCGCGAAGCGCCGCGGTCAAGCACAAGGGCCCCCCCGATTACGGCCTCGTCGCGGAGCTGGCCCGCCGGCTCGAGGGCTCGGGTGCGAGGGTGATCGTCTCGGGGGGGCTCGGGAGGCCCGAGCGCGCCCGCCGCGCGTACGAGGAGTCCAGGGCGGACGCGGTGATGATCGCCCGCGGGGCCCTGGGCAATCCCTGGATCTTCGGCGAGCTCACCGGCCGCCGGGCGTTCCCGCCCCGGCGGGCCGAGATCGTCGACGAGCTCCTGTGGACGATGGATTGCGCCGAGGAGCACCTCGGGCGGGAGAAGGCCGCTCGGTACGCGCGGAAGTTCTACCCGTGGTACCTGGAGCGCTTGGGGGTGCGTGGCGCGCAGGCGGACGCCTTCCAGCGCGCCGAGACCCTCGCGCGGGTCAGGCAACTCCTCGCCGAGCTCCCCCAGCCGCTCGCGCTCGCCGCGTAGTGACCGCGGCGGTGCGCGCGATCTGAGTCCGGATCCGGCCTCGCTATAATCGCCCGCCTGCCCGAGACCGCGAGCGCCGACGGCGCCGCGCTTCGGGCGTTGTTTCGTGACTGATCGGGGCGTCGCGTCCCGAGAGACGAGGGATGAGGTTGACGACAGTGGCTCGTGAATCACTGATCACCCAGGAAGGGCTCGAGCGGCTCCGCGAGGAGCTCGAATACATGACCACGGTCAAGCGTCGCGAGGTCGCTGAGCGCATCAAGGAGGCTCGGGAGTTCGGCGACATCATGGAGAACTCCGAGTACGACGACGCGAAGAACGAGCAGGCTCTCGTCGAGCAGCGGATCGCGCAGCTCGAGGAGCGCGTCCGCCGAGCGACCGTGGTCGACCAGAAGCAGGTCGATACCGAGACCGTCGGCGTGGGCGTCCGGGTCCACGTCAAGGACCAGAAATCCGGAGATTCCAAGAAGTTCCAGATCGTGGGCTCGGCCGAGGCCGACCCGGCGGAGAACAAGCTCTCGTACGAGTCGCCGATCGGCAAGGCCCTGGTCGGTCACAAGCGCGGCGACGTCGTCACCGTCGAGGTTCCGCGCGGGCCCAAGCGCAAGCTCAAGATCACCAAAATTGAGGCTGCGTAAGTCGGCGCGGCGATAGGCTCGCCGCGCTGTGGGCGAGTCCCGAGCCGAGCGACCGGAATCGCACCTCCTCGCCGAGCGGCGGGAGAAGCTCGAGCGGCTGCGGGAGGCGGGGGTGGAGCCGTTCCCGCACACCTTCGCCGATCGGTCCGAGATCGCGGAGGTTCGTTCCGCGCACGAGGGGTTGGGAGCAGGTGGCGAGACCGAGGACCACTACCGAGTGGCCGGGCGCATCGCCGCGCGCCGCGGCCACGGCAGGGCGGCGTTCATCGACCTGGTCGATCGCACGGGGCGGCTCCAGCTCCACGCGCGCGAGGACCTGCTCGGCGCCGAGTCGTTCCAGATGCTCGTCGGGCTGGACCTCGGTGACATCATCGGCGCCGAGGGAACGGTGTTCGCCACTAAGCGGGGTGAGCTCTCGTTGCGGCTCGACTCCTGGACGCTGCTTGCCAAGAGCCTGCGGCCGCCGCCCGACAAGTACCACGGGCTCGAGGACGTGGAGCTTCGCTACCGACGGCGCGAGCTCGACCTGATCGCCAACGCCCAGACGAGGGAGCTGTTCCGCGCGCGGGCGGCGGTCGTCTCGGCGGTCCGCGAATGGCTGGACGAGCACGGGTTCATCGAGGTCGAGACCCCCGTCTTGCAACCGCTCTACGGGGGTGCGCTGGCACGGCCCTTCGTCACCCACCACCACGCCCTCGATCGCGATCTCTACCTGCGGATCGCGACCGAGCTCTACCTCAAGCGATGCGTGGTCGGCGGGATGGAGCGCGTCTATGAGCTCGGCAAGGACTTCCGCAACGAGGGGATCTCCCACAAGCACAATCCCGAGTTCACGATGGTCGAGTGGTATGAGGCGTACGCCGACTACCGTGACGCCGCCGAGCGGCTGGAGCAATTGGTGGCCCACGTCGCCGAGCGGGTCCTCGGCACGACCACCATCGAACGCGACGGGACCGAGATCGACCTAGTGCCCCCCTGGCGACGCGTGACGCTTGCCGAAGCCATCGCGGATCGCACTGGGCTGGACCTGGCCCGGCGGCCAAGCCGCGAGGAGCTCGCTGCAGCGATGGGCTCCGAGCCCGATGCCGCCGAGGGCTGGGGAAAGCTCGTGGACGGGGTGCTCTCGAAGCTGGTCGAGCCGGAGCTCGTCCGGCCGACCTTCGTCGTGGACTACCCCATCGAGCTCTCGCCGTTTGCCAAGCGCCATCGCTCCGAGGAAGGGCTCGTCGAGCGCTGGGAGGCCTTCGTCGGCGGCATCGAGATCGCCAACGCGTTCACCGAGCTCAACGATCCCGACGAGCAGCGGCGGCGCTTCGAGCAGCAGGTCGAGGAGCTGCGGCGCGGGGATGAGGAGACGCAACCCTTCGACGAGGCCTTCATCGAGGCGCTCGAGCAGGGAATGCCGCCCACCGCCGGCGTCGGCCTCGGCATCGATCGACTGGTGATGGTCCTGACCGGGACGCGGAGCCTGCGCGAGGTGATGCTCTTCCCGGCGATGCGGAGCTAGGACCCCTGGGCCGCGAGAAAAATCGCGAACGTGCAGGGGAAGCCCGCAGGTTGCGGGGTCGTCGGGGGTCGGGCCTCGATCGTGCCCCGCTGGGGGCTTGAGGGCCGCCGATATACTGGGAACCCGTTGTAGGCGACAACCGGAGGTCTAATCCGTCGGCACTGCGCAGCCGAAAAGGTGGATGGACTCCGGCGCTCATGCGTCCCCGCGTATTTGGTGCCGGACCCCGCCACCCGGTAGGTAATACTGAGGCGGTCTCCCGGAAGCGATCCCGAAACGTCCCGAAGGCGAACTGGACTTCATAACAAGAGCAAAGGCAGACGTAGTTGTTCGAGCGATTCACAGAGCGAGCCCGGCAGGTCGTCGTCCTGGCGCAGGAAGAGGCCCGCACGCTCAAGCACAACTACATCGGCACCGAGCACATCCTGCTGGGATTGCTCCGTGAGGAGGAGGGGCTTGCCGCTCGCGTTCTCGAGTCACTCGACATCACCGTCGAGCGCGTCCGCGCCCAGGTGGTGCGGATAGTCGGCTCCGGTGAGGAGGTCACCTCCGGGCAGATCCCGTTCACGCCGCGCGCGAAGAAGGTCCTCGAGCTCGCCCTTCGGGAGGCGCTGTCCCTGGGCCACAACTACATCGGCACCGAGCACATCCTGCTCGGCCTCGTGCGTGAGAACGAGGGCGTGGCCGCCCGCATCCTGCTCGACTTCGACGCCGACTCCGAGAAGATCCGCAACGAGGTGATCCGGATGCTGTCCGGCCCCGGCGGCCGGCGGCAGGGGGCCGGCGCGGCCCCCGGCGGCGAGGGCAAGAAGTCCTCGAAGCTGCTCGACCAGTTCGGTCGCAACCTGACGAAGCTCGCCGCCGAGGCGAAGCTCGACCCGGTGATCGGCCGCGAGATCGAGATCGAGCGGATCATGCAGATCCTCTCCCGCCGCACCAAGAACAACCCGGTGCTTGTGGGAGAGCCCGGGGTCGGCAAGACAGCGATCGTCGAGGGCCTCGCCTCGCGGATCACGAAGGGCGAGGTGCCGGAGCTGCTCAAGAACAAGCAGATCTACACGCTCGACCTCGCGGCCCTCGTCGCCGGGTCGAAGTACCGGGGCGAGTTCGAGGAGCGCCTTACGAAGGTGATGAAGGAGACCCCCCAGCGGGGCGACATCGTGCTCTTCATCGACGAGCTCCACAACCTCGTTGGCGCCGGCGCCGCCGAGGGCGCCATCGACGCGGCCTCGATCCTGAAGCCGGCGCTCGCCCGCGGTGAGATCCAGACGATCGGCGCGACGACCATGGACGAGTACCGGAAGTACCTGGAGCGCGATTCGGCGCTCGAGCGGCGCTTCCAGCAGATCAAGGTCGACCAGCCGTCGATCCCGGACACCGTCTCGATCCTCGAGGGGCTCCGCGAGCGCTACGAGGAGCACCACCGCGTCCAGATCACCAACGAGGCGCTCGGCGCCGCCGCCGAGCTCGCCGACCGCTACATCTCGGATCGGTTCCTGCCCGACAAGGCGATCGACCTGATCGACGAGGCGGCTTCGCGCATGCGGATCAAGTCCATGTCGCAGCCGCCGGTGTACCGGGACCTCGAGGAGGAGATCGAGGAGACGCGGCGGGCGAAGGAGGCCGCGATCGAGGCGCAGGAGTTCGAGAAGGCCGCCAACCTCCGGGACAAGGAGCGACAGCTCACGAACCGCAAGCGGGAGCTGGAGGACCAGTGGGCCGCCGGCGAGGGCGGCGAGCGTCCCGAGGTCGGCGAGGAGGAGATCGCCGACATCGTCTCGATGTGGACGGGCATCCCGGTCTTCAAGCTCACCGAGGCCGAGACCAAGAAGCTGCTGCGGATGGAGGATGAGCTACACAAGCGCGTCATCGGCCAGGACGTGGCGATCACCGCGGTCTCGAAGGCGATCCGCCGCTCGCGCGCCGGGATCAAGGACCCGAAGCGCCCCGCGGGCTCGTTCATCTTCCTCGGGCCGTCCGGGGTCGGGAAGACCGAGCTCGCGCGGACCCTCGCCGAGTTCCTGTTCGGCGACGAGGACTCGATGGTGCGCATCGACATGTCCGAGTACATGGAGAAGCACGCGGTCTCCCGGCTGGTGGGCTCGCCGCCCGGGTACGTCGGCTACGACGAGGGCGGCCAGCTGACCGAGGCGGTGCGCCGCAAGCCGTATTCGGTGCTGCTGCTCGACGAGATCGAGAAGGCCCACCCGGACGTCTTCAACATCCTGCTCCAGATCCTGGAGGACGG
>JBKPIV010000037.1:0-3354 GCA_046730395.1 Actinomycetota bacterium | reverse complement strand
GACCGCGTCAGCGTGCGGATCCGCGATCGCTACTCCGGCGAGGAGACGGTCACCTGCGTGGTCCCAGGGCATGAGCGAGCCGGCGAGGAGCTCGTCGCCGACGAGCTCGTCGTCGAGGACGACTCGCTCGCATTCAGCTACAGCGGTGTGTGCGGATACGGCTCGACTTTCGACTACGCCGGCTGATCGCCTCGGATCCTGGGGATCCCACCTTGATGCCTCCCTTCGCGTGCCAGCGGAACTCGCCGGCGGGGCGGAACTCATCGCCATTGCTTCCGGTTTAGGCGACGAGGGGCACTGAGGCCCCACGGTGCTCGGTCTCGCGCGAAGCGGGAGCGCAACCCGTACGCCATTTCGGTGATCTGGCATACCTCGACACGGCACAGCGCCCTCGGCTACTAGGCCCCAGCGGTCTACGCTGAAGCCCGCACCCATCGATCATCGACTCTCACTGACTGCGCGCCTATGTCACGTTGCATACTGCGGGCGCCCGGTGGGCCGGTAGACCTGGATCGTTATGCCCTTCGGGAAGGCTCGCGAGTCAACGAGGTCAAGCGCGATGTCCGGGCCGGTGTCGGGGAATAGCCGCGTGCCCTGGCCGATGACCACGGGATATGTGAGCAGGGTGATCTCGTCGACAAGCTGGTTGTCGATGAGCCAGCGGATCAGGTCGCCGCTGCCGTGCACCTGCAGCTCGCCTCCCTGCTCAGCTTTCAGCTCGCCGATGGCGGCGGCGACGTCACCGGAGAAGACGGTCGTATCCGCCCAGTCGGGGTCAGTGAGCGTGGTCGATACCACGTACTTGGGGCGCGTGTTCAGCGACACCGAGATCGGGTTGTCGCCCTGATTTGCCCCCCAGGAGCCGGTTCCCCATGAGCCGGCAAAGATCTCGTAGGTCCGCCGGCCGAACAGGAAGGCGTCGGCGCGCTGGAAGGCCTCGTCCAGGAACGTCGCGGCCTCGTCCACGAAGAGCGGTATGGCCCATCCGCCGCGCTCGAATCCGCCCCTGCGGTCCTCGTCCGCGCCGCCGAGTCCCTGCATCACTCCGTCGACGGAGACGTGCGTGATAGTCGTCAGTTTCATGGGTTCGTCCTTTCTCTCGTGGTCGCCTTTCTGGTGCTGGGCCGTCGGTAACCTACAACCGTATGGTTGTAGATGAGTTGACGAACGAGACTGTCGACGAGGTGTTCCATGCCCTCGCCGATTCGACCCGCCGCGACATCCTTCGCCGCTGCGCCGGCAGCGAGCCATCGGTCTCGCGGCTCGCCGACGCTTACCCGATGAGCTTCGCGGCCGTGCAGAAGCACGTCGCGGTGCTGGAGCGGGCGGGCCTGGTGACGAAGGAGCGCCGCGGACGGGAGCAGCTCGTCCGCACCGACGCGGGCGCTGTCGCCCGGGCGCGCGACGTTCTCGACAGCTCGAGACGACCTGGCGCGGACGCGTCGATCGGATGTCGAACTTGATTGGACGAGCACGATGAGCATCACCAGCGTCGACAAGGACTACGACAACCTGACCATCACGCTAATCGCGGAGTTCGACGCTCCGATCGATCAGGTCTGGGAGCTATGGACGGATCCGCGCAAGCTCGAGCGCTGGTGGGGTCCGCCGGGCTATCCGGCGACATTCGAGAAGCACGATCTCTCGCCGGGAGCTGAGGTCACGTACTTCTTGACCGGACCCGGGGGCGACAAGTCGTCGGGCGCGTGGCGGATTGCGGCGGTCGATCCGCCGACCTCGCTTGAGTTCACTGAGGGTGCTTGCGCCGACGCGGACGGGACGCCGGTCGAGGACATGTCGGTCCACACCGTCAGCGTCCAGCTCCGCGAACGCGACGGCGGCACGCGAATGGAGATGCGCTTGAGGTTCGAGTCGCGCGAGGACATGGAGAAGCTGATCGAGATGGGCACGGCCGAGGGCCTGCAGCAGGCGATCGGCCAGATGGACGCGTTGCTGGGGTAGCGTTACAGAGCTGCTTCAAGAACCGCCGCATGGGACCGCGGTAGCTCGGGTCGACCAGCGTGGCCTCGAGGTCCCCCGGCACCCGGCCCTTCAGGTAGCGGATCGACGACTGCGCGGTGAGCTCGTCGGTCAGCACGTAGTGGTAGATGCGTTTGGGGGACTCCTGCTTGCGCGTCCTGGGCATCCTGGCCGAGCGGCTGGCCCACCTCGGGCGGCCGGACGGCTTCCCGCAGATGGTGAAAGCCGCCTGAAACCTCCTTCAAGGTCTCGCTGAACGCCTCGAGCTTCTCGGCCTCGGTGGTCATGGGCCGAGGCTCCTGCGGAGCGAGCTGCTCGACCGTGTACTCGATCCGGGCGAGGGCGAGATAGCCGGATCGCTCGAATGCGTCCTCCGCCGTCCGGTAAGCGGCCCTTTCTCGCCCTTGGACCAAGCGGACTCTGTCCTGCAGATCTTCGAGTCGGGGCGCTGATCGTCGTCCGTGCGGGTCATCACTGCAGGAGCCGGATGCTGCTGTGGATACCGAAGCTCGGTGAGCTTGGCGTCGAGGATCGCGCAAAGCATGCCAGCGCGTCCGTGATCGAGATCCTGCCTGATGATGACCTTCGAGTCGCTGTCGTCGATGATCGCGTCGAAGTTGGCCAGCGTGTAGGCCCATTCGTGGGCCTCCGCCGAGCGGATGGGAGCCGGTTGCCCGCCCACCTGAGGCTTCGGTGTCCCCGAGTCGTCCGCGTGCGGAGCTCGCTGGACGAGCTCCTCCCGGAGCGCCTGAAGTTCCTCCACGAAGCCCTGATCTGCTTGGACGAAGTTCTCGTCCGCAGCCTCGGCCTCCTCACGCAGGGCAGCCACGGCCTGCCTGATCATCTTGTCGCTGGTCAGCACGTCCTGGTAGTCGCGCAAGCGGCGGAAGAAATTGGCGCCGGACGCGTCCAGAACTTCGCGGTATGCGCGTTCGAGGCGATCAGCTGGTCTTGCCATCGGGGCCGAGAATAGCCTCGGCTACCAACACTCAAGTCCAGCCTGAAGCGCCTTCAAGCGGGAGGCAAATGTCACCACTTCCTCGGCGACTGGATTTGAACCAGCGACCTTTCGGCCCCAGCCGAATGGGCCGGTAGCCCGGGACGTAAGAGACCGCTGGGTCTCTGGTCGAAGTGCTTCCTTGCCCGAGAAACTGCGCCCTTCGTCGCACAGAATGTGCCCCTATTGTGCCCTTGCCGGGCGACTCCATGGCCCAAGGGCCACAACACGGAGTCTCCCCGGGAAGCAAAAACCCCCGCGTTAGCGGGGATTTTTGTCAGTCGGGGCGACTGGATTTGAACCAGCGACCTTTCGGCCCCCAGCCGAATGCGCTACCAGACTGCGCCAAGGTCCGATTCACGCAGCGATTCCCCCTT
>JBKPIV010000036.1:0-12712 GCA_046730395.1 Actinomycetota bacterium | reverse complement strand
GAACTTGGCCTTGCCGAGCGCGTCGCTCCAGGCCGGCCCGTTGCCGAAATCGCGCACCGGATCCGCGTTGATCAGGAAGGCGGCCTCCAGGCTTCCATCGGCCAGGCTCTCGCGGATGCCCGAGGCGTCCAGGCCCGCATCTACCTCGGTGAGTCCCGGTCCGGCACCCGGCATGCACCCGACCTCCACCAGGCCACGGCCATTGGCCCCGTCGGGGACCTCGATTAGACCGGCGCCATCGGCGTCCAGCTGCAGGGCGCGGGCGCAGTCCAAGAGCGCCGGGTCGGCGGGACGAACCCAGAGGACCACGGTGGAGCCGGGCTTCAGGACCCCCGCGATCCGCTCGGCGTCCGCACCGAGCTCGCCGCTGGCTCGGTCGTAGCCCCCCGCACCGAGCTCCGCCGCGAGCGCCGCGAGAAACCTCGACATCGTGTCCGGCGCGTAGCGGGCCGTCTCCTCGGCGCCACCGTCGAGAGCGCTCGGGCGGTCGGTGGCCACCGCTAGACGCGCGCCACGCAGGCGCACGGCCTTGCGGATCCGCAGGTCGAGGATCGGCATCGAGTGAAGGGGGTCCGCGCCGACCGCGAGGATCGACTCGGCGCGATCCAGGTCCTTGACGCTTGCGGCGAGCTCCGGGCGCCATAGCTCCTTGATGATTGGGAAGGGCGTCGTCTCGCCCGCCCATGAGACGACGTGCGGGGAACCGAGCGCCTTGCGGAGGATGCGTTGCGCGAGGTAGCCCTCCTCGTTCGAGGAGCCTCCGCCGATGATCGCCGCCGTCCGCTCGCCGGCCGCACGCAGCCCGGAAGCCGCCTGCTCGAGCGCCTCGTGCCAGCTCGCGGGGAGCAGGTCGCCGCCCGAGCGGATCATCGGCTCGACGATCCGGTCGCCTGACTCGACCATCTGGTAGCCGAACCGCCCCTTGTCGCACAGCCACCCGTCGTCGACATCGACGTTGTCGCGCGCGAGGACTCGCTCGATGCGCTCGTCGCGGACGGTGAGCTTGATGTTGCACTGGCTCGGGCAGAGCGTGCAGAGGGTGCCGGCCTCCTCGATGTCCCAGGGCCGGGCTCGGAAGCGGTAGGCGTCGGAGGTGAGCGCGCCCACCGGACAGAGCTCGATGATGTTGCCGTGGAAGGGGGCGATGTAGGGGCGGTCGTCGAAGGTCCCCACGAACGTCGAGGCCCCTCGCTCCAGGAGCTGCAGCTGCTCGTCCTCGGAGATCTCCTGGCTGAAGCGAACGCAGCGGTAGCAGAGGATGCACCGCTCGCGGTCGATCTTGATCAGGGGCGAAAGCGGGATCGGCTTCTGGAAGTGGCGCTTGGGGTCGATGACGCGGCTCTTCCCCGGGCCCCAGCCCATGGCGATGTCCTGAAGCGGGCACTCCCCGCCCTTGTCGCAGACCGGGCAGTCGAGAGGGTGGTTGACGAGCAGGAACTCGACCACCGCGCTCTGGGCCTCCTTGACGCGATCGGTCTGCGTGTAGACCACCATCCCATCGCGAACGGGGGTCGAGCAGGCGGTCTGGAGCTTCGGGATCCCCTCGATCTCGACCAGGCACATCCGGCAGGCGCCGACGGGATGGCCGAGCTTCGGCTCGTAGCAGAAGACCGGAATCTCCACGTCGCCGTGCTTCGCGGCGTCGACCAGCATCAGCCCCCCCGGGGCGTCCACCTCCACGCCGTCGACGACCAGGGTCACTCGCTCGCCGTTCGGGCTCACGCCTAGGCCCCCAGCGGCACGGGCGCCGCGTCGGTTGCCGACTCGTCGAGCGGCCGCGGCGCCGTGGCGCGCCCGGCCTCGATCGCGGCCTCGAACTCGCCGCGGAACTTCTTCACCATGCTGCCGACGGGCATCGCCATCGAGTCGCCCAGCACGCAGAGACAGTGGCCGATGATGTTTTCCTGGACCGAGGCGATGATGTCCAGGTCCATCGGGGTCGCCTCGCCGGAGATCACCCGCTCGAGCATCTTCACGGTCCAGTTGGTGCCCTCGCGGCAGGGCGTGCACTTGCCGCACGACTCGTGGTGGTAGAAGCGTGCCGTCCGTAGTGCCAGCTGTGGGATGGAGATGGTGTCGTCGGCGACGATGATCGACCCGGACCCCAGCATCGAGCCCGCGTCGGCCATCGCCTCGAAGCTGTAGGGGACGTCGAGCTCCTCGGCGGTCAACACCGGTGCCGAAGAGCCGCCCGGGAACCACGCCTTCACCTCGCGGCCCTCGGGCGGGCCGCCGGCGAGCCCGTAGATGATCTCCCGGGACGGGATCCCGAGCTCGATCTCGTAGTTCCCGGGCCGCCGCACGCAGCCCGAGACCGAGGTCACCTTCGTGCCGGGGGACTGCTCGGTTCCGAAGCTCTTGAACCAGTCGGCGCCGTTGGCGACGATGTGGGGAACGTTGGAGAGGGTCTCGACGTTGTTGATCAACGTCGGGCCGCCGTAGAGTCCCTCGATCGCGGGAAACGGGGGCTTCAGCCTCGGGTTCCCGCGCTTCCCCTCGAGGGAATCGAGCAGCGCGGTCTCCTCGCCGCAGATGTAGGCGCCGGCGCCGCGGTGGACCACCAGCTCGAGCCGGAAGCCGCTGCCCATGATGTCCTCGCCCACGTACCCGGCCGCGTACGCCTCATCAACGGCGCGCTCGATGACGTCGGCGACCTCGGCGTACTCGCCGCGAATGAAGATGAACGCGTGACCGACGTCCGCGGCGAGGGACGCGATGACGATGCCCTCGATCAGCTGATGGGGGTTCTTCTGCATCAGCTCGCGGTCCTTGAACGCGCCCGGCTCGGACTCGTCGGCGTTGCAGCAGAGGTACTTCGAGCTCTTGCCTCGCGGTAGGAAGGAAGCCTTCTTTCCCATCGAGAACCCAGCGCCGCCCCGGCCCCGGAGCCCCGAGTCCTCGAGCATCGCCAGGAGCTCGTCGGGCTCCATACCCTTCAGCGCCTCGTCGAGGGTGGCGTAGCCGCCGCGTCGCCGATAGGTCTCGATCGACGCCAGCCCCGGCTCGTCGATGTGTCGGAAGAGCATCCTCGTCTCCTCAGCCACCGGCCTCTACCTCCCTGATGCGGGGGTCGGGCTGCGGCTCCGGGCCGCCGGCGGTCCCCCGCCTCGCGAGCGCCTTGTCGGGGAGGGGCTCCTCGTCGGAGCGGAGCTGCTCCACCGCCGCCCGGGCATCCTCCGTGCTCAGCGGGCCGTAGTAGCGCTCGTCGATCGAGGCCATCGGGGCGATGTCGCATGCCCCCATGCATTCGAAGGCCTTGACGAAGACCTCTCCGTCGGGCGAGCTGGATCCGTCGTGGTCGGCCTCGTGGGCGTCAACACCCGCGGCCTCGCAGAACGCTCGCAGCACGTCATCGGCCCCTCGCATCCAGCACGCGATGTTGTGGCACACCAGCACCTGGTGACGGCCCACGGGGGTCGTGCGGAAGAGGTCGTAGAAGGTCGCGAGCGCCTCGAGGTACCCCGGCGTCACGCCCATCACCGCCGCGGCCTGGCGCATCCCCTCCGGGGTGCACCAGCCGTAGTGGCGCTGGACCGCCCACAGCGCCGGGAGCGCGGCCGATCGGACCTCCGGGTACTTCGACATCGCGGTCTCGATGCGCTCGCGAAGCTCGTCGGGAACGTCGACCTCGTGGAGCTCGGGCACGCCCTCGGCATCCTCCGGGCGCATCGATTCCACCAGCCGCCGCCGCTCATCCGCCGACATCTCGTTCGTCGGCCGGATCTCCGGCACCCACCCGTCCCCGCTCACCGGTCGATCCCTCCCAGGATCGGGTCGAGCATCGCCAGGTTCTGGATCAGGTCGGCCACGTAGCCACCCACGGACTGCTCGCGGAGGACCTGGAGGTTGACGAAGGAGGGGTCGCGGAAGTGGACGCGGGCAGGCTTCGCCGATCCGTCGGCCACCAGGAAGCAACCGAGCTCGCCGCGGGGCGACTCGATCGCGTAGTAGACCTCGCCCGGCGGGACCCGGTAGCCCTCGGTGACGAGCTTGAAGTGGTGGATCAGCGCCTCCATCGAGGTCGCGAGCTCGTCGCGGGGCGGCAGCACGTACTTGCGGTCGTCCGCGATCCACGGGCCCTCGGGCAGGCCGTCGAGGGCCTGCAGGATGATCCGGATCGACTCGCGCATCTCCTGCACGCGCACGCGGTAGCGGTCGTAGCCGTCGCCGACCGTGCCGACCGGGATCTTGAAGTCGAGCTCGCCGTAGGCGAGGTATGGGGAGACCTTGCGCAGGTCCCACGGCTCGCCGCCCGCGCGGAGCAACGGCCCGGTGACGCCCAGGTCCAACATCCGCTGGCGCGACACCACGCCCACGTTCCTGGTTCGCCGCAGGAAGATCTCGTTGCGGTCGAGGATCGCCAGGTACTGGTCGATGCGCGACGGCATCTCGGCGCAGAAGGCGCGCAGGTTGCGCTCGAAGCCGACCGGGATGTCCTCGAACACGCCGCCCACCTGGAAGTAGCGCGTGTGCATCCGTTGCCCGGTGGACATCTCGAACAGATCGAGGATCCGGTCGCGGTCCCGGAAGCAGTAGAAGAACATCGACATCGCGCCGAGGTCGAGCGCGGAGGTGCCGAGCCAGACGAGGTGGGAATGGAGCCGGTTGAGCTCCATGTGGATCACCCGCAGGTACCTGGCCCGGGGCGGGATCTCGAGCTCGATCAGGCGCTCGACGCAGCCGACGAACGCCTCCATGTTGAAGAAGTACGAGAGGTAGTCCATCCGCTCCACGAACGGGATCACCTTCCAGTACGACTTGTCCTCGCAGCTCTTCTCGATCCCGGTGTGGACGTAGCCCACGATCGGCTTCAGGTCGCGCACCACCTCGCCCTCGAGGCTGACGAGCAGCCGCAGCACTCCGTGGGTGGCGGGGTGGTGGGGACCGATGTTGATCGTCAGGAGCTCGTGCTCGGGTTCGAGAACCTCGCCGGCGGCGGTGCGTTCGACGGCCGAGGCGCCGATCACCTCCGCGTCGGTCTCGGCGAGGATGTCGCCGCCGTGCGCCCGGGCCGAGTGGTGCGCGCTCACTCGTACCACCTCGGCATCGTGGGCTCGTCCCGGGTGAAGATCACGGGCTCGCCGCCCACGGGGAAGTCGCGGCGCTGCGGCCAGCCCGCGTACTCCTCGGGCATCAGGATGCGGCGCAGGTCCGGGTGGCCCCGGAAGACGATGCCGAAGAAGTCGTAGACCTCGCGCTCCTGGAAGTCGGCGGTGGGAAAGAGCTCGACGCAGCTATCGATCTCGGGCAGCCGGTCCGGCCCCGGGTCCGCGAGCGCGGCCCTGAGCCGAAGTCGCTCGACCCGGGGCATGTTCAGGAGCTCGTAGACGACGCCGAAGCGGGGCTCGGCGGGGAGGTAGTCGACGCCGTGAAGGCTGGAGAGGAAGCGGTACTGCTGACCGGGGGCATCGCGCAGCCAGCGAAGCACGTCGATGATCCGGTCCGGGCTCACGATCAGGCATGCCTGATCGTGCTCGTGATAGGTGCCGAGGACCGACCCCTCCGCGGCTTCGTTCAGCTCTTGGGCGATCAGCTCGAGGCCGGGCGCATCGGGCATCAGGGGGTCTCCCGGCGCGAGGCCTGCGAGCGCGCCGTCTCGTATGCCGCGGAGACCTCGCGCGCGGCCGCGTAGGCCTCGATCTCCTCCTTGGTTGCGTGGCCGGTCGCCTCTCGGGCCCACTCCTCGGTGCCGAATGCGTTGTAGCGCTGGCGCCACCCCGGGTCTGGATTGCCGAGGATCATCCGCTGCAGCTTGTTGAATCCGTAGATGAGCGCCTCCGGGCGGGGCGGACACCCGGGGACGTGGATGTCCACCGGCATGAACTTGTCCGCGCCCTGCACGACCGCGTAGTTGGCGAACATTCCCGCGGAGGAGGAGCACGCCCCCATCGCGATCACCCACTTCGGCTCCAGCATCTGGTCGTAGAGGCGCCGGACGACCGGGGCCATCTTGATCGACACCCGCCCTGAGAGGATCAGCATGTCCGCCTGGCGCGGGGAGGCGCGCATGTTCTCCGCGCCGAACCGCGCGATGTCGTAGCGCGGGCTGACGATCGACATCATCTCGATCGCGCAGCACGCGAGCCCGAAGGTCGCCGGGAAGATCGAGTTGGCGCGACCCCAACCGATGGCCTTCGAGAGGGTCGTCGTCAGCACGGACTCCGCCACGTGCCGCTCGAGATCGGGCCCCTCGAGGTCGCCGCGCAGGAGGTCGCGGGCGCGAAGCTGGCGGACGCGCAGATCGGTAGGCGAACGGGGCTCCTCGAGCGGGGAGAGCGCGCGCAGCTTCTCGCGCCTTACCTCCAATCGAGCGCCCCCCTGCGCCACACGTAGATCAGCGCTACGAGCAGCAGGACCACGAAGACGATCACCTCGACGAGGACGAAGACCGAGTGCGCCGCCCTCAGGATCACGCCGACGGGGTACAGGAAGACGACCTCGATATCGAACAGGATGAAGAGCATCGCGATCATGTAGAAGCTGATCCCGAAGCGGAAGGTGCGGGTGACCTCCGTCGGCAGCCCGCACTCGTAAGGGTCGCTCTTCACCTTGGTCGGGCGCCGCGGGCCGACGAGCCCGTTGACGATCGCCAGCGTGCCGCCGACGATCGCCCCGAGGCCGGCGAACACGATCACGGGGAGGAAGGCGCGCAGCATCAGGCGGTTCTCACTCGATCCGAAGTCGAAACCGCTGCTACGAGCACCACAGCCGAGTTATATACCCACTTTGTGTCAACTTGCTACATAGTGATATTCCGCATCAGCAAGCGGATTCCCGACACCGCTGGGCGGATTTCGCCGGCTTTCGCGGCGCCTCGACCGCACGGCCTCCAGATCGGCGGTTAACGGGTGCTCGGGGTCCACCTCGCCGTCGGGATCGGCGTGATCGCCTCCAACCTCCTGGCGGGCGGCTGGGGTGGGATCGCCTGGCTTCGCCGTGTGCCCTCGGTCGGCTTCTGGTACGCGTTGCGCGTCGCCCAAGCCGCGGTCGTCCTTCAGATCGGGCTCGGGGCGATCCTGCTTCTCTCCGGTCGCGAGGCCTCGAGCGGGCTGCACTACCTCTATGGGGTCCTGCCGGTGATCGTCTCGCTCCTCGCCGAGGGGGTGCGGGCCGGGGCGGCCGAGCGCGAGCTCGTGGGCCTCGACTTCGAGTCGCTTCCCCGCGAACGCCAGCGGCTGATCGCCCTCGAGATCGTGCGCCGCGAGACCGGGGTCATGGCGGTCTCCGCCCTGGTGATCTTCCTGCTCGCGCTGCGGGCAGCGTTTACGAGCTAGTCGGCCGGCGACATGGAACCCGCCACCCACCGTCGGCCCACGGTGGGTTCCTTTTGACCCGATATGCGAGCCAAATGGAACCCACCACCCACCGTCGGCCCACGGTGGGTTCCTTTTGACGCGATATGCGAGCCAAATGAACCCACCGGCCCACCGGCGGCGCAAGCGGTGGACGGAGGAGCGCCACGGGGCGTTGGTCGACTACGACCTCCTCCCCGAGCCAGCCGATGGGCCGTTCGGGCTGACCCTAGTCAAGCGGCCGGTACTCGCCCTCGAAGAAAACGAGGGGGTTGCCGTCGGCGCTCGCGTCCAGGTCGAGTACCCGGCCCGTGGCGATCGCGTGGTCGCCGCCGTCGTGAACGTCTCGGAGCTCGCACCCGAGCCAGACCAGGGCGCCCTCGATCATCGGGGTCCCGGCGCGCTCCTGCCAGGCAACCCCGTCCCACTTCTCAGGGTGGGGCTCCTTGGTGCTGAAGCGGCGTGCTAGATCCGCTTGGTTGCCCCGGAGGACATTCACGGCGAACAGCCGCGCGTGCTCGAGGGCGATGAGGGTCCGCGAGCCGAGGTCTAGGCAGGCCAGCATCATCGGCGGCTCGAGCGAGAGCGAGGCGACCGCGTTCGCTGTGGCGCCCGCCGGACCGGTCGGGCCGATCGCGCTGACGACCGTTACCCCGGTCGGGAACCGGGTCATCGCTTCTCGCATTGCCTCGGGCTCGACCTGTGGCATCAAAAGTATGATGCCGCCGGCGTGCGGCCTGTTGTCCTCACCACAGCTGCGCTGGCGCTGGCCGTCGGGGTCGCCGCCTGCGGCACCGAGGGGATCTCCGTGTCGAAGGACGATCCAGCCTACGGTGGGGCGGTGCTGTTCTCCCAGCGCTGCGCTGGCTGTCACACCCTGACGCCGGCGGGGACTCAGGGGTCCGCGAACCGCAATGTGCGCGTCCAGGGCCCCAACCTCGATCAGCGCAAGGAGACCATGAAGGACGTGCTGTTCGCGATCCGCAACGGCGGGTTCTCCGGGGCGATCATGCCGGCCAACGTCGTCACCGGCCACGAGGCGACCGAGGTCGCACAGTTCGTCTCCAAGTACGCGGGACAGGCGGCCAACCCGAGCCCGCAGCCGCCGGGCGCCGGATCCGGGTCCCAGTAGTGCTCTCCGCCGTAAGTACGGTCGCGGATTGGCGAGCGAGAATCGAGCCGGGCAAGGACGCAGCGAGCGTGGCGTACTTGGAAAGTACGCGAGCGAGCGAGGACGCAGCCCGGCAAAGATTCGCAGCCGCCAAACGCGATCGTATTTGCGGCGGCGAGTACTAGGGCGAGGGCCGGCGCGCATCGGCCGATGCTCGACCTGCGGAGCATCCGCGAGGATCCTGATCGGGCCCGCGAGGCGCTGGCTCGGCGCGGGGCGGCGGAGGCGCTCGACGAGCTCCTGCGCCTTGACGCTCGCCGCCGCGAGCTCCTCCCCGAGGTGGAGGGGCGCCGGGCCCGGCAGAACCGCGCCTCCGAGGAGATCGCCGCCGCCAAGCGCCAGGGCGGCGACGCCGAGCCGCTGATCGCCGAGATGCGGGCGCTGAGCGCCGACCTCAAGCGCCTCGAGGCGGAGCTCAGCGAGGTGGAGGCCGCGCGCGACGAGATCGCGGCTACGCTCCCCAACCTTCCCGACCCCCAGGCCCCGGAGGGCGAGACCGAGGAGCACGCCGTCACCGTGCGCGAGGTCGGCGAGCGGCCCAGCTTCGACTTCCGGGTGCGCGACCATCTCGATCTGGGGCTCGCGAACGGATGGATCGAGATGGAGAAGGCCGCCGAGGCCTCCGGATCGCGGTTCGCATACCTGCTGGGGGACCTGGTGGTGGTCGAGATGGCGCTGTTCCGCTTCGCGCTCGACGCGACGCGCGAGGAGGGGATGACCCCGGTGGTGCCGCCGGTGCTGGTCCGAGAGGGGCCCCTGTTCGGCACCGGGTTCTTCCCCGGGGAGCGGGAGATGATCTACGAGGTGCCGCGCGACGAGCTCTTCCTCGTCGGCACCTCCGAGGTATCCCTGGCGACGCTACACGCCGGCGAGATCCTCGCGGCGGCGGATCTGCCGCAACGCTACGCCGGCTTCTCCACCTGCTTTCGGCGGGAGGCCGGCGCCGCCGGGAAGGACACGCGGGGGATCTTTCGCGTCCACCAGTTCGACAAGGTCGAGATGTTCTCGTTCGTCCGCCCCGAGGAGTCGGCGTCCGAGCACGAGCGGTTGCTCTCCATCCAGGAGCGGATCCTGCAGGCGCTCGAGATTCCCTACCGGGTCGTCGACATCGCCGCCGGCGACCTGGGCGCTGCGGCCGCTCGAAAGTTCGACTGCGAGGCGTGGATTCCGAGCCAGGGGCGCTACCGGGAGCTCACCTCGTGCTCCAACACGACCGACTACCAGGCCCGCCGGCTCGACTGCCGCTACCGCCCGGCGCCCGACGCCCAGCCCGTGCACGTCCACACCTTGAACGGCACCGCGGCGGCGATCGGGCGCACCCTCATTGCGCTGATCGAGAACGGCCAGCGGGCCGACGGGTCTGTGGCGCTCCCCAAGGCGCTCCGGAGCGCCGGATCGCCGGAGTCGATCGGCGGCGGCTAGTGCCGCGCGTCAGTCCGTGCCGCGCTCAGGGTCGAGCTCGAGCGCGCAGGAGTTGATGCAGTAGCGCTGACCCGTCGGGTTCGGCCCGTCGTCGAAGACGTGTCCAAGATGGCCGCCGCAGCGGGCGCAGACGACCTCGGTACGGCGCATGAAGAGGCTGTTGTCCGGCCGCGTCTCGACCCGGTCGTCGGCGATCGGATCCCAGAAGCTCGGCCAGCCCGTCCCGGAGTCGAACTTGGTGTCGGAGCCGAAGAGCTCCTGTCCACAGCCCGCGCAGCGGTAGACGCCGTCGCCGTGCTCGTCCCAGTAGGCGCCGGTGAAGGCACGCTCGGTGCCCTTGTTGCGAAGGACGTCGTACTGCTCCGGCGTCAGCTCCGCCCGCCACTCGGCCTCTGGCTTTTCGACCTTCTCCATCTGAGCGTTCCTCGTGATTGGCTGAAAATCCGTTCCTTTACCAGCTTAGTTGGGCGAGGGAGCCTCTCGTTACGGATGACCGGCCTCCTCGTCTGGTAGGGCCGCGACGGCGCCGATCGCCACCGCCATGATCGCCAGGTCCTCAGGTTTCGTGACGGCGAGCTCCGCTACCGCAACATGCGCATGTTGGGGGGCGCCTGGGTGGCGCGGGACGACGCGGCGCCTTGACCCCGAGACTCCCGCGTTTGGTGGTGGCCGCGGCGGGAACCCGAAGGCCATGGTGGACAAGATTGCGAGGACCCGCAGGCTGGCGGGGATCGCGTTCGGCGCGGTGCGGGCGATCTTTCGGACCGGGCGAGCCTGGGGCACGGTCCGCACCAGGGTGAAGACCGCTCGGCGGCCGGCGGTCGGCCCGCCTCCCGCCTCGGCGGTTCTCGCCGGCGCTGCCGCCGGCGCGGCCGGTGCGTATTTCCTGGATTCCCAGAACGGAAAGCGCCGCCGCCATGTGGCGTTCGACCGCGCAATGGCGCTGCTGCGCCGGGGTAAGGCCGAGGGCGAGCGCAAGGCGCGCTACACGGCGGGCGTCGCCAAGGGAGCCGCTGCGGAGGCGGCGGGCGCCGGTGACGGGGCGGAGGCGCTCCCGGACCCGGAGCTCGCCAACAAGGTGCGCTCCGAGATCTTCCGTGGCCCAGACGCGCCCAAGGGCGAGGTCAGCGTCAACGCCGAGCAGGGCGTCGTGTACCTGCGCGGGGAGCTCGACTCGAAGGACAAGATCGAGACGCTGGCCGCGAAGGCGGGCGGCGTGACAGGCGTCCGCGAGGTCGTCAACCTCTTGCACCTCCCCGGTGAGCCCGCGCCTGCGAAGGAGCCCGAGGGGGCTCCGGTGGGCGGGACCAGCTAAGCAACCGCAGCACTCTCCCGGTTCGCGGCGGATCCATGCGATCCGCCGCGTGCCGCACCGGCGCGGCCGATCCCGTCCTGGGATGGATGCACCCCTATATCGGCCTCTCCGCGTAAAGACGGATGATCCGTCGCCACGATGCCTGTTCTGCAGCGGTCCGCTGATCCGCGAACCGGTAGTCGCGCTTGCGGTCATAGTCGGCGAGCGTGCGCCGTAATCGCAACAAACGCTCGCGCCACTCGTCGAGCAACCACTCGCCGAGTTCGGCCGTCTTGCGGCTTGAGCGCGCCAGGGCGACGACCAACCGGACGTGTCGTCGGCAGAGTCCTTCGGAATCGCGATAGTGGTTCTTCGCGGCGGCGTCCGCCAGCAGGTTGAGGAGGAAATGCGCCTGGCGGCGCTCGGCAGCAGCTTGGCCCGCGCAGAGGTAACAGCGTCCGGGCTCACGGAGGAAAGGGGTGGGGTCTGCCCCGCGGCCCCGCCGTCGGGGCGACTCGCTCCGTACCAGCGAGGAGAGGTCCCGGTCTGCCACCTTGCCATAGAGGTCGGCAATCACGGCCCCGCTTCCAATGCGCTCGGATTCGTCGAGCAGAGCAACGGCGTGATGCGGACAGAACCCGCACGCATCGAGGAACGCTTGGCGAACGCGCGGATCCCTATTTCCCTCAAAGACGAAGCTGGCGACGGCGCGCTGGTCGGAGTCGGCAAGGACGCGACACATCGGGCACCCGGGCGCGCGCAAAGCTGCAAAGAGGTCATGGTTTGCGACGTCAACGGAGGCAACTCGCTCGCCCATCACGCTGCGTCTCGGTGAAGCTCGTACGCATCCCGCTGGTCCCCGCCCGACTTCGCGGTGGACTGCGTCGCGCGCCAGACCGAGAAGGTGAGTAGACCGACCACCGCGAGCGGCATCACGAACCACGCCGAATCTAGCTCGGCGACCGCTGCCGTGATCCCGAGGGCACCAACGACCCCGAGGGCAATCGTCCAGTCGTCGCCGACGACGAACTCCCACACGAACGTCGCGAGCTTCCCGAGTCGATTCATGGCCCCACCGAGACCCCCTCGGTCCGATCGAGACCATCTTCGATTCGCAGGCCCAGGTGGCGAGCGGCAACCACGAGCCCGAGCGAGACGGTGAGCACCAACGGGACGGTGGCGAGAAGGGCGGCATCGCCACCTGGCCAAGTTGCCCCGGCTCCCTCGGCGCCCCAGACGATGCCGAACGAGGTCAGCATCACGCCGACGGCGAACTTCATGGCGTTCTCCGGCACTCGCGACAGCGGCCTGTGAACGAGGATGCCGGTCGCGACGACGGCGAGGGCCGCCACGATCGCCGCCAGGGCCGCCAACCCGACTCGGTGCTGGTTTGCGCCGAAGGTGAGGACGATGAACACGACCTCGAGCCCCTCCAGGAGGACGCCCTTGAAGGCGATCGTGAAGGAGTAGGCGTCGAGCCCATCCCGGAGCCCGCCCGCCGCGAGGGCCGCAGTGGCCTCCTCCTCGAACTCC
>JBKPIV010000035.1:0-28604 GCA_046730395.1 Actinomycetota bacterium | reverse complement strand
AGAAGATCGGAAAGTCGCCGGAGGACGTCGACCTCTGGGAGATCAACGAGGCGTTCTCCTCGGTTGCGATCAACTCGATGCGCGTGCTCGGGATCGACGAGGCGAAGGTGAACGTGAACGGCGGCGCGATCGCTCTCGGACATCCGATCGGAGCCTCCGGCGCCCGGATCGTGGGGGCGTTGATCCATGAGCTCCGCCGCCGCGGGGGTGGCCTGGGCTGCGCCGCGATCTGCTCCGGCGGCGGCCAGGGGGACGCGATCGTCCTCGAGGTGAACGGGCACTAGTTGAGCCGCCCACACACGTTGTGAACGACGGAAAAGGCATCCGGGCCTCTCAAGAGCCTGTGGGTCGACCAAGACTCAACGGCTCAAAGGAGGGCCCGGATGGACTTTCACGCTAACCACAGGCTCGGACTCCCGCAGCGCCACGCGCTCTGTCTCGCGATCGAGCAGGGCATGACGTTGAAGGCGGCCGCGGCCGCCTTCAACGTGGCGCCGGCGACGGTTCACCGTTGGTGGCATCGCTGGCGCCAGGCCGGCACCCAGGAGCGGCGCTCGCTGCGCTGCCTGCGCGACCGCTCCAGCTGCCCTCACCGCCAGCCGCGCCGCCTCTCAGGGGCCGAGGAAGGGCCGATCCCTCGCGCCCGCCTAGAGACCAACCTCGGCCCGGGGCGTCTGGCGGCGATCGTCAGGCGAGCTCGCTCGACGATCTGGAAGGTGCTTTGGCGACACGGGCTTTCGCGCCGACGCCGCCCGCCGGCCCCGCCGACGCGTCGCTACGAGTGGTCAAGGCCGGGAGCGCTGCTTCACGTCGACACCGCCCAGCTGGCGGGCTTCCACCGCCCGGGACATCGGGTCCGCGGGCGCTCCACCGAGTCGCGCCGCCTGCGTGGAGGGGGGCTGGTCTATCTGCAGCCTGCATCGATGACCACTCCCGCTACGCCTACGTCGAGCAGCATCCGGACCAACGCGGGCCAACCTGCGCGCGGTTCATGCGGCGCGCGCTCGAGCACTTCGCGGAGCTCGGCCTGGGGCCGCCGGAGGCGGTGATGACCGACCGCGCGCCCATCTACCGAAGCCTCGCCTTCAAGGCCGTCCTGCAAACGGCCGGCGCCAGGCACATCCCGACGCCGCCCTACACGCCGCGCTGGAACGGCAAGGTCGAGCGCTTCATCCAGACCCTCAAACGCGAATGGGCCTACGCGCACGCCTGGCCGAACTCAGCCGCCAGGTGCAGAGCGCTCGGCAGCTACCTGCGGACCTACAATCGCCGCCGACCCCACAGCTCGTTGCGAGACCGGCCGCCGATCAGTCGCGTTCACAACGTCCGTGGGCAGGACACCTAGTCCTGAAGCTCGCCCTCCCAGAGCGCGAACTTGGCTCCCTGCGCATCGCGGGCGGCCGCGATGCGTCCGGCGGGAAACTCGACCGGACCGAACAGCGTCCCGCCGCCCAGCTCGCCACACCGATCGAGGGTCGCCTCCATCGACTCGACGGCGAAGTACGGCACCCAGTACGGCGAGGCGCCGGCCTGCTCCTCCTGCGGTGAGAGCGGCCGGACGCCCCCGTTGCTGCGCTCGCCGACGCGGATGATCGTGTACGGCGGCCCCTCGCCCGCGTCCATCTCCTCGCTGGTCCAGCCGAACAGGCCGTTGTAGAAGACGAGCGCTCCCGCGGTGTCGTTCGTCGCCAGCTCGTTCCACGTCAGACAGCCGGGCTCGTTGACCCTCGCGGCCCCGGCGTACGTGCCCGCCTGCCAGATCGCGACGGCGCCGCCGGTCGGGTCCCGCAGCACCGCCATCCGGCCCACGTCCATGATGTCGAATGGCTCCTGGAGCACCTCACCGCCCAGCTCCCCCGCCGTGGACGCCGTTGCGTCGGCGTTCTCCACGCTCACGTAGCTGACCCAGCTCGGCGGCATGCCGGACTCGCGTTGCTCGGGGCGCTGCTCGTAGAGCCCGGCGACGGCATCACCATCGAGCCGCAGGATCGTGTAGGTGCCGCCGTCGGCGGGCACGTCCTCCGCCTCCCAGCCGAAGAGATCGCCGTAGAAGCCCTTCGCGCCGCCGGGGTCGGTGGTCGCCAGATCAACGGCGCAGAAAGTTCCCGGCTCATAGCTCTCTCGCTTTCCCATCCCCGTCCTCCTTGTCGCCGCTTTTCCGGCAGCCTAGCTTGGGCTCCTCGGCCCGGCGTGCTGAGGCGCATGGACGCGAGGCGCTGCTCGCCTGCCGGGCTCGGCAGACTACGCGCCCGTGAATCCCCCGCACGGCCCGGCATGAACTTCATCGAGGACGTGCTCGAGCGGTTTCCGGCGTCCAGGCCCGCCATCGTCACGATCTCGCGCGACGGTGAGCGCCGCGTGTGGGCGTTCGGGGAGTTGATCGCGCGAAGCGCCGGGCTCTCCGGCGCGTTCGCCGCGCGTGGGGTCGGCCGGGGCGACGTCGTGATGACCCTGGTCGGCAACCGGATCGAGTGGGTGCTCGCGATGCTCGCGTGCTGGCGGATGGGGGCGATCGCGCTGCCGTGCAACACGCAGCTCCGACGAGCCGACCTCGAGCTCAGGGCGCGGGTCGCCGATCCAGCCCTGTGTGTGGGCGAGGAGGAGCTCCTGTCCGAGCTGCCGGACGGCATCCCGGCGATGACGATCGGCGACGTCGCGCGGGTGATGGACGAGGAGCTGCCTCAGGAGCCGCCCGCCGAGGCCTCGGACCTCGACCCGGAGGAGGGAGCGCTGATCGTCTTCACCTCGGGCACCACCGGCGAGCCTCGCGCGGCGCTACACGCGCAGCGCTACCTGCTGGGCCAGCGCGCGCAGGCCGAGCATTGGCTCGGAGCCCGTGAGGGCGAGCTGGTCTGGTGCACGACCGCCACGGGATGGTCGAAGTCCGCGCGAAACGTCTTCGTCGCCCCTTGGCTGTGCGGCGCCGCCGCGCTGTTGCACGAGGGGCGTTTCGAGGCCGCCGAGCGGCTCGAGCTGATCGAGCGCGAGGGCGTCAACGTCCTCTGCCAGGCGCCGACGGAGTACCGGATGCTCGCGAAGCGCGCCGGGCTCCGGCGGCTCCCCACGCTGCGCCGCATGGTCTCGGCGGGCGAGCCGCTGAACCCCGAGGTGATCGATGTCTTCCGCGAGGACCTCGGCCTCGCCATCTCCGACGGCTACGGCCAGACGGAGACCGGGCACGTGAGCGGCAACCTGGTCAGTGACGAGGTACGCGACGGGTCGATGGGCAGGCCGCTGCCCGGATTCGAGGTACGGATCGCCGACGGGGAGCTGCAGGTGAGGCGCAAGGCCTGCCCAACGTTCTTCAGCCGCTACCTGGACGGCGAGCCGTTCGAGGGCGAGTGGTGGCCAACCGGGGACGTGGTCGCCCGGGATGACGACGGGTACCTCTGGTACGAGGGCCGCCGCGACGACGTGATCGTCTCGTCCGGCTACCGGATCGGCCCGTTCGAGGTCGAGTCCGCGCTCCTTACCCACCCGGCGGTGGCGGAGGCGGCCGCGGTGCCGGCGCCCGACCCCGAGCGCGGCTCGGTCGTGCGCGCGATCGTAGTTCTGCGCCAGGGCGAGCCCGGCGAGGAGCTCGCTCGTGAGCTCCAGGATCACGTGAAGAACGTGACCGCGCCGTACAAGTTCCCGCGCATAGTCGAGTTCGCCGCCGAGCTACCGAAGACCGCAAGCGGCAAGATCAAGCGCGCCGAGCTCCGCGCCGCCGGGCCGCGGTGAAGTAGTGCGGCGCTCGCCGTACGCGGCCTTCGCCGGGCTGTTCGTCGTTACGCTGCTCTCGCTCACCGCGGTCGGGGCGGTGCTGCCCGTGATCCCGCGCTTCGTCCGCGGGCCGCTCGATTCGGGCAACCTCGC
This sequence comes from Actinomycetota bacterium, assembly GCA_046730395.1. Classification (GTDB taxonomy): domain Bacteria; phylum Actinomycetota; class Thermoleophilia; order Solirubrobacterales; family 70-9; genus AC-56. The sequence goes on along the minus strand of JBKPIV010000035.1, from coordinate 24,746 downwards.
CGTCGGGATCGCGATTGGCGCGTTCGCCTTCACGGCGCTCGCCGGGCGCCCGGTAGCCGGTCACTTCGCCGACCTGCGCGGGCGCCGCCCGGTGGTCGTGGTGGGGTCGCTGATGGCGGCGACCGCCGGCGTCATCTACCTCATCCCGGCAGGGCTCGCCGGCCTCCTCAGCGCTCGCCTCGTGCTGGGGGCCGGGGAGGGAATGGTGTTCACGGCCGGCGCCACGTGGGTGGTCGATCTCGCTCCGCTCGATCGGCGAGGTCGGGTGATCGGGCTCTATGGGCTCGCAGTGTGGAGCGGGCTCAGCCTCGGCCCACCGATCGGCGAGGCCCTCTTCCGCGCCTCCGGCTTCGACGCGGTGTGGGCCTTCGCCGCGATCTGCCCGTTCGTGGGCGCGCTGGTGGCGACTCGCATCCCCGATCCCCACCAGCCGCCGCGCGACCCCGAAGGCCGGTCGCTGATCGCGAGGGAGTCGCTTCGTCCGGGCATCGGCATCTCGCTCGCCAACGTCGGCTACGCGGCGATGGCGTCCTTCATCGTCCTCGACCTCGAGGCACATGGTTCCCAGCATGGGGCGACGGCGTTCACCGCCTTCGCGGCCACGGTCGTCCTCACCCGCCTCATTGGCGGCGACCTACCCGACCGAATCGGCCCGCTGCGCTGCGCCGCGGGTGCGGCGACGATCGAGGCCGCGGGGCTCGGGTTGATCGCCCTCGCGCAGGGCCTGCCGCTCGCGCTCGTCGGGGCCGTCGGCATGGGAATGGCTTTCGCGCTCCTCTACCCCTCCCTCTCGCTGGTTGTGATCGGCAGGGTCCCCGAGTCGCGCCGCGGAGCCGCGCTCGGCACCTTCACGGCTTTCTTCGACATCGGCGTCGGGCTCGGCGGCGTCCTCTGCGGCATTGCCGCGTCGCTCGGCGGTTACTCGGCGGCGTTCTGGCTGGGCTCGGCGGGTGCCCTCGGCACGGTCGCGGTGGCGACGGCGCTCAGAAGAGGCTGGGCTGCCCCGGCTCCGGCGGAGGGCTGATCTCCTCTCCCGTCGCGTCATCCTGCTCGCGGATGCCGCGCCGGGGGCCGGTGCGACCCGGGCGGCGGACCATCGCGCTCAGGCGCTCGGCCTCCTCGCGACGGACGTAGGCGCCGCGGGCGTAGAGCTCTTCGTAGCGGGGCATGAGGTCCGGACGGTGCTCGCGCAGCCAGTCGAACCAGATGTCCCGCACCTCACCGCGCAGGTGAAGCGCCACGCCCCCGATCGAATCCGGCCCCGCCTCCTCGAGGAGCTCCAGGAGCGGCTCGATCTGCTCGGGCGAATCGTTCACGCCGGGGATCAGCGGCGCGATCAGGACCCCGGTGCGGATGCCGGCCCGCTTCAGCTCGGCCACGGCCTCGATCCGCTTCCGCGGGTGGGGCGTGTGCGGCTCGGTCGCCCGCCACGCCTTCTCGTCGAGAGTGGGGATCGAAAGGTTCGCCGAGAACTCCGTGCGCTCCGAGATCTCCTTCATCAGCTGGAGGTCGCGGAGGAGGAGCGGCGACTTGGTCAGCACCGAGCAGGGGTTGGCGAAGTCGCGCATCGCCTCCCAGATCCCCCGCATCAGCTTGTACCGCCCCTCGACCCACTGGTAGGGATCCGTGTTCGTGCCGAGCGCGACGTGCTCGCCCTTCCACGAGGGCCGGGCGAGCTCGGCTCGCACCAGCTCGGGCGCGTTGACCTTGACGACAATCTCCCGCTCGAAGTCCTCGCGGGCGTTGAAGTCGAGATACGTATGGCTGGGGCGGGCGAAGCAGTTGTGGCTGACTACCCCGTTCGCGATGAAGTCTCCGGTCCCTGTGGTGATGTCGAAGAGCGCAACCGACTTCTTGCAACGCTCGACCGCCACGACGCCAAGGCGTTGCCCGTACGTCTTGAGCGCGGTGCCGTCAATGGAACGCTTGCGAGTCGTCGCGGGATCGACGGTGAGAAAGAACCGAAGGCGTTCGGGCAGCCCTCCAAGAAGCCGAACGAATCTGAGTCCGTTCGCGCGGCCCGGGTCCACCACGACGTGCCGGAACCCAAGACGCCTGAGGCACCATGTTGTCCAGTCGATGATCTCGCGATCCGTGTTCGCGATGCGCACCAAGCCCGAGCTGTGAGAGCCCTCGGCGTCATAGATGCCGGCGAGGAATCCCTTGCACCATGAGTAGCTGGGTCCGCGTGGCCAGGAAATAGCCTCCTTGACGGCGGCAACTCGCTCCTGTGCCCCCGTTGCCAAGATCCTGATGGGAAGGAGGCCCCTCCCCGTCGCCGCCGCTTCGTATTCACCGACTTGAATACCAGCCTGGTCCAGATACGCTCGCGCGCGCTGTAGAGGCTCAAGGTCGGTGAGCCCCAACCGAAATGCGTGCACCCGCTCAGTGCCCTTTCCTGGGCGGTCGTATGACCAAGAGGAAACGTGGCCGTCACCGCGGACAAGTCCGCAGAGATACCCGCGCCTGTAGTCGAAGTCGCGCCAGCCAGCGGGACTCTCAGGAAACCCTCCTGGGCCGGTCAGGTTCGTCTTCTCCGTTAAGTGCGGTCGACCGCCGCGTCCACGGTGGCCCGTTAGATATTTCCAGCCGCGATCGGTGAGGAACCGGTGATCGCCGCTGGCCACGAGCTGCGTCCCGTCGTCAAGCGTGACGCGGTACGCGGGCTTGATGGTTGCCCAATGTGCGAGCACTTCGGTGATGACGTAGCGTCGGTACCAGCCGTCTCGCCGCGTGCCATAGATACGGTCACCGACCTCAAGACGGGCGAGAGGCTTCGTGGTCCCGTCGGCCATGAGTATCGAGGTGTCGCCCGACATGCAGTAGGCACAGGCGTGTGCACACCCGCGATAGGGATTGATCGTGTAGCGGAAGGGCATGCGGGAGCGCTTCGGGACCTCGTTGAGCGCCGAGCGCGCCTGCACCTCGTGGAAGCGGATTCCAAGCGCCTCAGGCGCGTCGAACGTCCGGATCACTGACTCACCCAGCCCGGGGAGCAGCCCCTGCGTGCTCGCTCCTCTCTCCAGGTTGTCCCACCGCATGCGAACTGATGTTCGCATACCGGGCGGACGTACGTTCGACTCGGCTGACGGCATGCGTACAATCGGATTCCCGGGCCGGGAGCGCCCGGAGCCGTGACCGAAGCAGTACCTACCGAAGAAAAAGAGCGGGTCGTCGTCCGTTTCGCTGGCGATTCGGGCGACGGGATACAGCTCGCCGGCAACCGATTCGCGGCGGCCACGGCCGTGATCGGCAATGACCTCGTCACGCTCCCGGACTTTCCGGCGGAGATCCGCGCCCCGGCCGGGACGCTCGCGGGCGTCTCCGCTTTCCAGATCCACTTCGCCTCCCGCGACATACTCACCCCCGGCGGCCAGCCGAACGTGCTCGTCGCCATGAACCCCGCCGCGTTGAAGGCGAACTTGCGCGAGCTCGAGCGGGGCGGCATCGTGATCGCGAACGAGGACGGGTTCGGCGAGCACAACCTGCGCAAGGCCGGCTACAAGTCCAATCCGCTCGAGGACGGGACGCTCGACGAGTACCAGCTGTTCCGCGTGCCGATGACCTCGATGACGGTTCGGGCCACGGAGGGGATCGATCGGATCACCGCTCGCGACGCGGCCCGGTCGAAGAACTTCTTCGCGCTCGGGCTCGTCTCCTGGATGTACAGCCGCCCCACCGAGGTCACGGTGGACTGGATCCAGCAGAAGTTCGCCAAGGACGAGGCGGTGATGGAGGCTAACCTGGCCGCCTTCCGCGCGGGCTACAACTTCGGCGAGACCGCCGAGCTCCTCCACGTCCACTACGAGGTGAAACCGGCGCCGGCGGAGCCCGGAACCTATCGGGGCGTCAACGGGACGACCGCTACGGCGCTGGGACTGATCGCCGCCAGCGTTCGCAGCGGCCTGCCGCTGTTCCTCGCCAGCTATCCGATCACACCGGCGTCGGAGCTCCTACACGAGCTCTCGCGCCATAAGCGATTCGGCGTCCGCACCGTCCAGGCCGAGGACGAGATCGCGGCCGCGAACATGGCCCTCGGCGCCTCCTTCGGCGGCCACCTGGGCGTCACCGCGTCGAGCGGCCCCGGGATGGACCTGAAGCAGGAGACGATCGGGCTCGCGGTCGCGCTCGAGCTGCCGCTTTTGGTGATCGACGTGCAGCGAGCGGGCCCCTCCACGGGGATGCCGACGAAGACCGAGGCGGCCGATCTGCTGATGGCGATCCACGGCCGGCACGGGGAGTCGCCGCTGCCGGTCGTCGCCGCTGCGACGCCGGCCCAGTGCTTCGACGCCGTCCTCGAGGCGACCCGGATCGCAGTCACCTACCGGACGCCGGTGATACTGCTCAGCGACACCTTCCTCGCCAATTCGTCCGAGCCCTGGAGGGTGCCGGAGGCCGCCGACCTCCCCGAGATCGATCCGCGGTTCGCTACCGAGCCGAACAGGGAGGGTGGATTCTGGCCATATCTGCGCGACGATCGCCTCGTCCGGCCCTGGGCTCTCCCCGGGACCAAGGACCTGCAACACGTGATCGGTGGGCTCGAGAAGGAGGCCGGCACCGGCCACATCAGCTACGAGCCGGACAACCACGCGCTTATGACACGCCTGCGGGCGGAGAAGGTGGCCGGGATCGCGGACGGGATCGGCGTGCTGGAGGTCGACGACGACGACGGCGCGGAGATGCTGGTGCTCGGCTGGGGGTCCACCTACGGAGCGATCAAGGGCGCGGTGCGCCGGGTGAGGTTGCGGGGCAAGAAGGTGGCCCGCGCTCACCTCCACCACCTCAACCCGCTGCCGCAAAACACCGGCGAGGTCGTCCGCTCCTATTCCAAGGTGCTGATCCCGGAGACCAATACCGGCCAGCTCGCCACGATTATCCGCGGCCGGTACCTGGTGGACGCGATCAGCTATTCCAAGGTGGAGGGGCTGCCGATCTTCGCCGAGGAGCTCGACGAGGTGATCACAGAGCGGCTGTGACGAAGGCGAGCGGAAACGGCGCCGCCCCCCTGGGCCTGACGAAGAAGGACTTCGCCTCCGACCAGGAGACGAGGTGGTGCCCGGGCTGCGGCGACTACGCGATCCTGGCCACGGTGCAGCAATTCCTGCCCGAGCTGGGGCTGCCGCCGGAGAGGATCGTCTTCGTCGCCGGGATCGGCTGCGCCGGCCGCTTCGCCTACTACATGAACACCTACGGGGTGCACGGGATCCACGGCCGCGCGCCGGCGCTGGCGACGGGGGTCGCGCTCGCCCGCCCGGACCTCTCGATCTGGGTCGTGAGCGGCGACGGCGACGCGCTCTCGATCGGCGGCAACCACCTGATCCACGCGCTGCGCCGGAACGTGCCGATCAAGGTCCTGCTGTTCAACAACCAGATCTACGGGCTGACCAAGGGGCAGTACTCGCCGACGAGCGAGGAGGGAAAGGTGACCAAGTCGACCCCCTTCGGCTCCCTCGATCACCCGTTCAACCCGGTCGCCCTCGCCCTCGGGGCGGAGGCGAGCTTCGTCGCCCGCACCGTAGACACCGACCGGGCACACGAGGCCGAGGTGCTGCGGGCCGCCGCCCAGCACAAGGGCTCGGCCCTGATCGAGATCTACCAGAACTGCAACGTGTTCAACGACGGCGCCTTCGCCGCCGTCCGCGGTAAGGGCAAGGAGGCAAACCAGATCCGCCTCGAGCACGGAAGGCCGATCCGCTTCGGATCGGAGGGCGAGCGAGGCATCGTCCGGGGGCCGGACGGCGGCCTGCGGATCGCGGCCGTCTCCGAGGTCGTCGAGGACGGGCTCCTCGTCCACGATGCTCGCGACCCGAACCCGAGCCAGGCGTTCGCTCTCGCCCACCTCGCCGCTAGGCCAAGCGAGCCGACGCCGCTCGGTGTCTTCCGCGACGTCGAGCGGCCGACCTACGGCGAGGCGCTGATCGCAGAGCTCGAGGCCGCGCGCGAGGGGCTCGGGCCAGAGGCGCTGGACGAGCTCCTGCGCTCCGGCGACACCTGGACCGTGGCCTAACCGCGCCGCGCCCACCGGGCGACATCCGTCTCGGTGTGCGAGACAAATGCCACCCGGCGGGGGTTGGGGGGGTTCGCCTAGCCCGCCTCGCCCTGGCCGGTCGCCACCCGGGGCGGCAGCGATGGCTCGACGCGGAGGAGACGGGCAGGGCGCCGGGGGAGGATCCAGTTCCAGCGACCGAACAGCGAGACCACCGCCGGCACGAGCAACGCCCGGATCACCGTCGCATCGAGGAGGACGCCCGCGGCGAGGCCGGTGGCGAACATCTTCAGGTCGGTGCCCGGGCCTGAGGCCAGCGACACGAAGGCGAGGAACAGGATCAGCGCCGCGCTCGTCACCAGGCGCCCGGTGCGGCCGATCCCGCGCACGACCGCGGTCCGCGTGTCGCCCGTGGCGTCGTACTCCTCGCGCATCCGCGAGAGGATGAACACCTCGTAGTCCATCGAGAGCCCGAACAGGAACGCGAACACCATCAGCGGGATCCACGCTGGGACGGATCCGGTGGCGTCAATGCCCCAGAGCAGGTTCGAGCCGTGGCCGTCCTGCCACATCAGCGCCAGGACACCCCAGGTGGCGGTGACGCTCGCCACGTTGAGGATCACCGCCTTCAGGGGCAGGAGCAGCGAGCGGAACGCCCGCGCGAGCAGGATGAACGTGACCACCCCGATCAGCGCGATCATCAGCGGGAAGTTCCCGTAGACCGCGTTGATGAAGTCGTCGTTCTGGGCCGGGAGGCCGCCGACTCGCACGTCGGAGCCGGTGGCGTGTGCGGCATTGCGGACCCGGTCGAGCGTCGCCCGACCGGCCGACGTCGAGTCGTCCGCGGTCGAGAACGCGAGCACCTCGGCGGCGCCGCCGCTTCGCCACTGTGGCGAGTCAGGGGCAACCGCCCCGTGCACGCCGCTGACCCCATTCAGGTCCGCCGCCACTCGATTCGGGTTCGTTCCCTCGGTGAGGACCTCGTTCGGGAGCAGGGTCCCGGAGCCGATTCCGGAGTCCTCGAGAGCGGTCAGCCCCTGCTTGGCGTCCCCATGCTGGGCGATCGCGTCCGGGCTCGCGTCGCCAAGCGTGAGGCCGGTCGCCGCGATGATGAGCGCGGTGAGGATCGCAACGGCGGTGCCGGCGGCGACCCAGCGGTGGCGCACCACGCCCTGAGCCCAGCGCGTCCACGCCCGGCTCGCGCGATCGTCGGTGCGCCGGTGCGGCCAGTCGAGGCGGTGGCCGAGCGTCGACATCACCACCGGCAGCAGGGTGATGGCGACCAGCGTGCTGACCAGCGGGATCAGCATGCCGCCATAGCCCATGCTGCGCAGGAACGGCACCGGCAGGGCGACCATCGCGAGCAGGCCGATCGCCACCGTCGTGCCGCTGAAGACGACGGCCCGCCCGGCGGTCTCCATCGCCCGCTGCACCGCCTCGTCGCCGCTTCGTCCGTGGGAGCGCTCCTCGCGCCACCTCGAGGCGACGAGCAGCGAGTAGTCGATCGCGACGCCGAGCCCCACGAGCGCGATCAGGAACTGGACCACGGGCGAGATGTCGGTGAACGCGGTCAGTCCCCACACGAGCAGGAAGGTGGTCATGATCGAGACGATCGCCATCGCGATCGGCACCAAGGCGAGGAAGGAGGCGAACACGAACGCGAGGACGATCAGCGCGCCGAGGCCTCCCAGGACGGACTCGAGCAGCACTCCCGTGCCGCTGTCGCCGCCGGACTCGTTCTGGAGCGCGTCGAACCCGCTGACGTGGACGGGCGCGCCGCCGACGTCAGTGTCTTGCAGCGCCGCCCGCGCGGCCTTGGCCGCATCGGGGTTCTCGCCGAAGGCGGCGTTCGGATCCGGCTGCGGGTAGACGATCGCGAACGTCGTCCGCCCGTCCGCCGAGACGAAGGCGCGGTCGCCGGTGTTCGCATAGGAGGCGACCCTGGCCCCGGGAAGCGCGTGCTCGAGGCGCGCGTCAACCCGCGCCAGCTGCGCCTGGACTCCAGGCGAGTTCACCGTCTTTCCCTGCGGCACTGTGACCACCGGCACGATCGGCGCGGTGTCGCCGCCGGTGCCGTGGAACCGCTCCGCGATCGCCACGTTGGTCTCCCAGCCCTCCTTGCCGGGCACGGAGAACTTCTGGTCGAGCGCCTTGGTCGCGGAGTTGACTGACGCGATGCCCACGACCGTGAGCACGAGCCAGAAGACGACGACGGTCCGCTTGTGGGCGAGGACCCAGCGAGTGAGTGCGGCCACCTACCTACCCCTTTCCTTTCGGTCGTCCTGTGCTTCACCCTCACGACGAACGGGAGGCGCGCAAATCGACAGATTCCGGGCGAATCGTTGAATGATTCAACGTTGTATAGCACAAAAGGTATAGGGGACGTATGATCCTCGTCACACATGCGCTTCGACAAGCCGCCCCCCGAGCCCCTCGCCAGCGCCCCGGGCTTTCTCCTCTCCTGGAACGGCCAGCGTGCCGCGCACACCTTCGCCGAAGCCCTGGAGCCGCTCGGCCTCCGTCCGCATCACTTCGGCGTCCTCACCCTGGTGGACTCCCAGCCGGGCTCAACGCAGCAGGAGCTAGTCGATCGCTCGATGATCGACGCGAGCTCGATGGTTGCGGTCCTCGACGAGCTCGAGGAGCTCGGGTTCGCCGAGCGCCGTCCTCACGCCGGCGACCGCCGCAAGCACGCAATCCATCTCACGCCGGAGGGCGGCAGGCTGCTGAAGCGCGCCCGCGTCGCCGCGATGAAGACCGGCCAGGAGATCCTCGGGCCGCTCGATGCCAGCGAGGTCGAGGCGCTGCGGAGGCTGCTCCGAAAGCTCGCCGGGCTCGAGCCCCACCAGTAGGTCTGGCAGGCGGAGCGCCGTTCAGGCAGGGACCCGGCGCGGGTTCGTGATCGGCCGCAGGTTCGGCTCGATCTGGTCGCGCAGGTGCTCGATGAACGGCGGCAGTGAGAGCTTCTCGCCCAGGCTCTCAAGCGGCTCGTCCACGGTGAACCCAGGGCCCACGGTGGCGATCTCGAAGAGCACGCCGCTCGGCTCGCGGAAGTAGACGGAGCGGAAGTAGAAGCGGTCGATGACCGGCGTCGGCCGCAGACCGGCCCTGATCACGCGCTCGCGCCAAGCCTCGTGATCCTCCGGCGCGGAGGCCCAGGCGATGTGATGCACCGATCCGGCACCCTGGATGCCGGGCTGGGTGGGAGGCTCGTGGTAGGCGTACACGCCCCCGCGCGTATCCCCCCGCGCCTCCCACAGCCGATCGTCGCGCGGGGTGAAGCCGAGCGTCTCCTCGAGGGGCTCTCGGCTCGCCTCCGGGTTGGACGAGTAGGCGCTGACGCCGTCGAACCCCTGGAGGGCGAGCTCGGCGGGAACCTCGGGGTGATCGGCGATCAGCGGCGCGTCGTCCACGCTGGAGACCAAAAGCTCGTGCTCAAGCCCCTCGGGGTCGGAGAACAGGATGGCGTCGCGCCCCTCCGCCCGCCTCGTCTCGGTGTCGTGCTCGCCCAACCGCTCGGTCCAGAAGTCGAGCGCGTCGGTCGACCCGACCCGCCAGGCAATGCGATGGATCATCCCGTCGCCGGCGCGCCCGGGAGCGATCCCGGGGTATTCGAAGAACGTCAGGTCAGACCCGGGGTCGCCCTCCTCGTCGGCGTAAAAGAGGTGATAGACGCTGGGGTTGTCCTGGTTCACGGTCTTCTTGACCAGGCGCAACCCCAGAACGCCGACGTAGAAGTCGACGTTTCGCTGACCGTTCTCGGTGATCGCCGTTATGTGGTGGATGCCGTCGAGCTTCACTCCCCTGACCATAGCGGGGCTCCGATGCGGACAACGGACCGCCGCGAGTTTGTCTGGAGCCTCGGCCCCCGGGCCTGTACTCTCGCCACTCGGGGCCGAACGCAACGAGGGAGCAGCTGATGACCGTCGAGACGACGACCAAGGGCTTATCCGTGATCGACCGCGGGCGGATCGCCGAGCTCACGGAGCGCGAAATGGCCAAGTTCAGGGACCGCACCCCTGGCTCCAAGCAGCGCTATGAGCGCGCGGTCAGGGTGATGCCCGGCGGAGTTCCTTCCTCATTCCAGCAGAACGAACCCTGGCCTGTCTACATCGAGCGCGGCGAGGGGACGAGCGTGCGGGACGTCGACGGCAACGAATACGTCGACTTCCACAACGGCTTCGGGGTGATGTGCATCGGCCACGCGAACCCGAAGGTGGGCGCCGCCGTGAAGGCTCGGGTTGACCTCGGAACCCACTTCGCCGCCCCCACCGACGGCTCGATCGTCGTCGCCGAGGAGCTCGCCCGGCGCTTCCGGCTGCCCCAGTGGCGATTCACGAACTCCGGCACCGAGTCGACGATGGACGCCGTGCACCTGGCGCGCGGCGCAACCGGCCGCGACGTGATCCTCAAGATCGAGGGCTCCTATCACGGTCACCACGACGCGGTCATGGTCTCGGTCTATCCGCCGCTCGAGGATCTCGGCGAGCGCGACGATCCCCGCTCCGCACCGTACGGCGCGGGCTACCCGCGGCCGCTCACGGAGCTCACGAGGGCGGTCCCGTTTAACGACGCGGACGCCCTCGAGGCGGCGCTGAAGAAGCTGGACGGCCAGGTCGCCGGGCTGATCATGGAGCCGGCGATGATGAACATCAACGTCATCCCGCCCGCGGAGGGCTACCTGGAGCGGGTCCGGGAGCTCACCGCGGAGCACGGCGTGAAGCTGATCTTCGACGAGGTGAAGACGGGCGCCACGATCGCGTACGGCGGCGCCACCGCGCGCTTCGGCATACGGCCGGACATGACCACGCTCGCGAAGGCCGTCTGCGGCGGTTATCCGGGCGGGGCGATCGGGATGACCGAGGAGATCGCGGAGCTGGTCTCGAGCGGCACCGTGCACCAGTACGGGACCTTCAACGGCAACCCCCTGGTGATGGCGGCGGCGCAGGCGGCGCTCACCGAGGTCCTGACCGAGGACGCGTACCCGCGCCTCGAGCGCACCAACGAGGCGCTGAAGGCGGCCTGCGAGGAGGTCATCGAGCGCTATCGCCTGCCCGCGTACGCCGAAGGGATGGGCGCCAAGGGATGCGTGATCTTCGCCCCCGAGCCGCTGCGCGAGTATCGCGACTACCTGACCAAGGTCGACGGCGAGCTCTCGACCCTCGCCTGGCTCTACCACATGAACAACGGCATCTTCATGACGCCGGGGGTCGAGGAGGAGTGGACGCTGTCGATCGCCCACTCCGAGGGCGACGTCGAACGCTACGTCAACGCGTTCGAGGCCTTCGCGCGCGACGTCACCTCGGGCTGATCGACCGTCCTTAGTGCTACTCGAGCGCGGCGCGCGCCGAGTCGATGTCGTCGGTGGCGACGACGAGCTTCACCCCGCCGAAGGTCGTGTAGGCGAGCTCGATATTGACGCTCGCCTCGGCGAGCGTTTGGGCAAGCTCGCCAAGCGTTCCCGGCCGGTCCTCGATGTCGATCACCAGCACCTCGCGCTCATCGGCGACCCCCATCCCTGCCTGCTCGAGGGCCCGCCTCGCCCGCGAGGCCTGCTCGTCCACGAACAGCAGGTGGATGATGCCCCGCCCCTCGCCGGTGAAGGCGCACATTCCCTGGATGTTCACCCCCGCCGAGCCGGTTGCCTCGCCGAGCCGCGCCAGCTCGCCCGGGCGGTCCTGAAGCACGACGGTCAGATCCTTGGCCACCTCGAGCCCGAGCGTATACGACGCCGGGACGACGATACGATGTCGCCGACGGGATGGATCCCACGTCGCGCCACGCCAGCGAGGGCCCGGGGGGGCGACCGCGCGTCGCCGCCCTCTCGGGGACGTCCGTAGGCGGAGGCGGTGCGGCGATCCCTCCGCGCTTCGAGCGCCAGCTTCGCGGCGCCGCGCACCGGCGCCGGGGGACCGAGCACCCCTGGGTCGCGGTCGCCAAGGTCAACGGGGTCGACGAGATGCGCAGGCAATACGGCGACCCGGCCGCGGAGGAATTCATGCGGGGCACGGCGAGCGCGCTCCGCTCCACCCTGCGCGAGTCGGACAAGCTCGCGCCGGTCGGCAGGGGTGAGTACGGCGTCATCCTCGACGCCCCGAGTGGCGATGACGTGCTTGCCGGGCTCGAGCGCATGGTGAAGAACGTGCGCGAGCTCGCCGCCAGGGATCACCGGTGGAGCGGCGGCTCGCTCAGCGTCGGCGTCGCCCCGATGTGGACGGACGAGCCGCAGGCGATCCTCGAGCGGGCGCGGGCCGCGCTCGAGCGAGCCGAAAGGCACGGCGGTGGCGCCGTGATGATGGCCACCGACACCCGCTAGCCGCGCCCGCCTCCCGGCCAAGCGACGCCGGCGGCTCGCTAGCCTGAGTTGGATGCCGAACCGGCTCGCAGAAGAGACGAGCCCGTACCTCCTGCAGCACAAGGACAACCCCGTGGACTGGAACCCCTGGGGCCCGGAGGCGCTCGAGCGAGCGCAGCGGGACGACAAGCCGATCCTGCTCTCGATCGGCTACGCGGCCTGTCACTGGTGCCACGTCATGGAGCGCGAGTCCTTCGAGGACGGGGAGACGGCCGCCTTCATGAACGAGCACTTCGTTCCGATCAAGGTCGACCGCGAGGAGCGTCCCGACATCGACTCGATCTACATGGAGGCGGTACAGGGAATGACCGGGCACGGCGGGTGGCCCTTGACCGCCTTCCTCGACCCCGAGGGGGTTCCGTTCTACGGGGGCACGTACTTCCCGCCGGAGCCGCGTCAGGGGATGCCGAGCTTCCGGATGGTGATGGAGGCCGTGGCCGAGTCGTGGGGCACCCAGCGCGAGCGGATCCGCGAGTCAGCGGACCGGATCCGCGACCAGCTCGGGGCGATCGGCAGATTTGAGCCGTCTACGGAGCCGCTCAGCCGCGACGTGGTCGGCACCGCGGTCAGCCGCCTGCGGATGATGGCCGACATGCGAAACGGCGGCTTCGGCGGAGCGCCGAAGTTCCCGCCCGCGCCCGCGCTCGAGCTGCTGCTGGCCAGAGGCGTGCACGACGTCGTCGAGGTGACCCTCGACGCGATGGCGCACGGCGGCATCTACGACCAGGTCGGCGGCGGCTTCGCCCGCTACTCGGTCGACGACGTCTGGCTCGTCCCGCACTTCGAGAAGATGCTCTACGACAACGCCCTCCTCGCCCGCACCTACCTCCACGGCTGGCAGGCGCTCGGACACGAGCGCTGGCGGCGGGTATGCGAGGAGACCCTGCAGTGGGCGCTGCGCGAGATGCGCGGCCCGGAGGGCGGCTTCCACTCGGCGCTCGACGCCGATTCCGAGGGCGAGGAGGGCAGGTTCTACCTCTGGACCCCCGCCCAGATGGAGGAGGCGCTGGCCGCCGCCGGGCTCCCGGACGCCGCCGCGGACGTGGTCCCCTACTACGGCGTCACCGAGGAGGGGAACTTCGAGGGTCGCAACATCGTGCACGTGCCCGGAGGGCCGGCCGCCGAGCGCCCCGGAGGGCTCAACGAGGCCCGCCGCGCGCTCTACACCTACCGGTCGCGGCGGGCTTGGCCCGGCAAGGACGACAAGCGCCTCGCGTCCTGGAACGCGCTCATGATCGCCGCGCTCGCCGATGCGGGCGCCGCGCTGCCCTGCGACGAGTACCTCGAAGCCGCGATCGCGTGCGCCGAGTTCGTCCAGCGCGACCTCCGCGACGAGGGCGGGCGCCTGCTTCGCTCCTACAGGGACGGCGAGGCCCGCCTCGGCGCCTACCTCGAGGACTACGCCTACCTGGTCGAGGCGCTCCTCACCCTGTATGAGGCGACCTTCGACGTGCGCTGGTTCGACGCCGCCCGCGAGGCGGCCGACCGGATGATCGAGCTCTTCGCGGACACGGAGAGGGGCGGCTTCTTCACCACCGCCCACGATCACGAGCAGCTGATCGCGCGCCGCAAGGACGTCGACGATCATCCGATTCCCTCCGGGAACTCCGCCGCCGCCTACGGGCTGCTGCGTCTGGCGGCGCTCACGGGCGAGCGCGAGTACGAGAAGCACGCCGTCGGCGTCTTCCGGCTCCTCCATCGCGCCGCGGGACGCCACCCTCACGCGCTGGCCCACCTCCTCTGCGCGATGGACTTCCACTTCGCCTCCGTCAAGGAGGTCGCGCTGGTCGGGGCCAGCGCCGGCGACGGGCTCGGCGAGCTCGCGGCGGTGGTGCGCTCAGGCTTTCGGCCCTACGTGGTGGTCGCCGGCGGGCCGGAGGGGACCGAGCGGCCGGAGCTGATGCTCGAGCGCTCGGCGGTCAGCGGAAGGCCCGCCGCCTACGTCTGCGAGAACTTCGCCTGCCACCAGCCCGTGACCGAGCCCGACGACCTGGCGGCCGCGCTCGCCTGAGTAGCGCTGCGCGCCTCCGGGGCGCGCGGCCGCGGGCCGGGGTTTGCCCTCTGGACCCCGACGAAAGGCCGGATGCATGGCTCAGGAGCTCAAGCGAGGCGACCGCGTCGAGTGGAATTTCCGCGGCCGCAAGGTGGTGGGAACGGTCCGGCGGCGACTTACCTCGCGCACGGTCGTGAACGACCGCGTGGTCGCCGCGTCCCCGGACGACCCCCGCTACGTGGTCAGGAGCGAACGGAGTGGGAAGGAGACGACGCGGCGGGCTGGGGCGCTGCGGAAGCTCTGACCATCTCGCGGGCCAAGAACAGCAGCGCCAAAGCCAGGATCAGCTCGACCGCGAAGCCGCCGAGGCTGGCGAGGTTGTCGCCGGTCGAGTAGTGCTCGGTGGTCGTCAGGTGATAGCCGAAGTGGGCGAGCGTGCCGACGATGTATGAGACGAGCGCGACCTGGACCAGGTGTCGCTCCAGGAAGAGCGCCGCGCCGAGCAGCACGATCGCGATCGTCAGGCTCGCCGAGCCGAAGTCGCGCAGCAGGTGCTCGTTGTAGGGCGGAATCGCCGACACCCAGTGTCGCCCGCCGCCCGGGAAGTTGACGTAGAAGTCGTGGGGCGCCACCAGCGTCCAGAGGCCGATGACGACGGAGGGCAACGCGAGCAGCACGAGGCCGGCGCGAAGGATGCCGTGGTGTCGCACCTCATCGCCCACGGGCGGCGATTATCCCTCGCGAGGCGGCGACGGACGGCTCGCCGGCGTTGAGCCCTAGAGGATCGGGAGGAAGGTCTCGATCTCCCAGGGGGTCACCTGGACCCGGTAGTCGGCCCACTCGGAGCGCTTGATCTCGATGAAGCGCTTGAAGGTGTGCTCGCCGAGGATCCGGAGCACGAGCTCGGAGTGGGCGGCGATCTCGATCGCCTCGCCGAGCGTCTCCGGCAGCTCCTCGATGCCGCGCTTCTCGCGCTCCTCGGGCGTCAGGTGGTAGAGGTTCTGCTCCATCGGCTCGGGGAGGTCGTATCCCCTCTCGATCCCCTCGAGGCCCGCGTGCAGCATGCCGGCGAAGCACAGGTAGGGGTTGCACGCGGGGTCGGGGGGCCGAAACTCCGCCCGGGTCGCCTGCTCCTTTCCCGGGTGGTAGAGGGGGACCCGGATCAGCGCCGAGCGGTTGCGGCGCGACCAGGCGAGGTAGGTCGGCGCCTCGAAGCCGGGCACGAGCCGCTTGTACGAATTCACCCACTGGGCGAAGAGCGGCGCGATCTCGCGCGCGTGCTTCAGCTGTCCGGCGATGAACGCCTTCGCCGTCGCCGACAGGTAGTACTGGTCGTCGGCGTCGAAGAAGGCGTTCTTCCCGTCACGGGTGAGCGACTGGTGGACGTGCATCCCCGACCCGTTCTCGCCGAACAGGGGCTTCGGCATGAAGGTGGCGTGCCAGCCGTACTTCATCGCGTACTCCTTGACGACGATCCGGTACGTCATGCAGTCGTCCGACATCGAGAGCGCGTCCTTGTAGCGCATGTCGACCTCATGCTGGGAGGGCCCGACCTCGTGATGCGCGTACTCGACGTGGATCCCGAGCTGCTCGAGCGCCAGGATCGTCTCCCGCCGCACGTCCGATCCGGCGTCCAGCGTGGTCAGGTCGAAGTAGCCGCCCTCGTCCAGGGTCTCCGGCGGTCCCTCGCCGGGCTTCGCCGAGCGAAAGTAGAAGTACTCGAGCTCGGGCCCGAGGTTGTAGGCGTCGAACCCCATGTCCTCGGCGCGCTTGAGGGCCCGGCGCAGGATCCAGCGCGGGTCGCCCTCGTATGGCTCGCCGCCCGGGACCCGGATGTCGCAGAACATCCTGCCGGTCGCCTTCTCCGCGGGCCGCCAGGGGATGACCGCGAACGTCCTCGGGTCGGGCATCGCGATCATGTCCGACTCCTCGATCGGGTTGAACCCGGTGATCGAGGACCCGTCGAACCCCATCCCCCCCTCGAAGGCGTCGTCTAGCTCCGCCGCGTTGATCGAGAAGCTCTTCAGCTGGCCGAGCACGTCCGTGAACCAGAGCCTTATGAACCTCACGTCGCGCTCCTCGACCACCCTCAGCACGTCGTCGGCTGTCTCGGTTTGCACGGCATCGATGTGGGCCATCTTCTCCTCCGGTCGTCGGGTGCTTGGGGCGTCGGCTTCGCCCGCCGCAAAAGCGGGGCCTTCTGCCCGCGGCGAGGGCGGAACCATATCGGCGGCGCCTGGAGGTGAACCGGAGCGCTGCGTGGACACGTACACGAGATGAGGCGCGCCGGATCCGGGAACGCGAGGGCGCGGATCATGCGATAAACTTACGTACAGTAAGTAATGCGCTAAAAGTAAAGTAAAGGCGCCGTTAATCGCGCGTAAACCGGGTAACGGCTGGAGGCTAAAAGGCGACCGAGATCGAGAGCCAGAGCGATGACCGTGAAGACCGACATGAGCCGCTTCCACATCCACGACGAGCTCACCGCGCCGGACGAGAGCGCGAAGCTCCTCAAGGGCATGTCGAGCGCCGGGGGCTCGGTGTCGAAGTTCGTGGGCGTTCTCGCCGGCTCTCCGGCGGCGCTGCGGTCCTTCGCCCGCATGCGCCATGAGCTTCGGGGCGGCAAGCTCCCGCGTCCCACTCGCGAGCGCATCGCCCTCGCGGTCGCCGAGGACCGCGGCGATACGTACTCGATCGCACAGCACGCGAAGACGGCACGGGCGGCCGGCCTCGGGCTCAACGAGATCTCCCGCGCCCGCAGCTGGTCGTCGGGTGACCCGCGCGAGGCGGCGCTGCTCGCCTTTCTGAAGGCGCTGTTCGAGGCCGACGGGCGTCCCGCCCACCACCTCCTCGAGGAGGCGCGCGAGGTCGACTGGAGCGATGAGCAGTTGCTCGAAGCGGTCGCGCATCTGGCGCTGAACGAGTTCCAGAGCCTGATGGCCAATGCCGCCGCGCTGCCGCAGGATCAGTCCGATCCCTCGGTCCTGCCCTCGGCCGCCGCTGCCTGAGCGCCTTCAACGACCCACTGCTCGGTGGCAGCCGGTCGCGGGCGACCGGGGAAAGTCGCCACGCGACCGCTGCCACTGTGACCCCGCCGCCCAGCGGGGGGCATCGCTACTTGATCGGGGCGGCGCGGATCGTGTCTGTGGTGGTGAAGTGGAGTGCCTCGGCCGTCCCCTGGGTCAGATCCCAGCGAACGCCCCTTGTGTACGGGCCGCGGTCGATCACCCGGGCCCTCACGTAATGGCTCTTGTACTTGAGGGTCACCTTCGTCCCGCAGGGGAGATTGCGGTGGGCGACGCCCAGGGTGCTGCGATGGAGAGTCTTGCCGCACGCGGTCTGGCGGCCAAAGAGTCCGGGCCCGTACCAGGTCGCGGTGCTCTTTGCCATCGTCCTCGCGACCTTCTTGCGCGTGGTGTCGCCGACGACGCCGTCGGCGTCGAGGCCATGGCGTCGCTGGAAGGCCCGCACCGAGCCGTCGGTGGGGTTGTCGAACTCCTTGTCGAGCGGAACGCTGTACGCCGCCGCCTTCAGCACCCAGTGGAGGGTCTTGACGTCCGTGCCGCAGTCGCCGAGCTTCAGCGCGCGGGCGCCGAAGCGAGCGTCCGGACACGAGCCCGAGCCGACCGAGCCGCCGGTCCCGCCGGTCGACGCGTCGATGCCGCCCGAGCCGGCGTGGGCGCTGGCGGCGGCGGCGATCATCCCGACCACGGCCATCGCCACCGCCCAGAGGGCGATGCGATCGGGGTGGCGAATGAACGGCGAGTCAGGCTGGCGTCGCCGGGAATCAGGCTGGCGTCGCCAATATTCGTTTTGCGCCCGGGAGCCGGGCGGTCCTTCGAACATATGCTCTTTCGTCGCTTACGGGGTTAGCTGTCGGGCTCGCGCCGAAAGAGAAAGGCGCTACGCGGCAATCGCCTGCGATTCGCCCCAGGTGACTGGGTCCCCCGATCCCCGCGGTATGTGGCGGGGATTCAGCCGGAAGGTGGCGGCATGCTAACAGAGCCTCAGACGGAAATGTGCGTTTGATGAGCATTCGCTAACGCGCGGTCGTCGCTATTTGCGACGTTCCGCCACCTGGTTCTTTCTGCCCTGCGGGCCGCGCTCCTGCCGCACTAGAAACGCGAGTTCCTGCCTGAATGATCTCCACCTTGACCAGGCCCTACCTGGGCAAGACTTCTCTGCCCGCCGTCTTTGAGACGCGTGACCGCGACATTGCGATATTCGGGCGGACTGTATTCCGCTTGGTCTATCGAGGATTTCCGCTCTGGCACACAATCCCGAGCGTCGCCTCAACCCCCGCCATCTTCGCGGACGCACAGCGCGGCGAGATCGAGTCCGTAGACCGGATGCAACACCGGGCAGCCCATGCGCGCGGAGAGGAAGCGCGTCGTCGTGCCGCTGGCGAACGGCACTGCGGGCACAACGTGCTCCGCGAGGTCGCGGTCGAGCCTGGCGTAGGCGTGGAGGCGGGCGTCACCGCTCACGCGGCCGGCATCGGCGATCGAGTCCTCGATCGCGGGAGCGCGAGCGACAGCGGGGATCTGCCCGGCGGGACCGAATTGGTCGTCGATGAAGTTAGCGGGGTCGGGAAAGTCGGGGAACCAGTTCCAGTACGCCAGGTCCCAGGGCTCGCCCGGTCTCTTGACCCTCCCGAAGAACTCCCCGAGCGGGAATTGACGGACGTCGAGGTCGATCCCGATCGCGCGGAGGTTCGCCTGCAGGATCCGCGCGTGGCGGGTGCAATCGGGGAAGTCGCACGTGTAGAGCACGGCGCGGCGCCGCTTCCCTCCCGCCAGCTCCCGCGCATGGGCGAGGTCGGGGCCAGCGAGCGGATAGATCGCCGCGTCCTCGAAACCGGGCGCCCCCGGCGGAATGAACTGGTCAGTCGGCCTTCCCCTCTGCCCCAGACCGGTGTGGGCCGCCAGGGCTCGGCGATCGATCGCGTAGGCGACGGCGCGCCGCAGCTTCGCGTCCGCGAATGGCCCATGGCTGCGGTTGAAGAGGAAGTAGTAGAGGCTCAGAGCGGGCTCCGTGAAGAGCTGCTGGCGCCCGGCGCGCTCGGCCTCGCTGCGCGGCCCGTAGCGAGTGTTCAGCCGCCGGAACACTTCCGGCCGGATGGGGGTGACGGTCTCTATGAGTGGATCAAGGACGACGTAGTCGGCACGTCCGGCCGCGACCTCCTCGACACCGCGCTGCGGCGGAACGCCGATCTCGTAGCGGATCTCTGCCAGCTCGTGCGACCGCTCGCCCACGTAGTTGGGGTTGCGGCGGAGCACAAGGCTGCGGTCGGGAACGCGCGAAGCGACGTAGTAGGGGCCGGCCGAGGGGAGCGATTCGACCTCGTGGCCGATCGGCGTGTCAGGAGGGACGGCGCAAAACCACGGCGTCGAGAGGCGCTCGACAAGATTCTCGGTTGGTTTCGTCAGTTGCACGGTGAGGGTGTCGCCCCCGGCGGTCACGCCGGCGAGATGCCGGGCCTTGCCGGCCCTGTACTTCTGGGTTCCGACGATGTCGTCCACGAGTGCGCCCCCGTAGGAGCCCAGGCCCGGGTTGAGTGCGCGCTCGATCGCCCGTGCGAAAGCCGCCGCGGTCACGGGCTCGTTCGAGGGTGGCGAGAAGCGGAAGTCCGAGCGGATCGTGAACGTGTAAGTCCTGCCGTCATTCGAGACCAAGGGTTGTCCCTTCGCAAGCTCGGGCTCCAGGCTCGCACCCTCGGGGAACGGGCGATCCGGGTAGTTGTAGAGGAGCGCGCAGGTCGCCCCGACGCGCTCGAGGTCGGCGAGGTCTGCGAGCGCCGGATCGGTTGACGCAGGCTCTTCGGGAATGAGGACCCGCGCGGAATCCTCCGCGGACGTGCTCGCCGGCGCCTCGGGCGGGGTCGCCCCCGCGCGGACGCTGACCCACACGAGGTCGTGCGCGACCGTGACGTCCTGCGGGGCCTCGCCTACCTCCGTCGCAGCCTCGACCCGGTTGGTTTCCGGGTCAATGCGCGAGACGGTGCTGTCCAGGCTGTTCGCCACCCAGACTGCCCCTCCGCCTGCTGCGATTCCCGTTGGGCGGCGCCCCACCGGGATCGTCCCGGTCACCGCCGCGGTGTCGGGATCGATTCGCGACACGGTGTCGTCCTGAGCGTTCGCCACCCACACGGCTCCCTCGCCGACGGCGACCGCGGCGGGCTCCTGTCCGACCGGGGTGGTGGCGGTAACCGCGTTGACGCTCTTCGGATCGATCCGGGTCACGGTGTTATCGACGTCGTCTGCGATCCAGACACCGCCGAGGCCCGTCGCGATCGAGCTGGGGCTGTTTCCCACAGGGACCTTGGCGACCACATCGCCGCTCTCGGCATCGACACGGGCGAGCCCGCCGGCTGACTTCCCCACCCAGACCGCGCCGCGACCGACGGCGACGGGGTTCAGGGCGGTCGAGGTGCTGAACACGTCCGGTCTCGGCGCGAGCTGTATCGCGCGGCTTGACTGCAAGTCAGGATCGATGCGCACGAGCTTCGAGCCCCGACTGTCGCCGATCCAGACGGCGCCGGCGCCCGCCGCCAGTCCCCCCACGCTGGTCTCGGCAGCGGTCGTGCTCAGCACCGTCATCGTCTCCGGGTCGACCTGCGTCGCCGTGTCGTCGCCGCGGTTTCCGACCCACACGCCATTCGCGTCTGCGGAGACGTCGGCCGGATCGATGCCGGTCGGCACGCTGGCAACGACTCCGTCCGACTCGGGATCGATCACGGCGAGCGAGTTGGCGCTGGCCAGCTCCGATCCGGCGCTGCTCCCACTGGCCGCGATGACCGCCGCGACGGCCGCGGCGAGCAATGCGAGGCCGCCGCCGGCGATGAGCATCGCTCCCCGGCCGACGCCCACCCGGGCGGCGATGCGCTCCGGCCGCGTCGGGCGGGCCGGGGCCTCGAGGGCTAGATCTTGGGCCAGGATCGCGCGTTCCAGCTCCTGGAGCTCACGGCCCGGCTCCAGGCCAAGCTCGTTGACCATCGTTTGACGGACCCGCCGGTAGCGCTCCAGGGCGTCGGCCTGGCGTCCGGAGCGATAGAGCGCGAGCATGAGCTGGCGCTGAAGTCGCTCTCGGAGCGGGTTCTCCCGGCAAAGGGCCTCCAGCTCGCCGACCAGCCGGGCGTGGTCGCCGAGCGCGAGGTCGGCGTCAATCCGATCCTCGAGCGCGGCGAGCCGCGCCTCCTCGAGCCCCCCGATCTCGGTCTGCGCGAAGGGCTCGTAGGCGAGGTCGGCGAGGGGCGGCCCGCGCCACAGCGCCAGCGCCTCCCGCAACCTCCTCGACGCGCGCCCGGGCTCACCCTCCTCGAGGGCGCGCCGACCCTCGGCGGCGAGCTCGCCGAAGCGGTCGAGGTCGACCTGGTCTGGCTCCGCGGCGAGGACGTATCCGCGCCCGTGGGTGACGACGAGATCGGCGCCGAGCGTCTTCCGCAGGCGGGAGATGTAGACCTGGACGGTCTTGGCGGCCGTCGCTGGAGGCCTCTCGCCCCACAGGTGGTCGATCAGGCGATCGGTCGACACAACCTCGCGGCGATGGAGCAGGAGGACCGCCAGCAGGGCTCGCTGTTTGGCGCCCCCCAGCGGGAGGGCCCGCTCCTGCTCGATGACCTCGAGCGGGCCGAGTATCCGGAATTCCACCATGCTGCTATCCCCCCAGTCCGGGCGAGGCTAGCACCGCGGATGCGGGCGCGGGGCGCTCGCCGTTTACCGGCATGCAGCCGAATCCAGGCGCCCGTTTACCACCGCCGGGCAGGCTTGGCCGCATCCGATCGCGGTGGGCGATCGGCGACACAGGAGGTATCAGGACATGGCCCTCAAGCATCCTCGACTCACCGGCCTCGCACTCGTACTGGCCGTCGCGGCGATCGCGGTCCCTTCGGCGTCGGCCCTGCCGTTCGAGCAGGTCCATCCCGGTGCCCAACTGGGCGGCGCTCAGCAGCGCCAGGTGGACCGGCCGCCGACGCAGGTCCGCGTCGTGCAAACGGCGCCCAACCCGGGCTTCGACTGGGGCGACGCCGGGATCGGCGCGGGCACCGCGTTCGCGCTCACGATGATCGGCCTCGGCGGGGCGCTCGTTGTCAGCAACCGCCGCCACCGCAAAGAGCGGCCGGCGACGACGGGCTGAACGCCGCGACCGACGAAGCGGTTGGGGCGGCCCGGCGGGGCCGCTCCAACCGCTGCATTCACGCCGGTTACCTTCCGGACTTCTTTCTCGCGCGGCGCGGGCGGAAGTCTCCGCGGGTCCCAAAACCGGCCCCGACGCATCGCAGGCACCGGGGAGCTACTCGCAGAGGGACGCGATCCCCCCGAGACACCGTGCACGACGACCAGCTCCACGCTGGGGGCCGCAATCCTCTACGCCTTCCGCAACCTCTAGTCCAAGGTCACATAGGAAGGCCCCGCCGGGGCGGGGCTTTCCCGTAGCAGGCCTGTAAGCCGGATACTCGTCATACCTGGGCCGGCAGGAGCTCTCGGCCTGCCCGAAGGAGATTCCCGATGGACCGAGAGCTCGCCGACTTCCTCGACCACTGTCGCCTCGAGCGCCGCCTGTCGGATAGCACCTGCCTCATCGTCGTGGCCGAGGTACCACGGCTCGCCCGGCTCGATCCGCTCGTCGCAACGCCAGCAAGTCCGGGGTGCCGGCGGCGACCGCGGGGGCCAGGCACTTGCGGATCGCCAGTGACGCGAGTCGCCACTGGACGGGCTCAGCCGCTCGGCCAGTCGTCCCCCGGGAGGAGCGCGATGCTCAGTTCGGAGCTTTGCCCCGTCGACTCGACGAGGCCCAGGCTGTCCTTCATCGACATCTCGGGGATGAGGTCTTTGAGGAGTAGCGCGGTCTGAGGGCCCCATCGCTCGGTGCCGGGGCCGGCTAGAGTCGGCGCGAATGGGCCATCGGCGCAACACGAGGGGTGGGGTCTCGTAGCCGAGGCTCGCCCAGAAGGAGGCACGATGAAGCGACCTGCAGTCGTAGCGTTCGGCGTTGCGGCGGCGATCGCCGTCCCGGCGCTGGTGATCGGCACGTCGTCCGCATCGAGCTCCCACCACGAAAGGCACTTCTCGGTGGTGAGCGAGAACGGACAGGGGACGATCACGCCGCCCAATTTCGGCACATCGCCGGCACAGGACCAGCACGCGGCCGCGGATGCTCCGGTCGTCCGGAACGGCCACAAGGTCGGCCGCTCGGAGACGCTGCTGACCATCACTCGGGTGTCGTCCGAGGACCTCGAGGCCGACTTCGAGGGCACGGTCGAGCTCCCGCACGGGAAGATCCTCGTGGACGGGGCGTTCAATGTCGCGCACCTTGCCAACGGAGTCGCGGTCCCGGTGGTCGGCGGTACCGGCCGCTACGAGGGCACGACGGGCGAAGTCGTCTTGAAGGCCCTCTCGTCGCGGACGAAGCTCAGCGCGGCGCGGCCCTCGATCGCGCCGAAGTCGAGCCTCGAGCCGGTGCGGACGAAGATCACCTTCGACCTGATCCGGTAGCGCGGGCTGGGCCGCCGGCGCTCCGAGCGCCGGCGGCCCGCCAGCACCGTCGAGGCCAGGTGCGACCGATGCCCCCGGTCATCTCGCCCCGTACGGCCCTCGATCCTTGGGTTCGGTGACGTAAGCAGGGAATGCCCGCGCCCCCTTGACGCGTCCGCGGAACGGATAGTGAAGCTGGGGCCCGCCGGCGAAGGAGTGGATCAGCGCGTCGGTCTCGCCGGCCATCAAACCGGCGAAGTACGGCACAGCGACAAGCTTCTCAAGCCGCCTGTCCTCTAACCGCGCCAGCACCTGTGCGGAGAACAGCTCGGGGACCCAAGGCACGCGCGACCCTTCCCCCAGCCCCACCCGGATAGGGCCGCGCGGCGCCACACCCGCTCCTCTATGCGGCGCGACGTACGCTCGATCGCCAGCCACCACTGCTGGTTTGCGCGTATGCGAGCGTCAACGTCAGCGGCTGGCAGACGCCCGCTGCGGACGGGAGGCAGTCGTCTCGTGCCAAGCTCACCCGAGTGTCGCTTCGGCGTGTGAAGGGTTGATATGCGCGGGCGTGGCGCCGGGTAGGTGCACAACAGCATGGTTAGGTCGCCTTCGCGTTATTTGTTCGGCCCGATCCCCATTGGCTAGGAGAGACGGCGGTGGGGCGCCCACGCGAGCCTTCGCACACCTCCTTTCACGCGAGGCTGTCGCACAAACCCAAAGTGAGGCCCTGAGAACTCGTGTCAGGCCTCTTTAGAAACGGGGCGACCGTCACTTCATCCGGCACCCGCGCTTGGCGTTGGTCGATGTCTCGCCAGCCGCTGAAGGCGCATCAGCGTGCGTAGGTGTACCTCTCGCCCACGGCCTTTGTGCGACGGCCTCCGCGCCTAGCGGTAGCGTTGGACGACCAAGCCGGAGACTGTCCGCCGAGATGCGGCC
>JBKPIV010000034.1:0-5300 GCA_046730395.1 Actinomycetota bacterium | reverse complement strand
GACCCGCTCGAGGGTCCACTGTGGCGCGAGCTTCGTCTCCCCCGGCTTCTCGCCGCGGAACATCGGCGCCTGTGATTTGCCGACCATCTGGATGTTGCCGAGCGGGTACTCGAAGTCGTCGCCTCCGAAGTAGAAGTCGTTGAGGCCGAGGGTCTTCTGGAACACCGTCGGGTTCTCCTCTCGCGACAACGCCAGCACCGCCACGCTGTCGTGGAACATGAAGTTGCGGCCGACCTGATCGGAGCCGTTGGCCAGGCCGTTGGGATGCTTGTCGCTCGCCGACAGCTGGAGGAGCTTGGCCGTGTTGGCCGCCCCGCACGAGACGACCACGATCTCGCCGGCGAACGCCTCGGTCTCGCCATCGCGCTCGACGACGACCTCGGTCACGGCGGTGCCCGACTCGTTCGTGTCGATCCTGACGGCCTGCGCGTTCCTGAGCAAGGTTACGTTCGGGTGCTCGAGCGCCGGCCGCACAGCGAGGACCTCGGCGTCGGCCTTGGCGTGCACCAGGCAGGGAAAGCCGTCGCAGTCGGGGCAGCGGACGCAGCGGCTGTAGGGCATGTTGCCCTCGTCGAGCATGATCCCGCAGGGGGCGTGGAAGGGGTGGTGGCCCGCAGCGGCGAGGTCGTCCGAGAGCTGCTGGATCCGCGGTTCATGCGAGACGGCCGGGAACGGATAGGGCGCGCTGGCGGGCGGCTCGGTCGGATCCTCGCCCCGCGCGCCGTGTACCTGATACAGCTGCTCGGCCTGGGTGTAATAGGTCTCCATCTCGTCGTAGGAGATCGGCCAAGCGGGGGAAACGCCGTCGTGGTGGCGCAGCTCCCCGAAATCCTCCGCTCGCAAGCGATAGAGGGCGGCGCCGTAGAGCTTGGTAGCGCCGCCCACGAAGTAGTGGACCTGAGGCTGAAACGGCTTCCCGTCGGCGTCGTACCAGGTCTCGGGCGAGACGTAGCGGTTCTCCACGAACACGTCCTGGGCCAACCAGTTCTGCGGCTCTCGCGGCAGCCAGTCACCGCGTTCGAGCAGCAGGATCCGCTTGCCCGACGGTGCCAGGTGGTGGACGAGCGTGCCGCCTCCGGCGCCGCTACCGATCACGATCACGTCGTAGGAGTCGCTCACGCTCCGTATTCCTCGAGGCGCTCGGCGACGATGATCACAGCCGCCGCCTCGATGAGCGCTAGGTGGGAGAAGGCCTGTGGGAAGTTGCCCAGATGGCGGCCGGTGCTGGTGTCGAACTCCTCGGCGTAGAGGCCGAGCGGCGAGGCCACGCTCAAGAGCTTCTCCATCAGGTCGCGGGCGCGCTGCTCCTCGCCGACGATCGCCAGCGCCGTGACGAGCCAGAAGGAGCAGATCAGGAAGCTCCCCTCCTTGCCCGACAAGCCGTCGTCGGTCTCGCCCGTCCGATAGCGCAGAACGAAGCCGTCCTCGGTCAGGTCGTCGGCGATGGCCTCGACGGACTTGCGAAGGCGCTCGTCGTCCCTGGGGAGAAAGCCGAAGAGGGCCGCCAAGAGCGTCGAGGCGTCCAGGGCATCGGTGTCGTAGTGCTGGCGCAGGACGCCATCCCTGACGCCGTGCTCGAGGATGTCGTCCCTGATCTCGTCGGCGGTCGACTGCCAGGTGGCCTCCAGGTCGGCGTCGCCGCGGATCGCCGCGAGCTTCGCCGCGCGGTCCAGCGCGACCCAGCACATCAGCTTCGACGAGACGTAGTGCTCAGGCGCGCCCCGCGCCTCCCAGATGCCTTGGTCCGGGTTCTTCCAAACCTCGGTCGCGCACCTGGCCTGCGATTCGACGATCGGCCACAGACGCCGGGGCAGCCGCTCTGAGCGCCGGGTGTGCAGAAGAATGGAGTCCAGCGCCGCACCGAAGACGTCGTTCTGGCGCTGGCCGTAGGCGCCGTTGCCGATGCGCACCGGCCTGGCTCCGGCATAGCCGGAGAGGTCGTCGCGGGTCGACTCCGTGAGATCGCGGCGTCCGTCGATCCCGTACATGATCTGGAGCGCGCCATCGTCGTTTGGCTCGAGGTCGGCGACGAACTGCATGAACTCGTCGGCCTCCCAGTCGAGGTCGAGGAAATGCAGCGCTTGAAGGGTGAAGGTCGAGTCCCGCAGCCAGGTGTAGCGGTAGTCCCAGTTGCGCTCGCCGCCGGGAGTCTCGGGGAGGGACGTAGTGAGCGCCGCGACGGTCGCCCCGGTTGGCATGTAGGTGAGGCCCTTGATGGCGAGCGCCGAGCGCTGGATCGGCTCGCGCCAGCGGTGGTCCACAGGCCGGGCCCGTGCAAGCCAACCCCGCCAGTACCGCCGGGTCGCAGCGATTCGCGCATTGGCATCGTCGAGATCCCGGGGGCAGGCGAGCCCCTCGGCCCACGAGAGCGAGCAATAGAGCTGCTCTCCCTGCTCGAGTGTGTGGCGGGCCCGAACCCGATTGCCCTCGATCCCCATCGCCATGTCGGTCGCCAGGCGGATCGTGACGTCCCCACCGCTCGCGTCGGCCATGTGGCGGTCTCCGTCGACGAGCTCCCACTCGGCAGGTACGCGCCCGTAGTCGAAGACCGGCTCGCACACGAGCTCGACCTCCACCTTGCCCTCGAGGCAGAGCACCGTGCGCACCAGCAGGTGCTCCCCGTCCTCGTCGGCGGGCGGACGCGTGTGCGGAGTGACCGTGTCCTCGCCATGCGTGGGGCCCATGGTCAGGGCGTCGAAGACGCTGGCCCAGCCGGTCGGCGTCCGCCAGGTCGTGGCGAGGATGTTCGTCCCCGGCTCATAGAAGCGGGCGCTGGGAACGTTGATCCCGAACGGTCCGAGGCGGAAGCTCCCGGCCTGGCGGTCGAGCAGGGTGCCGAACACGCTCGGCGAGTCAAAGCTCGGTACGCACAGCCAATCGATCGCGCCGTCCGGCGCTACGAGGGCTCCTGTGTGGCAGTTGGACAGGAACCCGTAGTCCGCAATCGGGGGGAATGGCGAGGGCGCCGCCGCCGACTGCTCCCTGCGCCGCGCGGAGGCGGACGCCTTCGGGCCGTCGGGGCTCGAGGCTCGTTGCTTTTCCCCGCTTGCCTTTTTCGCCTTGGTCTTCTGGGGACTCATGACGCCACCCATGGGCCGTGCCAGGCGCCGTGCCCGGCAACGAGATCGTTGGCGGCCTCCGGGCCCCAGGAGCCCTTCGCGTAGCTGTGGACCGGCGGTGGAGAGTCGAGCAGCGGTTGCAGGATGCGCCAGGTCTCCTCCACGTTGTCCTGCCGCGTGAAGCGCACGCTGTTGCCCATCATCGCGGCGTGGAGGAGCACCTCATACGGCGTGGGACCCTCGCCGCCCTCTTCGGCGAACTCCATGTCGAGGTGGATCTGCTCAGGCGCCATCGCCTCGCTGCGCTGCGCATCGACGAGGAGCTGGATGCCGGTGGTCGGGTCCAGCTTCACGACGAGCTGGTCGGGCTCCGGCCGCTTCGTTCCTTCTGGAAGAAGTCCGAGCCGTGGAGGGTGATGGAACACGAGCCGGAGCTCGGTCTGGGTCACGGGCAAATCCTTGCCCGTGCGCAGGAAGAACGGCACCCCGGACCAACGCCAGTTCTCGATCTCCAGGCGAAGCGCGGCGAAGGTCTCCGTCGTCGAGTCGTTGGCGACCCCGTCGATGTCTCGGTAGCCCTCGTACTGACCACGCACGTAGTGCGCGGGGTCGGCGTCAGGCATGGAACGAAACACGGAGAACATCGAGTCCTTGAGGGTGGTCGGGTCGCGGCCCGCCGGCGGCTCCATGGCCGCGGCGGCGACCACCTGCATCATGTGGTTGACCACCACGTCGCGCAGGGCACCGACGGGGTCGTAGAAGTGGCCGCGGTCCTCCACCCCGAAGCTCTCCGCCATCGTGATCTGGACGGACGAGACGTAGTGGCGATTCCAGATCGGCTCGAACATCGTGTTCGCGAACCGCAGAAAGAGAATCTCGACAAGCCCCATCTTGCCCAGGAAGTGGTCGATCCGGTAGAGCTGCGATTCGTCCAGATACCGATGGACCTCCTCGTTCAGCTCTCGCGCGGAGGCGACGTCGTGGCCGAATGGCTTCTCGACGACCACCCGTGCGTTTTCCGTGAGCCCCCCGTCGGCGAGGCCCTTGATCACCGTGCCGAAGAGGAAGGGCGGAATCTCGAGATAGAAGACCGGGCTGGTCGCGCCCTTGATCTCCGCCGCCACCCGCTCGAATGTCCCCGCATCGGAGAAATCGCCCGCCACGTAGGAGAACCTCCCCGCGAGCCGGTCGAAGACCTCTTCATCAACGGCCTCGCCCGCCCCTTCGATCGAGTCACGGGCCCGCCGCCGAAGGTCGTCTACGGTCCAGTCGTCGACCGCGACGCCCACGATCGGGCAGTCGAGCAGGCCGCGGCGCTCGAGCCTGTACAGCGAGTGGAACGTCATCACCTTCGCCAGGTCGCCGGTGATCCCGAAGATGACCAGCACGTCGGCCGGCCGCGGAGCGCTCGTATGGCTCGGGCCGGGTCCCGGCGTTGCTTTGGGCTTCGTTGCGGTGGTCATGGCTCAACTCCCGGCTCGGGGTGGACTGGGTACGCCGGATCTTCCAATCGAGCCTCTCCCCGCGCATCATCCCATCAGGGTGAACTTGAGCTAACCCTCAGCGAGGCAGATGGCCCGGTCGCCTGGGCTTGTCTCGAGCCTCGAGCCCGCGGTGACGACCTGCAGGCTTCCGTCGTTCGCGATCAGGAACAGGGGCGTCAGCCGATCGGCGGCCGGCAGGTGATCCGGGGCCCGGTCCGGCGCCAGCTCGACGAGGTGAGCCCCACCCTCGAAGCGGCTGGTCAGCTCGCCGAACGTGAGGTCCTTCCCGAATAGGAGGGCGCCCTCGGCATAGGCGGGTGCGCGCCCCACCTCGCCCTCGGCGGGAGGGAGCCGGTAAACCCGGCCGGCACCGAGCTCCTGGCGCAGCTCGTAGGCAGCGAGGGCGTTGAAGTCGTCGCTCTTGGTCAAGAGCAGCGCGTCGCTCACCTCCTCGAGCTCGGCCTCCCGGCTCTCGACGTCGACTCCGAGCGGGATCTCACCCGCCTCGAGACCCACCTCGCGGGCCGCCGTCCGCTCGTCCAGGCTGCCGCTCCACAGTCGCACCCTCAGGCCGGCCGCCTTGAGAGCCTGGGCAATCGTCCGCGCCCAGGCGTGACCGCCGACAACCACGACCACCGGAGCTCCCGCGCCGGCCACGCCGAGAAGCCGTGCCACAGGCGCCGCCGTGAGCCCGTAGAGGACGACGGTGCCGAAGATCACCACGAACGCGATCGGCAGAATCCGATCCGCCCCGCTG
>JBKPIV010000033.1:0-16873 GCA_046730395.1 Actinomycetota bacterium | reverse complement strand
GATCTTCTGGGTCCTGGTCGGCGAGATCTTCCCGACGGAGGATCGCGCTCAGGGCACGAGTCTGGCTTCGACCTTCAACTGGACCGCGAACTTCGCGGTGTCGCTCGCGTTCCTGCCGCTGATCGCGGCGATCGGCCAGGGTGAGACGTTCTGGCTCTTCGCAGTCGTCTGCGTCTTCGCCATCTGGTTCACCGATCGCTACGTGCCGGAGTCGAAGAACCGCGAGTTCCTGGCGGTGAACGAGGAGCTCCAGGAACGCTGGAGGGGCGAATACCCGGGGCAAACCGGACCGCCGGCCCCTACTGGCAAGCCCCGGGCCACCTCGTAAAGCGAGGCACTCAGGAAGGAGCAGCGTCATGACGTCCGAACGGAAGCAGACACTCCTCATCCTCGGCGCGAGCGGCGACCTGGCCGGGCGGCTTCTGCTGCCCGGCCTGGGGAACCTGCTCGCGAGCGGCGGCGGCGGCGAGGAGGTCTCGCTGGTGGGCTGCGACATCGTCGACTGGGACGACGAGCGCTGGCGTAACCGGGTAGCGGAGTCGTTTGCCGCCGCCGGTGCGAGCGGCGATAGGCCGGATGCCCTCGCGGGCTCCACGCGCTACCTCTCGGCCGACATCACGGACGAAGCCGATTGGCGGCGGGTCATCGATGCCTGCGACGGAAGCGTGGTGATCTACTTCGCGCTTCCCCCAGCGATCAGCGAACGGGCCTGCAAGGCCCTGACGGCGCTCGACCTGCCAGATGGAAGCCGGCTGGTGTTCGAGAAGCCGTTCGGACACGACGCCGCCAGCGCGGAGGCCCTCAATCAGCTGGTGACACGGCTCGTTCCCGAGGAGCAGGTCTTCCGAGTCGACCACTTCCTCGGCACCTCCACCGTTTTGAACATCGCCGGCCTGCGCTTCGGGAACCGCGTCTTCGAGCCGCTCATGTCGAACGAGCACGTCGAGAGCGTGGACATCGTCTTCGACGAAACCCTCGGCCTGGAGGGACGAGCTGGTTATTACGACGGCGCCGGGGCCCTCGTCGACATGATCCAGAGCCACCTGTTGCAGGTCCTCTCGATCGTTGCGATGGAGGCACCGAGCACCATCAAGGCCGGCGACGTGCGTGACGCGAAGGCGGCGGTCCTGCGGGCGACCAGGGTTTGGGAGGACGATCCGGTCGCGAACAGCTACCGCGCCCGCTACAGCGCCGGCCGGATCGATGGGAGAGAGCTGCCGTCCTACGTCGACGAGGAGGGCGTTCCGCCCGACAGCACGACCGAGACGCTCGCGGAGGTCGTACTCGCGATCGACACCTGGCGGTGGGCCGGGGTGCCATTCCGGCTGCGTTCGGGCAAGGCGCTCAGCAACCCGCGTCAGGAGGTGCTGTTCACCTTCAAGCAACCGTCGCATATCCCGACCGGTTTCGTCGGAGGTGAGGAACCCGACCGGCTCCACCTGGGAATCGCCCTGGATGCGGGCCGCGTGACACTCGACCTCAACGTCAACGGCCCCGGCGACCCCAGGGAGCTCGACCCGGTGACCTTCGACACCGGCCTCGCGCCAGGTGAGCTGCGCGAGTACGGCGAGGTGCTCAGGAGCATCCTCGCCGACGACCAGATCCTCTCGGTGCGGGGCGACATGGCGGTCGAGACCTGGCGAATCATCGAGCCCGTCCTGGAGGCCTGGCGAGACGATCGAGTGCCGCTGGAGGAGTACGCCGCGGGCGGCACCGGGCCGGATGGCTGGCCGCTCTCAGGGTTGTCCCAGGGCCCGAACACCACCGCCGCTCGAGCCGTGGCCGCGTGATCCAGCCCCGTGGCCACCAAGTCAAGACGGAGAACGACGATGCTGCCCTCCGGCGACCAATTTGAGATCAACTCCGGACGGCAGCGCGCCACGATCGTCGAGATCGGCGGCGGCCTCCGGGAGTACGAGGTGGAGGGTCGTCCCGTTCTCGAACCCTATGCGGCCGACCGGATACGCGACGGCGCGCACGGCGCGCCGCTCATCCCGTGGCCGAACAGACTCGAGGACGGCCGATACCCGTTCGACGGCGCGACATATCAGGTGCCGCTGACGGAGCCGGAGAGGCGGAACGCCATCCACGGGTTCCTGCTCTGGCAGCCCTGGGAGGCCGCCGAACGCGACGCCGATCGAGTCGTAATGGCGACCCATCTCTATCCGCGCGAGGGCTACCCGTTCATGTTGGGGATCCGGGTCTCCTATGAGCTCGGGCCCGATGGGCTCACCGTCGCCACGACTGCCGAGAACCTCGGCGACCGTGCCTGTCCTTACGGACACGGCCAGCATCCCTACCTCTCGCCCGGCAGCGGCCGGATCGACGCCTGCACGCTGCAGCTGAGCGGCGGGACGCGGATCCTCACGGACTCCGAGCGGCAGCTGCCGACGGGCCGCGAACCCGTCGAAGGCACGGGCTTCGACTTCCTGGAGCCGCGAGGCCTGGGCGAGGCTCGCATCGACCACGCCTTCACCGATCTCGTCCGTGACGACGACAGCCGGGCGTGGACCCGGCTATGGGGTCCCGACGGGGGATGCGCGGAGCTCTGGGTCGATGACTCCTACGACTTCGTCGAGACCTATACGGGCGACACCCTCGCCCCCGACCGCGCACGGCGGGGCCTCGGGACCGAGCCCATGACCTGTCCGCCCAACGCGTTCGCCAGCGGAGACCACGTCATCCGGCTCGAGCCGGGTGAATCCGTGACCACAACCTGGGGGGCGCGCCTCTCTTGAACGCGCAACCCGGTCGACATCGGGTGGTGATCGTGGGAGCCGGCTTCGGCGGCCTTTTCGCTGCGCGCGCCCTGCGGCGCGCGCCGGTGGATCTGACCGTCGTCGACCGGACGAACCATCATCTCTTTCAGCCGCTCCTCTACCAGGTGGCGACGGCCGTCCTGTCGGAGGGAGACATCGCACCGCCGACCCGGGAGGTGCTGCGGAGGCAGCGAAACGCACGGGTGCTGCTCGGTGAGGTCACGGACATCGACCTCATGGCGCGCGAGATGACAATCGAGACGGCCGGCGAGCGGGAGCGTCTTGCATACGACAGCCTGATCGTTGCGGCGGGAGCCGGACAGTCGTACTTCGGCCATGACGAGTTCGCCGCACACGCGCCCGGGATGAAGACGATCGACGACGCGCTCGAGGTGCGTGGACGCATCTTCGGCGCCTTCGAGATGGCCGAGCTCGAGAACGACGCAGAGCCACGAGTGACCTGGCTGACCTTCGTCGTGGTTGGGGCCGGCCCAACGGGCGTCGAGCTTGCCGGGCAGATCGCCGAGCTGTCCCGCCGGGCGCTGACGGGCAACTTTCGGAGCATCGATCCCGCGACTGCCCGGATCATCGTGTTGGACGCCGGCGACGCCGTGCTGCCGTCCTTCCCCGGACGGCTCCAGCGCAGGGCGCGCCGCGATCTCGGGCGGCTGGGCATCGAGGTGCGGCTCGGGACCATGGTCGTTGGCGTCGACGCCGACGGGCTAGACGTCTCGCTCGAGGACGGTTCGAGCTCCCGCATCGAAGCGAAGACGAAGATCTGGGCGGCCGGCGTCCAGGCATCACCTCTCGGTGCCCTCCTGGCCGAGCAGAGCGACGCCGAGGTCGATCGCTCCGGGCGGGTCTCTGTGCGGCCGGACTGCACGCTTCCGGGCCACCCCGAGGTGTTCGTGATCGGCGACATGATGGGCCTCGATCGCCTCCCCGGTTTGGCCGAAGTGGCGATGCAATCCGGCGTCCATGCTTCGCGGGCCATCGCTCGCCGCCTCAGCGGCGACACAGTCGAGCGCCCATTTCGCTACCGCGATCTGGGGACGATGGCGACGATTGCCCGGTTCCGCGCCCTGGCCTATTTCCGTCGACTTCGTTTCACCGGACTGGTCGCATGGCTGCTGTGGGCCTTCGTGCACCTGGCCCTCCTGACCGGGTTCAAGAATCGCGTCGCGGCCGTTGCGAGCTGGACGGTCGCCTTCGTCGGCCGCGGTCGCCCGCAGCGCACGATCACCGAGCGTCAGGTGTTCGCGCGGATGCGAGAGATCGAGGCCGCAGTCGCCGCCCGGCGATCGGGCAGCGAGCGCGCGAAGCACCCGGCATGAGGACTCGCGCACGCGCATGGCTGCGTGGCGCGCGCGCCTCGCTGGAAGGCACCTGGCCGCGAGCCGCCGAGCGGATCCGCGCCTATGCCTGGGCCTTGCTCCAGCAGGCCGTTGCGGCGGCAGTCGCCTGGGTGATCGCCGTGCACATCGGTCACCACGGCCACCCGTTTTTCGCTCCGATCGCCGCGGTCGTCAGCCTCAACGCCCCCCTGGGCGAACGGGGCGGAAACACGCTGCGACTGTTGGAGGGCGTCGTCATCGGGATCCTCGTGGGCGAGCTCGCCGTCGGCACCGTCGGGTCGACCACGGGCGCGCTGCTACTCGGCATCTGGGTCTCGACCCTCATTACCCGGGCGCTCGGAGGGACGGCTGTGTCGGTCGCCCAGGCGGCGGCGGCCGCGATCCTGACGATCGCCATCGCAGACGGCCACGCCGGGCCCAACCGGTTGATCGATGCGTTGATCGGTGGCGGCGTCGCTCTCGTCTTCAGCCAGATCTTCTTTCCGCCCGAGCCGGTTCGCCTGCTGCGGCGTGCCGAGGGCGAAGCGCTCAACGGCGTGGCGGATGCGCTCGATCTGACGGCGAACGCGATCGAGGACGATGACCCGGCGCTCCGCGAGCGTGCGCTCGACGGCGTTCGCCGCATCCGAGACCAGACGGTGGACCTCGCCCGAACCCGACGTGCGGGCCCGCGAGTAGCAAGCCGATCCACCACGCGATCGCAGCTGGATCCCGTCGTCAAGGAGACCGAGAACGCCGGCCAGCTGGACCTGCTCGCCAGCAGCGCCGTGGCCGTGATCCGAGGCGCAGCCGGGGGCGACCGAGACGGCATCAACCTGGTGGCTCCGTCGATCCGGCAACTCGCGTCTGTGCTGCGCGAGCTGGCGCGGGATCCCGGGGATCGCACCCACCGCCAGCAGGCCGCCGACTCAGCCTTGAAGGTCGCGCGCGAGGTGCAAGTCGACGGGCGGGTGCGCGCCCCCGCCCTGGGCTCAGGGCTCGCCGCGATGATCGCCTCGGTTCGGGCGGTCGCGGCCGACACGATGATCTACGCGGGGGTCGCCCCGGACGAAGCGACCGCGGCGATCGAGAGCGGGGACAGCGATCTCGAAGTGCGCAGTACCCCTGCTGTCCGGCGCAGTCCCTTCAAGCGCCCGCGGGTGCCATGGAAATGAAGGACGACCCTGGAGACTGGCGGGACGAGCTGGTCCGGCTCGACACCGCCGTGTACTCGGCGATCGCCAGTACCCCCACGCCTTTGCTGGACCGTGTCATGCGCGGCGTCTCGCGCGCGGCCAACCACTCGAAGTTGTGGCTGGCGAGCGCGGCTCTGCTGGCAGTTGCGGGAGGTCCTCGGGGTCGCCGCGCCGCGGTCGACGGCCTTGCGTCTGTCGCGCTCACCTCCGCCGTCGTCAACGGCGTGCTGAAGCCGCTCGCCAGACGCCGCCGGCCGGACCGCGACACCTTCAACGTGCCGGCCGGTCGCCAGGTGACGATGCCGGTGAGCCGGTCCTTCCCGTCTGGCCACGCGGCATCTGCCTTCGCGTTCGCCGCCGGTGTGGCGGCGGATGCACCTCAGGCTGGGCTCGCCCTCAACGCCGCTGCCGCGGTAGTCGCCTACTCCCGCGTGCACACGGGCGTCCACTATCCCGGCGATGTGATCGCCGGCTCCCTCACCGGTGCGGCTCTCGCCCCGATCGCGGTGAGCGCCATGCGGCGGCGTCGCGCGAGGAGACCCGGACGCGCAGCGCGGCGGGTTTGATGCCGAACCGGACAGGTGGATCCAGATCCACCGCCTCGCCGTCGATCCCCGCGTGCAGCGGCACCGCAGCGAACACCTCGAGGCTCGGCGCGGTCCATGCCGTGGCCGGCCTGGGAGGCCCGGCTCGCGGCGCGTCGACGACGATGATCCCGAGTTCCCCGCCGTCGAGCACCGGGCGCCCACCGTGCCCGCGCCTCTCGAGGCCGTACGGGTTGTTCGAGACCATCACCACGGCAGGATCACGGTGCTCGCGTCCACGATCATCGACGAGCCTCAGCGCCGGCGCCTCGGCCGTCGAGTTGCGCGCCTTCTCCGCGGTCCTCAGAAGCGTGCGCAGCTTCGCGTCCCGGTAGGTCGGCTCGCGAACGGCATCGCCGTAGACGCCGAGACTGACGTTGTTGAGGAACATCTGGCCGTTTACCTCCGCGACGTCTATCCGCCGCTCCGCCCCGTCCGTGAATGCATCGAGCGCACCGACGGGGTCGCCGCGGTCGATTCCCAGATCGGCCGCGAAGTGGTTGCGCGTCCCCGCCGGGATGCATACGAAGGGGAGCCCGTGTCGTCGCGCGGTCTCGGCGACGACCGCGAGCGACCCGTCGCCGCCGGCCATGCCGAGCGCATCGGCGCCACCCGCCACGGCCTCACCGACCAGGTTTGAGAGATTGTGGCCCGGGCTCAGGACCACAGCCGTTATCCCGCGTTCTCGGGCGCGCTCGGCGATTCCGACGCGCCGGGCGGTCCCCCCGCCAGAGCGCGGGTTGACGAAGAGCACGGCTCGCCGCGCGGGAGGCGCCGCCTGCCAGCCGGGGCGTCGTTCCTGGCCGGCCATCAGGCCCGGCCGGAGCGCCTGCCCCCGCGCTGCCGGCTGGTGCCGCGCAAGGCGCTGCTCGAGCGGCTCTCGGTCTGCTCGGCGAGCCGATCCGTGATCCACTCGATGAGGGTGTGTAGTAAGAGCGCGGCGAGCCCGTAGACGATCATCGCGAAGAGGATCGACGCGTCCAGGACGGACCTGCCGTCGAGTGGCACCGGCTCGAAGAGTCCTCGGAACGGCGCCATTACGCGCGTCAGGCTGCGATACACCCACTCGGCGAAGGGTGCGTGGGGGTTGGCGCCGAAGAGCAGCAGGAAGAACCCGAACAGCAGGATGACCAGCGCGACGAGCACGAACGCGTACACCAGATACGTGACCGCACGCGCGAACCGCCCAAGGGCTACAGGTGCCGTCGACGTGGCTGGCTCCATGTCCGCAGTCTGAGGGTGGACTGGGTGAGCGGTCGTCACACAAGCTGTGTGATCTCGCGGGGTGACCCGACGTCCGCGCCAGCGAGCTACGGCTGCTTGGCGGCCGGGGCGACTCGTACTCTGAGGCCCGTGACGGAGGTCCTCTACGGGCTCGACACTGCCGAGCGAGAGCGTGTCGCCGCACTGCGCGCCGAGGGGCGCTTTTTTTGGCTCGACGTCTCGCTCAGCGAGACGAGCCGCGAAGATCTGGTCGACGCGCTCGGGATTCACGAGCGCGCGCTGGGCGCTCTGCGGAGCACTCGCGACGGCTACCCCTCGCGGGCCTTCCACGCTGACGGAGAGTCCGTCGTCTTCGCGCTTCGCTGCTACGTCGAGCTTGAGCCGGAGGAGGGGCAGGCCGGGTACCGCCTGCGGCCCATGGAGGTCCAGCTCCTCGTTACGAGCGACTACCTGCTGACGCTGCACGACGAGCGAGTCTCGCTGCCGGCGGTCCTCGCTCCCGATCTTCCCCCGCGACGGAGCAAGCCATACGTCGTCTATTCGGTACTCGACGCCATGTTCGCAACCACCTCTGACGCACTCGACGAGATCGAACTGAAGCTGGACACCCTTGTCACGGCAGTGACGCAGGGAGACGCCAAAGGCGTGCCCAGGGCGACGCTGCGGCAGGCCGCTGCCAGGCTCGCGACGATGAGGCGATGGGTCAACAACGAGCAGGCCATCGTCGAGCGTGTCGGCCTCGAAACCGAAGCGCTTCGAGACTTCGGCACCCCCGAGGAGCCTTACTTCGACCGGCTCGAGGAACGGGTCAACCGCCTGCTGGTTTCGATCGACGCCGCCGCGAACGCGATGGGGACGGTGCTCGATCTCCAGCTCAACGAGCGTGCGTATGTGGTCAGCGTCGTCGCCACGATCTTCGTCCCGCTCACCTTCATCACGGGCTTCTTCGGCATGAACTTCGGCTGGATGATCGATCGGGTAGACAGCCCGGTCGCCTTCTGGCTGCTCGGGTTCCTCGTTCCGATCGCGACAGCGGCGCTCTCCTGGCGTTTCCTGGTGCGCCCGTTCATCAGCGGCGACCAGCGCTAGCGCCGCGTCGAGCACACCGGGATCCGGCTCGACATCGCGGACGGCAGCCCATCGGTCCCGCCGCCGGCTGGGCGCGCGGCTGCGTCAGCTTCGTCAGGCGGGCGCTTCGGAGGCTCGGCTGAGCGCCGATCATCAAAACCGTGTGATGACAGCTCACCCCGCAGCCGCTCATGCTCCGGCGTATGAGATGGACGCGGCGGCCTGAGCCGAGCAGAGCCACTCGGCGGTACTTCACCGACGGCGGTCGCCTCTACCGGTTCATCGACTGGGTGGTCAGATCGAGGCAGTCGATGCTCGCCGTCGTGGAGGATTATGGGTCGCTCGAGATCCTGATCGTCAGGGCAGAGCAGCTGAACGCCTGGCGCGAGGTCGCGAGCCCATCCCGCTAGCGCCACGGCCTGCGCGGCGTCACCCGACGCCGCATGGGCTTGACATCGCCGAGCTCAGCCAGCTGACGACGGGTCACTCCGCCGGCAGCCAGCCTTCCTCAGATGGAACACGGCCCGCGGCGCCCGGCCGCTCCGGCGAGCGAGTTCAGGCCGCTCGGACCCTGTGCCCCAGTTCCAGGCGCGCCGCCACTCCCGTTCCGAGCAGTACCCCGAAAGCCACGATGTAGCAGGTGATCAGCACGCCCGCGAGGACCAGGAACAGCCTTACCGGGGCGTTGCTGGCAACCCAGTGGGTGTAATAGCCGGCGAGGGTTGGCGTGATCATCAGGATCACGCCGCTGACTCCACCTCCCGCCAGCGCGGCACGCCAGCTGACCCTTTTCCCCCCCAGCACGCGAAACACGCTCGCGCAGATCAGCACGATCACGGTGAGCAGGAGGAGCGGCAAGGCGATGCGCAGCAGCGTGGCGTTCACGTGAAGGCGTTCGACCAACCCGGTCCCGGCAGTCGCCAGCAGCACCATCACGACCACCAGCACGGCCACGGCGAGGGCCACCGCCAGGTTCCGCAACATGCCCACCAGGAGGCTCGGGCCCTTGATCGAGAGCATTCGGCTGAGACAGCGATCGATAACTCCCACGGACCCCGAGCACGTCCACATCATCCCCACGATGGCGCCGGCGATCAGAAACGGTGAGTCTCGCTCTGTCCTCAGCACCAGGGCGACGATCTGGTCATGCACGTCCTTTGGGAGGACGCCGGACACACGCGCCGCCAGCGCCTGAGCCTCTGCGTAGTCGCCGAGCACGACGGCAGCCAGCGCGGTAAGGCCCAGCGCGAGCGGCACCAGGGATGAGAGCAGGTACCAGGCGAGCGCCGGGATGTCCGCGGCGATGCCAGACTCCCAGTACAGCCCGACCAACTCTCGCAACGCCCGGCGCACCGGAGAGCACGGCGAGTCTTGATCCAATCCGGTGCGACGGTATCACCCGCGATGCTGAAGCCGGGGAGGCCGACTTTCGCCGCCGGGCGTACCCCGGCGCTTGCGGCGATTGATCGAGGCGGACTAGTGTGGGAAGCTTGCAATTAGGCATCGGCTTCCGAGCCCGGACACGGTCTCTAGGGAGAAGTGACGCCGTTGGATGGATCAACCACGACGCGTCCTGCACAGCCGGGACGCCCAGCTGTGCAACGTGCGCTGGTTCACCGCCCGCGCCTGTTCGAGCGGCTCTCGTCGACTCCCCTCGGCGGCGTAGCTCTCGTGTGCGCTCCGGCCGGGAGCGGCAAGACGATCCTCCTGCGATCGTGGGCGGATGAGACCGCCCTCCGGGAGCGGGTGGCCTGGGTTGCGGTCGACCGCGGCGAGCAGGACGGACAGCGCTTCTTGATCTCCATTGTCGATGCCCTCGCCGACACGGTCGATGGGGAGCTGGGGATCGAGCGGATCAAGCCGACCCCCAACTTCCGCGGCGAGGCAGTGGTCGAACAGCTGCTCTCCGACCTCGAGTTGATCGACGACCCGCTCGTGCTGGTGATCGACGATCTGCACGAGTTGCACGCGGCCGAGGTCCTGACGTGGCTCGAGCTGTTCCTCGCGCGCATGCCCCCGGCGCTGCGCCTGGTCCTGGGGACTCGGCAGGAGCCGGAGCTGGGTCTGCATCGGCTGCGCCTTGCCGACCGGCTTATCGAGGTCCGGGCCTCCGATCTGTGCTTTTCTCAGGACGAGACCCGGGCGTTGCTCGAGGCGAGCAACATCCGACTCCCGGACCAGGCGGTCACCCTGCTTCAGGAGCGCACCGAAGGGTGGGTCGCCGGTCTGCGGCTCGCCGCGATCTCGCTGGCCGGGCACCCCGACCCAGAGCGATTCGTGAGGGAGTTCTGCGGCAGCGAGCGCACGGTAGCCGGCTATCTGCTTGCGGAGGTGCTGGAGCGCCAGCCGGCCGAGGTCCGCGACCTGCTGCTCCGCACCTCGATTCTCGACCGGGTGAGCGGCCAGCTCGCCGACTTCCTCACGGGCTCATCCGGGTCCGAGCGGATTCTGCAAGCCCTCGAGGACGCCAACGCCTTTGTCACGTCGCTCGACATGGCGCGATCGTGGTTCCACTACCACCACCTGTTCGCCGACCTGCTTCGCCTCGAGCTCCGCCGGACCGATCCCAACAGCATCGGGGCGCTTCACGGGAGGGCGGCCCGCTGGCACGAGGAGCATGGATATCCGGTGGAGGCGATCCGGCACGCCCAGCGTGCCGAGGATTGGCAGCATTCCGCGCGCCTGCTCGCCGACAACTACCTCGCTCTGCTCATCGATGGCCGCACCCCCGCCGTCCGGGAGCTACTGGGCGCCTTTCCGCCCGAGGCTTCGGCGGCGGACGCGGAGCTGGCACTCGCCTCTGCCGCCACGCTCATCACCGAAGCGGCCCTCGAGGAGGTGCCCGCCTACATCGATCTCGGCCGGCAGCTGGCTGACACCGTCCCCGACGAGCGTCGTCCGCGCTTTGACCTCCATCTGGCCACGATCAGGCTTGCTCTCGCGCGCAGACGTGCCGATTTGGACGTCGTGCAGGAGGCGATGGCGTCGATGGAGGGGGCATTGGCGGCGCAGCCGGCGACGGAGCGGGATCTCAGCGACGCCGTAAGGGCCGTCGCGCTGCAGGAACTCGGGATCGCGGAGCTGTGGTCCTCGCGTTTCGAGCAGGCACGGCGCGACCTCGAGCAGGCGCTGGCACTGGAGCGCCGCGCAGGACTGCCGTTCCTTCAGGTGAGCACCGAAGGCCACCTCGGGATCGCCTGTCCGTGGACGGGGTCCTCGCTCGCCGTGGGACTCGAGCGGAGCGAGGAGGCGGTCCGGATCGCCGAGGAACACGGCTGGATGGACGACCCCGTGGTCGGTACCGGCTTGGCCACGGGGGCGATGGCGCTGCTCTGGCTCGGGCGATTCGATGAGGTCGAGCGGTGGCTTGCACGGGCGCGGCGCGCGATGCGGCCGGACGGCGAGCCCGGCACCGAGTTGCTCGTCCATCACATCCAGGGCGTCCTCCGCCTGGTGCAGGGCCAGGCTGAGGAGGCGGTCGCGTGCTTCCGCGAAGCCGAGCGGATGCAGACCCTTTTGGCCGCCGAGCACGCCTTCGCCGTGGCCACCCGGGCGCGGCTGATTCAGGCGCAGGCGGGCATTGGTGACGTAACTGCTGCCCGCGCCGCGCTAGCGGACGCGAGCGCTGAGGAGCGCAACGCCTCCAAGATGCGTATCGCCGAAGCGATCATCTGCCTCGCCGAGGAGGACGCCGAGCAGGCGGTCGAGGTGCTGGCGCCTGTGATCGAAGGCTCCGCCCCGGCGCTTCACCGGCCATCGGCGATCGCCGAGGCAGCAGTGCTCGACGCCGTGGCCCGAGATGCACTGGGCGACATCCGCGCGGCCGAGGACTCGCTGGAGCGGGCGCTCGACCTCGCGGAGTCGGATGGGACCATCCTGCCGTTCGCGCTCGCACCGGTTGCGAGCCTGCTCGAGCGCCATCCCCGCCACAGAACCTCCCATTCGACGCTGCTCTCGGGCATCACCGACCTGCTCTCCGGCGCCTGGACGCCGCGAGGTGAGCCCGAGCCGCTGCGGGAGGAGCTCAGCGAGGCCGAGCTTCGCGTCGTCCGCTACCTGCCCAGCAACCTGAAGGCGCCGGAGATCGCGGCCGAGCTGTTCGTCTCCCCCAACACGGTCCGCACCCACATGCGACACATCTACTCCAAGCTCGACGCGCACAGCCGGAGGGAAGCGGTCAATCGTGCGCGTGAGCTCGGATTGAT
Source organism: Actinomycetota bacterium (assembly GCA_046730395.1). Lineage (GTDB taxonomy): Bacteria > Actinomycetota > Thermoleophilia > Solirubrobacterales > 70-9 > AC-56. The sequence goes on along the minus strand of JBKPIV010000033.1, from coordinate 4,503 downwards.
CTCGTCCGGGTCTCGCTTGTACTGACTCCTACGAACCCGGCGTCGACGCGAGGGCACTGCGTGCCTCCGCGGCGACCTCGTCGTCCGCCTGGACCTCGTATCGATCGGCCGAGATGCTGGTCTCCGAGACGAAGTCGCGTCGACCGTCGCTGTCCATCCCGTAGCCGATCAGGCCGATCGTGACCCCGAAGAGGCCGCCGGTGACCACGCTGTACAGCAGCAGGTAGCCAAAGGCCGGGCCGTTAAAGAAGATCCCGAACAGCAGCGCGAACAGCATGCCGATCAGGGCTCCCTCACCGAGGCCGACGAGCGCGGCGCGGCCGGCGGTCATGCGACCAGTCACCTGCTCGACCGACCGCAAGCCCTTGCCGACGATCGCCGTGTGCTCGACGGCGACGCCCTGGTCGGAGAGCGAGTCGACCGCATGCTCGGCCTCGGCGTAGCTCGGATACGAGGCGACGGTCTTGCGGGCTCGAGAGTCGCTCGCCGCCGTGCCGGTCATCGTGTCGTTTGAGGTTGCCATTTCGTTGTCCTTTCGTTTGTGGTTGGACCTCGGACCGGAGACTGCGGGTGCCCTTGGTGATCGCTCATCACTCACTTCGAACGATTTGCCCGCAGGCTCCGACCGGCGACGGTTTAGCCCCGGTCCTTGTCGCATGTGCACTCATTTCGTCCTCCTCATGTCCGAGGCATCGACCGCCGCAGGCGGACGACGCCGTTCTTTGGGGACGACCCTCGATCCGAGGTGAGTGAGCGCTCATCACACGCTTTGCGTGATCCGGGTTCGCGGATCACATAGATCGGGTGATGACCGCTCACCCCGCCGTAGCCGTTAATCGGCGGGACTGGCGGCGGGGAGCGCGCCGCGCGATCCCAAAGGAGGACGGTGAGCGACTTCAACGATAGGCAGGGCAGAGGACTTTCTCGCCAGGAGGCGGCGGAGCGGCTAATCGACGTGGCCTATGCGCTCGCGGCAGGCGGCAAATTGAGGCTCGACGACGATCAGGCGGTCGACCTGCCCGGCGCCGGGCAGGGGACGCGCGAGCGGCAGAGCACCTCCGGGGACGGCCGCACCGAGCTGGCGATCAAGCTCAGCTGGTCGGACGGTTCGTGAGATCCGTCGGGGAACAAGCGTGGGTGGCCTGACCGACCAGCTCCGGGACTTCCTCGATGCCCACCGCCTGGGGGTCCTCGCGACGGCGAACAAGGACGGAAAGCCTCGGCAGTCGGTCGTCTACTACGTCCGGGACGCAGACCGCCTGCTGATCTCGACGATGTCGGAGCGGCTCAAGGCGAAGGACGTGCAGCGGACCGGATGGGCGTCGTTGTCGGTGCGCGCGGATCAGCAGCCCTACCCGTCGGCGACCTTCTCGGGGCCCGCGAAGATCCTGACCGAGAACATCGGCCAGTCGACGGCCCGCATCATGCAGCGGATCGCCGCCATGGACGAGCCGCCCGAGCCTCAGAGCGATGATGCGCTCGCCGAGATCGGCCGCGTGATCCTCGCGATCACGGTAGATCGGGTCTCCGCGGTGAGCCATATGGGAGAGTGAAGATGACGGGCCAATCCGCGACCGAGGAAGGCGCCGGTCGACGCGAGGTCGAGGTCTCCCTCTCGATTCGGACGATCCTGATCGTCGCTGCTGTCGTTGCCCTTGCCTTGGCGCTCGCCTCGATCGGCGACGTCCTGCTGCTGATCTTCGTCTCGGCGTTCAGCGTCGCCGTTCTCTCGCCCGTCGTGGACGCGATGGAGCGGCGGCTGCCCTGGGGCCGGGCGCTCTGCGCCACGGTGCTGGTGCTGGGAATAGTCGTCGTCGGCATCGGCTTCGTCGTCGTCCTGCTGCAGGCGGTCATCGATGGAGTTCGGAACTTCAGCGACGCCCTGCCGGCGCTGGTGGACAAGGCCCGCCACAGCGACCTCGGTGGTCAGATCAACGGCCAAAGCGACGCGCTTGACGTCCTGAAGCAGCACGCCGGCGACATCACCGGCGGCCTTGGCAAGGCATCGGGCGGCCTGGCGCACGTCGGGGTGTCGGCCTTCGGTGTCGTCACGCTCGTCTTCTCGGTCACCTTCCTGACCCTCTTCGGGCTTGTCGACGAGCCCCGCGTGCGGGGCGCCATCGGCAGCCTGCTCTATCGAGACAACCGCGAGCGCTATGAGCGCCTGACGGACCGGATCATCAAGACGACGTCCCGCTACATGCTCGGCAACCTCGCGATCTCGGTGATCTGCGGGACGGTCTATGGCATCACCGCCGTGATCCTCGGGCTTCCCCACGCGTTCGCTCTCGCCGTGATCGCCGGAATCCTCGATCTGATTCCGAACATCGGGGCCCTTCTCGCCGGGATCATCATCGGCATCGTCGCCCTGTCGGTCAGCCTGGGAGCTGTGATCGCCTTCGTGATCGTGATCGTCGTCTACCAACAGATCGAGAACTACGTCCTGCAGCCGACGATCATCGGCAGGGCGGCGAGCGTCTCCGGCTTCACCGTGATCGTCAGCGTCCTGGTCTTCGGCTCACTCTTCGGCGTGATCGGCGCGATCATCGGCGTGCCGATCACGGCAGCCGCCCAGATCGTGGCGGAGGAGCTCACTGCCGACAGAAGGGCTCGGATCGCCGCCGCCGACGCTGGTCAGCAGTCTGCCTGACTGGACCGGCCCGAAGATTTCGTTCCTCTGAACGGCTCGCCGAACGGAGGATTTGCAGGCGCTTTCGCGCGAACCACATGGCCTCGGAAACCGTTAGAGGCAAGGTGCGTCCTGGTTTGGTTCACCCGGCCCTCTCGGCTACGGGAGTCGTGGCACGTGAAGACCACGCTTCCCAGTGGCGGGGTCAGCGTCACGATGAGCGCAGCACCGTCCCAACCCTGGCCGGACCCGGAAATCACAGGTAGCCCTTGCGACTGAGCCACCGCAGCGACACATAGCCCCAGATGGGCGGCAGATAGAAGGTGGAGAGGCGCTGCGTGATGGCGACGGCGAAGGCCGTCGACTCGCCCACCCCCATTGCGATCAGTCCAGCCGAGAGGCTCGCCTCGGCCGCACCGATACCGCCGGGGGAGGGGACCACGCTGGAGAGCACCGAGGCCGCGGTGTTGACGAATATGAGACTGGCCAGGTCCAGGTGGACGCCGTACGCCAGGCATGTCGCGCCCAGCGAGATCGAGTAGAGCAGCTCCGAGATGATGTTTCCGCCGAACAGCTCCAGCCGCTTGTGCCGGTCCCGCGCCACGCTCCGGAGCCCCGCGAGCGCGGTTCGGACCTCAGGCAAGACCTTGGCACGAACCTTCGGAGCCGCCAGGACGATCGACACACTCGCGACGACCGCGACGAGGATCGCCGCCACGAGGCGGCCGTCGGGCGTGCCGAGATGGAACTTGCTCGTGTCTACGGCGCTGCCGACGAAAATCAGGCTGACCCCGAAGAGCGCCGATTGCACGATCCTCTCCGCGGCGTCATCGAGCGCCCCCGCCGCTACTGCCTCCGGGGTCGACGCCCCCTGCCGCTGAAGGAAGCGGAGGTTCATCCCGATTCGCCCCGCCGAGCTCGGCACCGTCAGGTTGATGAACTTGATCGCGGCTTGCAGGACGACGCACGGCAACAGCGGGAGCGGTGTCGCAATCGCCCCTCGTAGCGCGACTCCCTTGCCGATGAAGCTGGACTGTGCGAGGAGCAGCGCGATCGCGAACCACGCCGGATCGGCCTGCTTGATCTCGTCATAGATCGTGCCGAAGCCGATTTGTGCCAGCTTGGAGATGAGCACGTACGCCGCGACGATCAGGACCGCGGTGATCAGGAGGTCCTGCGGGCGAATCCGACGTAGCGGCGCCAACTCGGGGGCCTCCTGACCGGTCGCGGCGGCGACCTCAGCGCGAAGCTTCCTGAGGCTTATCTCGTGGGTGCGGGCCAGGTCGCGGAGATGCGGCGTCAACGCTGCGCGCTGCAGATAGGGCAGGATGCGGACGAGGCTGTCCCGCCAGCCGGCGTCGATGGCGCGCCGAAGTGCCCGCTCCGGTCCGACCAGGACGGTGCAGGCGACGAGCAACTCGGCTGCGTCGATGTCCAGTGCCGATTGGGGAGCGGCGAGGGCCGCGTCCGACAGACCGACCAGCATCGGGCCGTCATCGGTGACGAGCACGTTGCTCGCGTTGAGCCTGCCGTGGGAGATGCCCGCCCGGTGAAGTCGATCCACCTGCTGCCAGAGGTCCTCGAGCACCTCGTCGCTCACCTGATCGGCCGACCAGAGCTCGAGCGGCTGGATATCCGGCTGGCGGGTGACGAGTAGCGCGTTCCCGTCTGTATCGGGCGCCGCCAGCACGACCTCGGGCACTCGCACTCCGGCCTGGCTCGCCATGAAGGTCGCCAGTGCCTCGTGCTCCACCTGCTCGAGGCGGCCGATGGGAGCGCTGCGGGGTGGATCTCTGTACGCCAGAAGGCGCCAGCGTCGGGCGAGCCGCTGCGTTTCCTGCGAGTCGCGGTCGAGCACGCGTGCCTTCAGTGGG
>JBKPIV010000032.1:0-15858 GCA_046730395.1 Actinomycetota bacterium | reverse complement strand
CAAACTGGCGGCCGCCATTCCCGGGGCGATGAAGCTGCTGATGGCGCCGATGCGTCTGCGCGCGCCGCGCCGGCTCCCGTTCGCCTTCGGCTGGCTGGTCAAGCGGCCGATCGACCGCCAGGCCGAGGACTCGTACCTGCTCGCGGGCATGACCATTCCCGGTGTCGAGCGAGACCTCAAACGCGTCATCAAGGGGCTGCACCCGCGCTACACGAACGAGGCCGCCGACCGGCTGGGGGAGTTCGAAAAGCCGGCGCTGATCGCCTGGTCGCGCGAGGACCGCTTCTTCAAGCCGGCGCACGCGGAGCGCCTCGCACACGACCTGCCGAACGCGCGGCTCGAATGGATCGAGAACGCCCGCAGCCTCTCGCCCGAGGACGAGCCGGGCCGCCTCGCCGAGCTGATCGCGGGCTTCGCGCGCGAGCCGGCGCCGAGCGCGACAGCGCGAACGACCCGCTCGCGCTGATCGTGGCCGCGAAGGAGGAGCCATGAAGGTGTGCATCGCCGGCCCATCCGGGGCGATCGGCAGGCGCCTCGTGCCGCTGCTGGTCGCCAAGAGCTAAGAGTCGTCGCCAGAACCCACTCGCCGGCGAAGACGGCGGCCTCCCTTCAAAGCCGAGGGTTCGTTGGGCGCCGAGCTGCTCGCGCCTACCGCATGGGCGCGCGCCGGCCGGCTTCGTCCCCCGAGGCCCAGAGATACATCGGCGCTCCAAGTCCGGCCAAATCGCCGGTGCGATCGCGAAGCAGCGTCGGCATCGTCACGACCCAGACGTATCGGCACGACCGACTAGGGAGGATCGACGTGGTCCTGCATCCAGCCATTCATCTCGAGATCGCCTGCCAGCGGCACCGGGATCTGCTGGCTGAGGCCGAACGTGTGCGGATCGCAAAGGCGTGTGCCCACGCCGGAGCCACGCCGACGGCGCGACCACGGCAGGGGCGACCCAGTGCCTCGCGACCCGTAGCCAAACCCGAAATCGCCCGTCACTTGGATGTCGAAACCGGATTGGAGGTGTGAGCAGATGTCAACCGCGGCTAATCACTTCGGACACCGCGAGAGCGACGGAATCGTCGTCGACCTGTTCTGGGACCGCAGAGAGCTCGAGGACGAGTTCCGGGTCGAGGTCGTGGACAGGCGCAATGGAGCTCGCTTCGTGCTCCACCCGACGACCGGGAGAGAAGCGGTCCAGGTCTTCCACCACCCGTTCTCGGCCCCGAGAGCCGCCCTCAACGGCAACGCGTTGGCGGCGTAATCGAGGAGCTGGCACGTTTCGTGCAGCGTGAGCTGATCGCATCCGGTGAGATCGAGGCGGCCGGATTCCGCGTTGACGGCAACGCCTGTGCGATCGGTGCTCGCTTGCATGCTCGCGCCACGTCGTGACCGCCGCCCCGGCCAGTCCGTTTCCGGCGCTATTGCCAGCCGGGTCACGTCCGCGGTCAAAGGAGACGGAGACGTCGAGCCTCACGCGGCAGTCGCAGCATCTCGATGCCCTTGCGCGGCGTTGGTGGCTGGCATTCGAGACGGCAGGCTCGGCCCTCCGCGCCGCCGGCCCTTACCTGGGCGGGCAGGAGCTGGGCGAGCGCAGCCGCCGCCTCGTCGAGGAACGCAGCGACGTCGCCCGCCTGTTGCAGAGCCTCGCACGCGACCTGCAAGCAGACAGCGGCTTTGTCCGCTGGCTCGCCGCTCCGACAAATCGCTAGGTGACCATAGGCAGGCGCGGCCCTCCGCATCCGATCTTGTGGATCAAGGCGCCACACCCTCGCGCGCAGGACGTTGTGGGCCGAGCCCGGCCGAATCGCCGGCGCGATTGTCGATCCGTCTCGGCATGGTGGCAACGTCGTATCGCAAAGCATTCAGCCGCTAGATCGCCAATCCACGTCGCCAAGGAGAACACCATGCGTGTCGGTTTTCTCGGCACCGGAAGGGTCGCCACCGCCGTCGGTACCGGCCTCGCCGCGGGCCACGACGTGGTCCTCGGCTCGCGTACCCCGCAAGGCAGGGAGCTGGAACCGCCGGTGGTCGGCTTGCGGGAGGCGGCCGCACACGGAGAGGTCGTCGTGAACGCCACTCCCAGGACCGCTCAGTGATGCGCGCGCTTTTAACTCGAGCCCGTGAGAGTCGATTCCCGAGTCCTGCGGGCCCTCCTGGCCGGCACCGTGTTCGCAGGAGCGGCGGCACTGCGCTCCCTCCACACCGCCAACAACCACCAAAGACCGGATGGAAGCCGGACACGCTGCACAGGCCTCCGATGCCGCAGCCAAGCGGGAGCCCAGCGCGGAAGCGCTCACGGCCTCGCTCGGAATCTGACCCCACCCCGACGCAAGAGAGGAGCTGACATGGCAACCGACAACCCCCAGCGCGTTCCCGATCTCCCGATCTCCGACCTCCGCGCCAGCCTGAACGGCAAGGTGATCGGCTCGGACGACGCCGCATACGACGAGGCGCGTAGCGTTTTCTTCACCGGCTTCGACCGCCGGCCTGCAGCGATCGTGCGCGTCGCCGACGCATCCGATGTCTCCCGCGTCGTTACCCTGGCACGGGAGACGGGCGCCGAGCTCGCGGTGCGCAGCGGCGGCCACAGCCCCGCGGGGCACGGCACGTCCGAGGGCGGGATCGTCCTCGACCTCTCAGCGATGAACGCGGTCGAGATCGACGGCTACTCAGCGCCGCCGGGCTGTTCTTCATCGGACGCGGGCTCATACGGATGCTCGGCTGATGATGGGCGCGGGCGTGGGGGACAAACCCCCGGCGGCCTCCAAAGAGGGCAGGTTCACCATCCGTCGCATCGTCTGGAGCGAAGACCTCGCAGAGGCTGAAGGTAGGCGACTCTCCGAGCTGAACGCCGGCAAGAGCGCCGCTATTTCTGGCAGTACACGCGCGTTGATCGGCGGGCATCTCAGGAACACTGAGCGTCGCCTGGACCAGCGTTCACGAATGTCCCCCGATGCGCCTAGCCCCATTCGGCGGCGCGTCCACCCGGGCTAGACGTTTCAGACGGACTCGTAGGTGAGGTAGGCGAGATCGTCGACGGTCCGGGTCTCGACGAGGCGCACCGGCCTTTGGCCGCTGGTCTCGCCGAAGAGGCGCTCGCCGGCCCCGAGCACGACCGGGTAGATCATCAGCCGCAGCTCGTCGACCAAGTCGTCCTCCATCAGTGTTCGGACGAGCCGGATGCTGCCGGCGACGACGATCTCCCCGTCTAGCTCCTCCTTCAGCTCTGAGACCTCCTGCATGACGTCGCCCGCAAGCACCGTCGAGTTGTTCCAGTCGGGATCCTTCAGAGTTGAGGACACGACGTACTTGGGCATGTCATTCAACCTGTCCGCCAATTCGCCGCTCCGGGATGGCCACCGCGCGGCGAGGAACTCGTAGGTTCGCCGACCGAACAGCTGGGCCTCGGCGCCCAGCGCCTCGTCGAGCAGGACCTTGGCCGCCTCTTCGCGACCCCGCTCACCGATACGACCGACCCAGCCGCCGCGCCCGAACCCTTCCACACCGGCCGGGTCCTGGACGACTCCGTCGAGCGTGACGTTCTCGCTGATCACAATCTTTCCCATCTTGGGTTTGATGCTACGCCGCAGGGGCGTGGCGAAGCATGTCGCATGGGCCAGCGTCCTTGTCACTTGAGAGGAATCAGCGAGTCTGCAAGACAGCACGCAAGGAGTCGGACGCCAAGCCGAACCTCCGCGCCGAGTCAGTCGGCCTCGCGCCCGGCCCGTCGTCGAGCTGCAACTCGGCTTCGGTGAAGGTCCGTGGCGACCTCTCTGCGACTCTACGTCGATGACCAGGCCCGAGCTGGTGCCCTTCGCGGATGAGCACCTGGAAGACGCTTCCAGGCTGCTCGCCGCCCGTCACGCCGGCCACCGGCAGTCCGAACGCCTGCTCTCGGAACGATACGAGAGCGGCGCAGCCGCGCTCGAGGAGCTTGGCGGCGCGTGGCGGCAAGAGGCCGTGAGCGGTTCGGCGGCAGTGCGGAACGGGCGTCTGGTCGGGTACTTGCTCGCAGCTCCGCGCGACCCGGAAGTGTGGGGTGACAACGTCTGGGTCGAGTTGGCGGGACACGCAGTCGAGGATCCGGAAGACGCCCGCGATCTCTACGGCCACGCCGCGGCCCGCTGGGTCGAAGAGGGCCGCACCCGCCACTACGCACTCCTCCCGGCCGACCCTGCGCTGGTGGACGCGTGGTTCCGGCTCGGGTTCGGCCAGCAACAGGCGCACGGGTATCGCGAGGTGCCCGAGAGGACGGACGTGCACGTGCCCGGTGACTGCGAAATTCGCGAGCCGACCGAGGCCGACATCGACGAGTTGCTCGAGGTCGAGATCGACCTCGCACTGCCGAGGCACCAGCGCGCTTCCCCGGTCTTCTCGATGCGCCCGTTGCCGACTGAAGAGGAGATACGCGCCGAATGGAGCGACACGCTCGCGCGCGGCGAGGAGAAGGTGCTGCTCGGCTACCGCGACCGTCGGCCGGCGGCCTGTTGGGCATTCGTTCCGGCGGATCTCTCGACCCACTTCCGGGGCCTGGGGCTTCCGGATCGCGCCTGCCACCTCAGCTATGCCGTGACGCTGCCGGAGAGTCGCGGCACGGGGCTCGGCATCGCTCTCACGGACGCCGGCCTCGCCTGGGCGGCGGATCAGGGCTACGACGCCATGGTCACGGACTGGCGCGTGACGAACCTCCTTGCGTCACGGTTCTGGCCTCGCCGGGGCTTTCGCTCCTCGGTGCTTCGCCTCTACCGCTCCATACCTTGAGCGTCTTGACGGCCCTCGGCATCTGCTCGCAGTTCTGCGTTGCCGAGGAGCCCGAGACCGTTAGCGGAGGACGGCCCGTAACGATGTGGGACGCCATACCGCTCCTCCCCGCGGTGTAGGCACCCCGTCTCGATTGAGCCGGTCGCAGATCTCTTGCAAGGTTAGGCCGCGTGTGCGCATCGAGTGGATTCGTCTCGCAAGTTGGGCTGAGATCGATTGTGGCCGGCCCAGCCGGACTCCCTGCTTCCTCTTCACCGCCAGCGCCTCCCGCGTCCGCGGGCGGACGAGTCCATTGCTGCCCCCAAAGAGCGCGAATCACGGACCCCAAGACTTTTCCCCTGCTAAACAGCGTTTTCTAGGGACCTCGGGGAGGGGCCATCATCGCCATCTTGGACCCCTGGCGAGCCAACGCCGGACGGTGGGCGAAGGCCATGCCCCCGTTGTGGCAGTACTTCTTGCGTCGCCGGACTCCTCCTCGACGCCGGCTACGGCGACCCTCCGCTCGATCCTTCGTTGAGCTACGAACAACGTCTCGAGACGAACGAGCTCGCCTGGCGGGAGAAATGCGCGCCATCGTGGGACGCCGTGGTCATCGGCTTGCGCGAGAACCACCCACGCTGGACAGCGGCCGTCGAGGAGGCTTGCCGGGCAGGCTGGAGGGAGCAAGGCGGCCGGCTCGTCCCAGCTGTGGCCCCCTGGATCGTCGCCGCTGTCGAGCATGGAATGGCGCACGCACCACCTTCGGCTACCCGGCCACGGCTGGCTGAGAGCCGTCTTCCGGTGCTCCTGGTCGCGGCTGGTGACGCGGCCGAGGAAGACCTGGTTCAGTTCGCTGCTGATGTTCCTCAGGCCGAGATCGTCCGGGCTGAGGGAACGGGGCACGACGACCTGACGGAGGGCGGGCCCGAGGTCGTCCACGTCTTCGGCAACTGGCTCAAGGCGAACGATTCGTAGCATTAGGCAAGAGAAGGCTCACGCTGTTGAAGGCAACCCGTGAGCCCGCCGAACAGGGGCGACCTCATTTTGAAACGATCTCTTAATCAAGCGAAGTCGACGCCCGGACTCGAACCGGGGACCCTTCATTACGAGTACGTGGCGACCTCCGGCAAGATTCTGGAGTCAGCTCGTGACCGGTCGCACGAACAAACCCGGTCAGCGCTCACCCGCCAGGCGCAGGTAGCCCGACGTCTCGAAGACGGCGCGCGCCATCGCTAGATAGCCGGCGTCGGAGGGGTGGACGTCCCCCTGCGAGCAGAGCAGGGTCAGCGTGCAGATCGCGGCGATCCTGGGTTGCTCGCCGAACGGATTGAAGACCGGGACCATGTCCGCGAGGCGCGCCCCGGCCTGCGCGGCCACTTCGGCCATCGTGGCGTTCGCCGCCTGGACGAGCGGATCGCTCTCGGCCAGGAAGTCGATGCGTGAATTCCAGCCGCCGACGACGATGATCTCGGCGTCGAGTGCGGCGGCCCTGAGCTGCTCGACGATCAGGGCCAGCCGCCGACCGAAGCGCGCGATCGTCGCAGGAGCCTCGCGTTGGATGCAGGCAAAGTCTCCCTCACAGGAGCGAATGAGCTCTCCCATGTCGTTCCCGAAGAGCTGCAGCGTGATGGGGCTCACCTGCCCAGGATGCGCGCCGAGGAAGGCGGTCGCGGCCTCGAGTTGACTGGCCGCGAGCGCGTCGTGCAGCTGAAAGCCGAGTGCCTGGAAGGGGCAGGGACCGGCGATGAACGAGCTGGTCGACTCGCCCGGACAGCCGTAGTTGACGACGGCGATGCCGGGCCGGATCGCACGCAGGCGGGCGGCGAAGTCGTCGACGTAACCGGTATCGAAGGCAGCCGGAGGAAGGCCCGCGAGGAACCTCGAGTTCTGGAAGCCGTAGACGTAGGAGTCGCCGAGCGCGAGGTAGTAGCTCTTAGGCGGGTTGAACCTCGGCGACAGGTTGTCGGTCGTCGCCGCAGCCGTGGCGACGAACACGCCAGCCACGGCGGCGACCGTGCAGACGCCACTGGCGGTGTCGCTTCCTGCGCTGTTTTCCGAAGAGCCAAAGGATCTCGGGGAGGCGCTTCACCGCGTGCTTCCGAGTTTCATCGGACCGTCCTCCCATGTCGTCCTTCGCCCTGGCGGTCAACTGGACCTCCTCTCGCTCAGTCCGAGGGCCCTCGGCCCCAGCCTGGGTGGCCATTTTCGCTTGGGTCGGTCGGGAGCAGGAGCCCGGTGAGCTGCGTCGGATCCGTGCCGTCCGCGTTCATGACGAACACCTGGACGGTCAGGTTGGCGATCGGTTCGGCGTCTCGCTCGAACGCGATCGTCCGGCCGTCCGGTGCCCAGTCGGCATCTTGGTCTCGCCCGGGGTAGTTCGTCACCCGCGTCTGGTCGGTGCCGTCGGCATTCATCGTGTAGATCTCGACGTTGCCGTCCCGATTGCTCTGGAAGACGACCCGCCTGCCGTCCGGAGACCAGGCCGGAGCGTTGTCTGAGAACGTGTTGTTGGTCAGCCGGGTCGGCTCGGAGCCGTCCGCGTTCATGACGTAGATCTCGTCGTTGCCGTCCCGTCTGCTCGTGAAGGCGATCTTCTGGCCGTTGGGCGACCAGTCGGGGCGGATGTTCCGCGCGGCCGGAGAGTGGGTGAGCTGTTCCAAATCGCTGCCGTCGGGGTTGATCACGAAGATGTCGCCCGAGGTTGGGCCGCCGTTGTCGAAGGCGATCTTCCCGCTCGCGGACCAGCTCGGCCACCGGCCTCGCATCTCCGTCAACGGTGTCTGGTCGCCGCCGTTCGCGTCGATCAGGAAGACATGCGGCTCGCCGACTTCGACGTCGGTGCCGTAGAACGCGATCGTCTTCCCGTCGGGTGACCACACCGCTCCGAGATCAAAGGTCGCGTTGTGCGTGAGCCGTCGCAGCTCGGTGCCGTCCTCGTTCATAACCCAGATCTCGGCCTCGTTGCTGTCCTCGGCGCCGGGGAGGGCGAACTCCGTCCTCGTGAACGCGATCTTCGCGCCCAGACCACCCGGTGGCGACTCCGGCACCGAGAGCGACGGTCCTTGCGCGTGTCCGGGGGCCGACGAGTAGGTAAATCCCACGAGAGACAGCGCGGCCACTACCAGTAATCCAATCAGCGCCTTCATCGCGCACCTCCTTGCAAGCGAATCGGAGTCATCCGGTGATTCCTCCCCTACCAATCTCATGTGCCTGCCTCCTCTAGCTCACTCCGAGCGCGGCGACCATCACGTTGCAGAAGTGGTTGTCGTTCTCCATGCCCGGGTGCGGTCCGCGGTCGACAACGATCTCGCTGCCGAGGACCTCGCCGAAGAATTCGGGCCCGTTCCAGGTGGTGTGGACGACGAGGTAGCCGGTGTCATGGCTGAGGACGCCGCCGTGAGCGGCACGGATGACCTGCCCTGCACCCTTGAAGGTCCACTCGTGCGTGTTCAGGCCGTTCGGGTCGCCTGAGATGAGCCTGTCGGTGAACCCGTAGGCGCTGTGGATGACCACCGTCGCCCCGTTCGCGGGGTTGGTGAAGACGTCGTTGATCTCCGAGAAGTTCCGGCTGTCGACCGGCTGGTTCGGGGCGAGCCAGACGATGGCGTGGCCGGCGTAGGAGTCGTTGACCGTCATCCCGGTGTCGCAGAAGTTGTCGTCGGTGTTCGTTCCGGAGAAGGTGAAGTGGATGAGCTGAGGATTGGCGGCGCTTGCGGGTAGTGCGACGAGCGCGAGCGTGGCTGCGAGCGCCGAGGCGAGGAGCAGGAGCTTGGGCATGGTCGTTCTCCTTTCGAAGAGGCCGCGCGCGCCCAGGCCGGCGGCGGCGAGGCTGCGGGTGGGCTTCAAGTCACTCCCTCAAGCGACAACACGCGAGCCTGGCGGGCGGAGGGGCGCATGCAGCCACCCGTTTTGTGGTCGCGGCGGTGCGGATTGAGCGTTGTGCGACCGCTCCAGACCGCGGACGCAAACGATCGCGCGAGGCTGTTCGCCTGCGACTCTGTGCCGAATTGGGCCCAGGTGGTCACTGTCCGATTGCCGCGTCTTCCTCGAGGGCGCGTGGGTCGCTGGCTCCGACGCGCTCGTGGCTGCGCGGATCGATGCCTGCCGCTGCAGCGATCCCGAGCAGGGGTGGGCAGCAGGCGTACTCACCCAAGCCGCCGGCCAGCACCTGGCCGCGTCGACCGAGCTCGGCGAGCACGTCCGTCGGGATGCGGTCCTGTTCGGCGATCACGTACGGACCGTCCTCGTCCTGGTAGGCGTGATACCGCTCGGCGTCGACGGCGTGCCCGAGGTCCATTCCGAAGTCGAGCACGTCCGAAATGATCTCGGGCACGTCGCGATAGATGGCGGCGCTGCCGCCCGCACCGAGCACGAGAATCGGGAGGTTGTCTTTGACGACGATTGTCGGTGCCACCGACGTGGCGAGGAACTTGTTGCCCTCGACTTGGTTCGGGGTGCCCGGCGGCGACCCGTTGCGCATGCCGTTGTTGAGCAGCACGCCGGTGCTCTCCGCCACCACACCGCTGCCGAACAGAGCGTTGAGCGTGCAGGTGATCGCGGCGGCGTTGCCCGCGCGGTCGATCGCCGAAACGTGGGTCGTATGACTGACGATGCGATCGTGGCGGCTGGTCAACGGCGTGCGCGGGCGGCCGATGGAGACCCCTGGGTCGTACGCCTTGGCAACCGCGAGATCGATCAGCTTGCGGCGCTCGTTGGCGAAGGCCGGCGAGATGAGTCTGTCGACCGGCACCGGGTAGAACGCCGGGTCCGTGAGTGGATCGGTGTCGGCCTCGGCGATCTTCTGTGCCTCAGCCCACACGTGCAGGGCATCGGCCGAGCCCGCGCCCATGGGCGCCAACCTGAAGCCCTGGAGCAGATTGAGCGTCTCGATGACGTCTGTGCCCGCCATCGGGGGCGGCACCGTCTCGACCGTCGCACCGCGGTAGTTCGCTCGCAACGGCTCCCGGCGTACAGGCGAGTAGTTCGCCAGGTCCTGGGCGGTCATGATCGGCTCGTCGCCAGGCGCAAGCGGCGGCTCGGCCATCTCGGCGGCGATCCGGCGCGCAATTTCCCCGCGGTAGAAGTCGTCCGCGCCGTACCCTGCGATCCGCCTCAGCGTCCAGGCGAGGTCGGACTGGACAAACCTCTCGCCCGGAGCGTACGGGCTGCCGCCGGGATGGAGGAAGATCGAGGCGCTCGCGGGGAAGCGAGCGAGCTTCTCTTGTCCGCCTCCGAACGCGATCTGGCCGAGCACATCGCCGGTCATCGGGAAGCCTTCGCGCGCAAGCCGCTCGGCGTCTGCGACCGCATCGGCCAGAGAGATCGTGCCCGCAGTACGCAGCGCCTCTGCCAGACCGGCGACCGTGCCTGGAACGGCAACGACTCGGTGGCCGATCCCCTCTGGGCCCGAGTCGATCCCGCCCGGGCTGATTCCGATCGTGGTCGGGGTCGCGGCCGCCGGGGTCTTCGCGCCCCCGTCGAACACCAGCGTGCGTCCGTTCGCCTCTCGATAGAGCACGCGCACGCCGCCGCCAAGCCCGCACTGACCGGGCTGTACGACACCGAGCGCGAACACGGTCGCCACCGCCGCGTCGAGCGCGTTTCCGCCGCGCCGCAGCACCGAGACGCCGGCCTCGCTCGCGAGCGGCTGGTCGGAGACCACGATCCCAACTGGACTCCGCGTCTCCGGAACGAACGCACTGCCCTCCACCGCTCTGCTGGCCGGGGCGAGCAGCATGCAAGCGGCAAGCGAAATGGCAACCGCGCCCGTCAAGCGCCAGCCGCGCGGCGCGTGGCTCATCAAGCGTCGCTGCGGCATCTTCTCTTCTTCGGGTTGTGATTCGTGATGCGGCCGGGGGGAGCGGCGCACATGCGGATGAGCCTTGTGCGGCGGTCGCGAGTGGCGCACATCGGTGAGCTCCTCCTCGACATGGTCAGAAGGCGACCGTGACCTCGTTCGAGCAGGTCGACGTCGCGGGCGTGCACACCCTGTACGTGTAGGTCGCCGAACTCCTCATGTTGATGTTGTCGGTGTAGGACGTTGTCTGGACGGCGGCGATCTTGGTGCCGTTGCGGTAGACGTCGAAGCTCCCGCCGCTCGACCCGTTCCAGGACAGGTCGACCTTCTGGAGTCCGCGCACTTTGTAGCCACGGGCGGATAGGCGAATCGTGAGGACAGCCTTCGAGTCCGTCGCGGTCGCACTGTCGTCGTCGGTCACCGTGAGCGCGACCGTGTAGTCAGCCGCCTCCGCGTAGGTGTGAAGGACCGTTCTGCCGCCGCCGCTCGTCCCGTCGCCGAAGTTCCAGGCGTAGGTCACGATCGAGCCGTCCGGATCGGCCGACCCGCCGCCGTCGAAGCTGCAGGTCAACCCCGAGCAGCTGAACGTGAAGCGGGCGATCGGTGGCGCGTTTGTTTGTACGGTCCAGCCCCACTCCGCCGGGCTCGGGTCGGTATTGCCCGCCGCGTCTGTCGCTCGCACACGGAAGACGTGCGGGCCCGGGCCGAGCCCGCCGTAGGACGCCGGCGAGCTGCAGGCGGCAAACGGGGCCCAGTCGAGGCTGCACTCGAAGGTGGAGGGCTCACTGGCAGTGAACGCGAACGTCGCCGAGGTGGAGTTGGTCGTCGACGACGGGCCGGAAGTGATAGTCGTTTGCGGTGGAATCCCAACGGTCCAGCTTCGCTCCACCGGGGTCGGATCGGAGTTGCCCGCCGTATCGGTTGCGCGCACGCGGAAGGTGTGCGAGCCCTCGCCGAGGTCGCTGTAGAACGCAGGTGAGCTGCATGCGGAGAAGGGCGCGGCGTCGAGGCTGCACTCGAAGCTCGAGGGCTCGCTGGCGGTGAACTCGAATAGGGCCGACCTGTCGTCGGTGGTCCCCGATGGGCCGGAGGTGATCGTCGTCCGCGGCGGGGTCGTGTCGGATACGACGGCGTCGTCCACGTCGAGGTCGTCAAAGATCGCCCAGAAGCCGCAAAAGTCCTCGCACGGGTAGCTGACGCTGCTAGAGAAGAGGGCCGATTCCGTGCCCGAGGGGGCATGCAAGTCTCCGGTCGCCTCGTGCCAGGCGTCGTCGCCGGTAGCCGAGTCGCTGAAGAAGTCGCCTGAGGCCGGCCCGGCGCAGTCGGGCGCCTGAAAGAACGTGGCGCGAAGGGCCACGGTTCCGTCGGCGCTCGCTTGATACCAAAAGGATGCCGGGTGGGTGCCAGGGCCGATCGCGGCGCAGAACGCGGGATCGGTCGAGGCCCAGAGCGAGGCCCATCCGCCAGACGGCCAGCACCCGGTGGAGACGCAACCCAGAGACATGCTGGCGCTACCCGAGTGGGGGTTCGTCGTGTCGCGCGACATCACCCCGTACCCGAGCCAGCCGCAGATGATCGGTGTGCTGCCGCAGCCGCCCTGCTCGAACCCCGGGTTTGGGACGACGTTCGTCGTCGCCTGCGCCGCAGCGGGAAGCCCCAGAGCGATGCCCGCGACTGCCAGGCAGAGCCAGAATCCGAACCTGAATTTCGGGCGCATCGTCATTTCGACGTTCCTCCCTTCTCTCAAATGGCGCGGCCTTTGAGCCAGCCGCGACAAGTCGCGTTGAGCTCGATCGGATCGCTGATCGCCTCCGCCGGGTGAAGTCATCGCGAGTCCTCCTCTCTGGCCGTGTCGAGGGGACCACCCGATTCAGACGGCGACGGCTTTCCAGCGGCCCGACGCGCAGTCACACGCCAGGCGACCTTTGTGTGTGGCTTGTCGGTCCTGATCGTGAAGCGGTCGTCCAGGATCTCTTTCGCGACGAATGCGGAGCAACCCGAGTCGACGGGCGTCACCTCGTAGTCAAATCCCGCCGGGTGGACGCGGACAAAGGGTGGCAGCACGACAATCGCTTTGCCGTGGCTATCTGTCCAGGCGCTGCCGCTGTAGCTCCAGCTCTCGCGGATCTTGTCGGTGCTCTTGCAATTCACGTCGTCGGGCGCGCCGCTCATGGGAACGACGATTGCCCATGACGGTTGAGCCGCGGCCCAGGGGTGGTCGAATTAGGCTATAGCCGGAGCTGAGCGGCCAGCTCGGGCGGCGCAAGAAAGTTGTTATACAAGCGCAGGGAGAAGCATGGAGTTCCGGATTCTTGGGCCGCTCGAGGTCGCCAAAGAAGACGGCGCGATCTTGCCGGAGGCGCCCAAGCAGAGGGCCCTTCTCGGCGTTCTGCTGCTTCATCCGAATGAGGTTGTCTCCAGCGATCGCCTGATCGACGAGCTCTGGGGCGAGAGCCCGCCGGCGACGGCTGCCAAGCTCGTGCATACGTATGTGTCGCAGCTGCGCCGGGCGCTGGGCGACGGCGTGATCGCCACACGTCCGCCGGGTTATGTGCTGCTAGTGGAGGAAGACACGCTTGACGCCGGCCGCTTCCGTCGTCTCGCGGCCGAGGGTCGCCGATTGGCCGCGAAAGGCGAGCCCGAGCCCGCCAGCACTGCCTTTCTCGACGCGCTTGCGCTCTGGCGTGGACCGCCGCTCGCCGGCGTCGTCTTCGAGTCGTTCGCCCAGACCGAGGTCGAGCGCTTGGAGGAAGAGCGGTTGGAGACGCTGATGGGCCGCATCGATTGCGAGCTTGAACTCGGCAAACACGACGAGCTCGTCGCCGAGGTGGAGACGCTCGTCAGGCAGCATCCTCTCCGCGAGCGCTTGCGGGCCCAGCTAATGCTCGCCCTCTATCGCTCGGGGCGACAGGCGGACGCGCTCGCCGCCTACCAGGACGCGCGTCGCATCCTCGTCGAACAGCTCGGCCTCGAGCCCGGCCGGGAGTTGCAGGAGCTGGAGAAGGCGATCCTGACCCATGACGCCGCCGTCGATGCACCGCGGCAGACCGCGCCGACGCGGCCGGTGCGTCGGCTGCGACCATGGCATACGCTCGCCGCCGCTACCCTCGTCCTGCTCGCGCTCTCCCTCGGCTTCGCGTTCGCACTCCGCGGAGGGCAACCTGCCCCGAAGCTGCTGGCGCCCAACTCTGTCGGGTTCATCGACCTCGCGTCCGGCCGCGTGACTCGCTCCTACCCCGTCGGGCGCGAGCCGCTCTCGCTCGCGCTCGCGTTCCACTCCGTGTGGGTAGCCAACTACCGGGACGAGACCGTGACCCGCCTCGACCTCACCACCGGAAGCAGCGTCTTCATTGACGTGCGTGCGCATCCGACCGGGCTCGCCGCCCTCGGCCGCACGCTGTGGGTGTGGACGATCGAGGGCTTGCTCGTGCCGATCGATCCGCGCTTCGATCGTGCTGCCGCTCCGATCGACGTTCGGGCGCTGGCATCACAGAGCCGAGCTCCACGAGAGATGGCAGCCGGTGGAGGCTTCCTCTGGGTGACAGCTCCGCCGACGACGGTCATCCGCGTGAACCCGACGAGCCGTCAACCCTCTCAGCCAATCATTCCTGACGCGGGTGCTCATGGAGCGATCGCCTTCCAAGGTGGCGAGGCCTGGGTTGCCGGAGCCAACCAGGTGTTCCCCATTGCTGCGAGAACCGGCATCCCGGGCTCCGGGATCACCGTGGGTTCTCCTGTACTCGACCTGGCGCCCAGCACCGGGAGCCTCTGGGTGATCAGCGGAGCTCCCGCGGCGGCGACGACCCACGAGGCGCTACGTCGTATCGACCTGCGCGATCGGCTCGTCCGAACGACGATCCGGGTCGGGAGCGATCCCGTGGCGGTCGCAGCAGGCGGAGGCTCGATCTGGGCCGCGAGCGGCAGCGACGGAACGATCGATCGTGTCGACCCGGCTCAGGATGGAGGCCGGGTCGTCGACACGATCCAGGTCGGCGCGAGCCCCACCGCGCTCGCAGCCGACGAAGACGGGGTCTGGGTGGCCGTCAGGTAGCAGCTAACGCAGGCACATGGCCGCGTAATCCCTCCGGTACACCGGATGCAGCTTCAGGCAGCCGACCCGCTTGGAGAGGAAGAGCCAGGACGAGCCCTCCGTCAGCGGCACCCAGGGCGCGTCGTTGCGCATGATCTTGGCGTCGAGCTTCGAGAACAGCCTGAAGCGGGCCGAGCCCGACAGCCGATCGGCCGCAGCAATCTGCCGGTTATAAGCCCGATCTTCAAAGTACGCGAAATTGGTGTTGCCGGCTGGCTTGCGCGCGTTCTTCCCGGCGAGGTACCGATCGATCATGCCCGCTGGATCCGGGTAGGCAGGCTCGGAACCGATTGGATCCGAGCCGAACCAGTCCAGGATGATGTCGTACGGTTCGCCCGGCGTGCCCGCCCTCGCGGTAAGCACGTCCTGCGCGAAGGGCTTCACCTCGACCTCGAGCCCGATCTCGTGCAGGTTGCTCACGATCGCCTGCGTCTCGTCGAGCAATCCCTTGCTCAGGGGATCGCCCACAGACACGTACAGGGTCGCTCTGCCCCCTCGAAGGTTCCCCCGCGCGAGCTTGCGTGCGAGCTTGAGATTCGGCCTGGCTAGTGGGTAAAGGCGATAGTCGGTCCAGCCGGGGATCCAGCGGGGCAGGATCTGGTCAGTCGCCGTGAACGAGAGCGGCCAGCCCCCGCCGGCACGTCCAACCTGGGTGCGGTCGACCGCGAAATTGATCGCCTTCCGGAGTGCGACGTTATGGCGAAAGAGAGGCCTGGCGGTATTGAGTGCCAGGGCAATGGTGAAAAGGCCTCGGATCCGGAACAGTTGCCTCTTGTCGACGCCGTAGCGCAGTGCGAGGACGTCTCGGATCTCCCGCGGGATCTCGGTTCCGACAACGTCCGCATGCCCCGTCGCGACCGCGCGGACGGCGTCGTTGATGTCGCCGCCCGATGTGATCACGATGCTGTCGACCCGGTGTGGCCGCGTCCCCTTGTAGTAGCGATTGCGCTTGAGCACGAGTTGCCTGTGGGGAACGTAACCGGCGGGGTAATACGGCCCCGATCCGACAGTCAGGTCAATGCCGGCAGGGTCGACCGGGAAGCCGAGAGGCACCGGGCACGCAAGTGGGAGGGCGAGCCGGGTCAGGAGGTCGCCATCCCGCATACTCAGCTCGATGCGCAGCCGGTCGCCGCTTGCTGAGACACTCTTCACGTCCGACAACAAGTACGCGCTCGGAGAGGCCATGTCCGGATCGCGCACTCTGCGGAGCGCCCGCGCGAAGTTGGCCGCCCGCAGCGG
>JBKPIV010000031.1:0-12427 GCA_046730395.1 Actinomycetota bacterium | reverse complement strand
CGTACCACCAGGAGCGCGGCCTCGACGCCGTGATCGTCCGCCTCTTCAACACGGTCGGCCCGCGGCAGAGCGGGATGTACGGGATGGTGATCCCACGTTTCGTCGAGCGCGCGCTCGCGAACACGCCGCTCGAGATCTACGGCGACGGCACCCAGACGCGCTGCTTCTGCCACGTCCAGGACACCGTCAGGGCGCTGATCGGCCTGATGGAGGAGCGCTCGACCTCGGGCGAGATCTTCAACGTCGGCTCGGAGGAGCGGATCCGGATCATCGACCTCGCCGAGCAGGTGATCGCCGCGACCGGCTCGAGCTCCGAGACCGAGTTCGTCGATTACGACCGCGTCTACGGCCAGGGGATCGAGGACATGCTCCACCGCATCCCCTCGATCGAGAAGGTCGCTGCCGCGATCGGCTGGCGCCCCGAGCGCACGCTAGACGAGATGCTCGCCGACGTGATCGACTACGTGAAGACAGCCCCCGCGCTGGCCGAGGTCTAGGCCGACGATAGGCTGCCGGCGCCGTAACGGGCCCGCCGCCAGACCGCACGGAGACGCGACGGTCGGTCGAAACCACCGGCGAGCTTCGCGCGGAAGTCGAGGAGGGAGTCCCGCGCATCGACCTGGATCCGGTGCAGGCGCAGCCGGTCGGTCGACGCGGTGTTCACGCCCGGATCGCAGGTGCAGGCCGCGCGATAGCCAGCCTCGGCGACGAGCCGCACGTGGCGCTCCGCGTAGAGCCCGGCCGGGTAGCAGAACGCGTTCACGTCGCGGCCAAGACGCTCCTCCAGCTCGCGCTTCGCGCCGGCGATCTCGTCGCGTGCGCGGTCGTCGTCGATCGCGAGCAGGTTCGGGTGCGTAACCGTGTGCGCCTCGAAGCGGAACGCACCGCCGTCGAGGCGCTCGACGTCGTCCCAGGAGAGAAGCGGCGGCTGGCGCTCGTACCAGGAGAGGTCGACTCGGCCGTCGGTGACCCCGGTGGCGAGGAAGACGCTCGCGGAGAACCCGTGGCGCTCGAGCTCAGGCAGCGCATGTTCGGCGATGTCGGCGTAGCCGTCGTCGAAGGCGAGCCCGACCGCGCCCGGAGCCGCCTCGAGCGCCGTGAGCACGTCGACGGCGCGGTAGCCCTGTGCCGCGACCGCGTCGAGCTGCTCACGGAAACGACGCGGCGTGACCGCGAGCTCGTCCCGATCGTGCGTGACACGGTGGTAGAAGAGGATGCGGAATCCGTGCGCGTCCGGCTGCTGCTCTCCGCGCGCCCGCCACGCAAGGCTGCGGATGCGCGTTCGCACGGTCTTCGCTGCGTGCACGGCGGTGGGCGCGAGTCGAAGGTCCGTGCGCTTCGTCAAGATCGTCCTCAGCATGCCTGCTCTCCGGCGGATCCTCTACTCGGCCGACTACGAGCTCTATCTAGGCGAGAACCTCCTCCCGGAGGCCGAGGTGATGATCGAGCCGACCGCGGCTCTGCTCGACGTCTGCGACTCGGCCAGGATCCCGCTGACGCTCTTCTGCGACGTCGCGTGCCTGTGGCGCTACCGAGAGGACGGGAACGATGAGTTCGTCACCGCCGTCGAGGAGCAGCTGCGCGACGCGATCCGGCGCGGCCACGATGTCCAGGTACAGCTCCACCCCCACTGGCTACACGCCCGGCGCGAGGACGGCCGTTGGCACGCACCGCCGGAGAGGTTCCCCGTCGGCGCGCTCGAGGACCCGGTGCCCCTCCTGACGCGCGCGAAGGTGTACCTGAACGAGCTCCTCTGCCCCGTCGATCCTTCGTACTCGTGCCTCGCCTTTCGCGCGGGCAGCTACGGGCTCCAGCCGAACCCCGAGCGTGTCTTCGCCGCGTTGCGGGACACGGGCTATGAGATCGACTCGAGCGTCGTCCCCGGCCTCGTGCTGCGCAACGAGATGAACCAGGTCGACTTCCGCGGCTGGCGGTGGCCGGCGGCAAGCGGCCCGCTCTACGACGTCTACGAGGTGCCGATCGCCGCCGCGCGGTTCGGCCCGGTCGACGCCGTCCTCCGGCAGCTGCGCCGCCCCGCGCCGCGACTCACGAGGGGGCGCACGATCCAGGCGGCGGCCGGCGCGAAGGCGTCGCTGCTCTCACGGCTCTTCCTACTCGAGCCGCTCGAGCTCCGGCCAGATGTCCGCAAGCTCGGGAAGATCACGCACCGCTACCTGCGCCGTGCCGGCAAGGACGCCGACTTCTCGTTCAGCTGCCACCCGAAGGCTGTCGGTGAGCCCGAGCTGGAGGCGCTGGTCGCCTACCACCGGTGGCTGCTCGGCCAGTACGACGTCGAGGCCGTCACCTTCAGGCAGCTCGCCGACCTGCTGACGGCGAAGCCGGCTTAGCGGTCCTTGAGGGCGGGGAAGAGGATGACGTCCCGGATCGTCTCGCGGCCCATCAGGACCATGGCCAGCCGATCGATGCCCAGACCGAGCCCGCCTGTCGGCGGCATCCCGTACGCCAGCGCCTCGACGTAGTCCGGGTCCGCCTGCTCCCCACCCACAAGCTCCGCCTGCGCGGCGAAGCGCTGGGCCTGTGTCTCCGAGTCGTTGATCTCGGAAAAGGCGTTGCCCAGCTCCATCCCGCCCACGAAGTACTCGAACCGCTCGGTCAGCGTCGGGTCGACGTCGGTCCCGCGCGCGAAGGGCGAGAGCTCGACGGGGTAGTCGTGGACGATCGTCGGTTCGATCAGCTCGGGCTCGACGAAGTGCGAGAAGGCATGGTCGACGAGCTGCGCCCAGGTCGTGTCGTTGCTCGTGTCGACCCCGCGCTCGTTCAGCCACGCGCGGAGCTCGTCCTCGTCGCGCGTCCAGAGCTCCAGCCGCTCCAGGGTCTCGACGAAGGGCACGCGCCGCCACTCTGTGGCGAGGTCGATCTCGTGGCCGCGGAACGAGACCTGGGTCGCGCCCAGTGTCTCGCGCGCGACCGTCCGGACACAGTCCTCGATGCGGGACATCGTGTCCTTGTAATCCGCATACGCCTCGTACCACTCGAGCATCGTGAACTCGGGTTGATGCTTGTAGGACACACTCTCGTTGCGGAAGTCCTTGCCGATCTCGTACACGCGCTCGAGCCCGCCGACGATCAGGCGTTTCAGGTAGAGCTCGGTCGCGATCCGCAGGTAGACGTCGCGGTCGAGCTCGTTCGAGTGCGTGACGAACGGCTCGGCGAACGCGCCGCCGTAGCGCGGCTGGAGGATCGGCGTCTCGACCTCGACGAAGCCGTGCGAGTCGAGGTAGCGGCGGAGCGCGGTGACCATCCGCGTGCGCGTGACGAAGTCGGCCCGCGTCTCCTCGTTGACGAGCAGATCGAGGTAGCGCTGCCGGTAGCGGGTCTCGACGTCGGTAACGCCGTGGAAGGTATCCGGCAGCGGCCGCGCGATCTTCGCGAGCAGCTCGAACTCGTCGACGGCCAGGCTCGGCTCGCCGCGCTTCGTCTTCGCCGGGCGGCCCGTGACGCCGACGACGTCTCCGAGGTCAACCTCGAAGTTCTCGCCGACCTTGGTGCGCTGGACGAGGAGCTGGATTTTGCCGCTCCGGTCGACGAGGTCGAGGAAGACGAGCTTCCCCATGTCGCGCCGCGCCATCACGCGGCCGGAGAGGCGCCGTGTCTCGTCGCTCTCGGCGCCTGCCTCGACCGCCTCCGCCTCGGTGCGAACCGCCGCGATCTGCGCGCGGTCGGGAAAGCGCTTCGGCAGAGTCATGGCCGCCGAGTCTATTCGCGTTTCAGTTGCCGCCTCGATGGCGGAGGCGGGCTTTGCCCGCCGGAGCCAGCGCACGCTCGATTCGACGCGCCGACGCCGAAGAAAGTCAGGGCGCGAAGCGCCTACTTTCTTCGGTTACTAGGCCGCTTTGATCTCGAGGATCTTGAACTTGAGCGAGCCGCGCGGGGCCGCGACCTCGACGACCTCGCCCTTCTTCTTGCCCATGATCGCCTTGCCGACCGGCGACTCGTTCGAGAGCTTCTGCTCAGCCGGGTTCGCCTCGGCGGAGCCGACGATCCGGTACTCGACCGTCTTGCCGGCGGACACGTCACGCAGCTTCACCTTCGAGCCGACAGAGACGACGTCCTTGGCGATGTCCTTCTTCTCGATCACCCGGGCCGAGAGCAGCCGCTCCTCGAGCATCGCGATGCGGTGCTCGACCAGAGCCTGCTCGTTCTTCGCGTCGTCGTACTCGGAGTTCTCGGCGATGTCCCCGAACTCGCGAGCGACGCGGATCCGATCGGCGACCTCGCGACGCTTCTCGGTCGAGAGGTACTCGATTTCCCGCTTCAGCTTCTCGTAACCCTCTTTGGTGAGGATGACTTCCTTGGCCATCCCATCCTCCTCCTAAAAGAACGCGAGGCGCTGAGGCGCCGTCGCGAGGCGGAATGGTACCGCCAGACGCGATTCTCCGCAAGGGGGCGGCGCGGCTACGATTTTCCTTGATTTTGAGCCCAGATCTGCGTTCTTCGTGGTGGATTCGCGACGTCGAGGTGCCAACGCGCCTCGTGCTCGCGCCGATGGCGGGCGTCAGCGTGCAGGCGTTTCGCCGCCAGGGCCGCCGGTTCGGCGCCGGGCTCGTCTGCTCCGAGATGGTCAGCTGCGCCGGCCTCCACCACGGCAACGAGCGCACACTCGGCTACCTGCGCATCGCAGCCGACGAGCACCCGCTCGCCGTCCAGATCTTCGGCTCGGACCCGGAGCTGATGGCTGAGGCGGCGAGGATGGTCGCCGACGCGGGCGCCGACATCGTCGACGTCAACTTCGGCTGCCCGGTGAAGAAGGTGACGAAGACGGGCGCCGGCGCGACCCTGCTCGACGACCCTGACCGCGCCTGCGGCATCGTCTCCGCCGTCGCCGACGCGGTCGACGTGCCCGTCTCGGTGAAGATGCGTCGCGGCCTCGAGGACGGCTCCCGCGCGTGCCTCGAGGTCGGCCCGCGTCTCGTCGAGGCGGGCGCCGCGACGCTGACGCTGCATCCGCGCTCGGCGCGTCAGATGTACACCGGCACCGCCGACCACTCCCTGACCTCCGAGCTCGTCGACCTCGTCGACGTCCCCGTGATCGCCTGCGGCGACGTCACCTCCCGGGCGCGCGCCCGAACCGGGCTCGCCACCACCGGCGCCGCCGCCGTCATGGTCGGCCGCGGCGCGCAGGGCAACCCGTGGGTGCTCCGCGAGATCCTCGGCGAGGGCGACGGCGAGCCTAGCCGCGAGGAGGTGGTCGCGGAGCTCGTCCTCTTTATTCGCGAGACTGTCCGCGAGCTCGGCGAGCGCCGCGCCTCCGGCTTCCTGAAGAAGTTCTACGGCTGGTACCTCGGGCGCGGACGCTTCCCGCGCCCGTTCAAGCAGGAGCTCGTCGTTCTGGAGACGACCGACGAGGTGATCGAGCGTCTCTTCGCCGCCGCTCCCGGCGCCACTGATGTTCTCGATCGCCTGGAGGCGGAGCAGCCCGAGGCCGAAGGCGTCCTGCTCGACCTGCCGATCTCGATCTACGGCGGCGGTTGACAGTTTCTGGCCCACACGAGCCGGACGCCCTGTAGCGTCAGCTCGAGGTCGACCGTGGTGATCGTCTGCGAGTGCGGCGCGATCAGCTCGGCGAGGCCGCCGGTGGCGATCACGGGTGCGCTCAGCGCGTCGAGCTCGTGCCGGATCCGCTCGACGATCGCGTCTACCTGGCCGGCAAAGCCGTAGACGAGCCCCGATTGAAGCGCCGCGACCGTCGTCTGGCTGATCACGCGCTCGGGCGCCTCGAACGGCACCTTCGGCAGCCGCGCGGCGCGGGCGAACAGAGCGTCCATCGAGACTTCGATCCCGGGCGCGAGCACGCCGCCCGCGAACTCGCCGGCCGCGGAGACGACGTCGAAGTTCGTCGAGGTGCCGAAGTCGACGACGACTGCGGGCGTCCCGTGGCGCTCGCGCGCAGCGACGGCGTTGGCGATCCGGTCCGCCCCGACCTCGCGCGGATCGTCGTAGCGAACGACCATCCCTGTCGAGACGCCGGGGCCGAGTACGAGCGGCTCTACACCGACCCAGCGCTCGGCGAACGCCTCGTACTCGTGCACGAGCTGCGGGACGGAGGAGCACAGCGCGATCCCATTCAGCGAGTCGAGGTCGACGAAGGCGCGAAGCAAGACGGCGAGCTCGTCGCCCGTGTGGCTCCGGTCCGTGCCGACGCGGAACTGCTCCGTCAGCCGGTCGCCGTCGAACAGCCCGAAGACCGTCTGGGTGTTCCCTACGTCGACCGCTAGGAGCAACTAGATGTCGTCGTCCGGCGAGAGGGCCTCGCCGATCCGCTCGGCGAGCGCCTCGGCGGTGAGCCGCGGCTCCTCGCCCTCGCCGCGCAGCTCCTCCACCGTGACGTCGCTCGAGGTGTAGACCTCGGCGCGCGGGATGATCCGGGACGGCCGGTTCTTGTCCCAGACCCAGACGTCCTCCATCTTCAGGTGGAAGAACGGGTAGTTCGGCTGCGGGCTGGGCTGCAGGTCGAGCGTGTTGCAGAGGTAGGTCGCGTCCTGCGTGAGCACGCAATAGCGAAACAGCGGAAAGACCGCCGTGTACTCCTTCTTCAGCTGGAGCTCCAGCTCAGCCTCGAACTCGTCGAGGTCGTCGATGTGCGACATCAGGGCGATTGTAGCCCGGCGATGATTTCCGACAGCGCGCCGCGGCCGGGGACGACGAGCTCGGAATCCAGCTCCGCAAGTGGCTCGAGCGCGAAAACCCGCTCGTGGAGCCGTGGATGCGGCACCTGGAGGCCCGGCTCGTCCACCTGCTCGTCGCCGTACAGGAGGAGGTCGAGGTCGATGGTTCGGGGTCCGAAGCGTGGGCCTTCCCGCGTCCGTCCGAGCCGGCGCTCGATCCCGAGCAGCCGGTCGAGGAGCTCGCGTGGCGAGAGCTTCGTGTCGACCGCAACGGCCGCGTTCATGAAGCGCGGTTGGTCGAGGAAGCCGACCGGCTCGGTCTCCCTGACGCTGGAGATCGCGACGATGGTCACGCCCGGTTCCCGCTCGAGCTGCTCGAGCGCGGCCTGGAGCATCGCCGCCCGGTCGCCGAGGTTGGCTCCGAGTCCGACGTAGGCGCGGGTCACCCGCGCACGGTAGCCCGAACTCAGCCTGACTTGGAACGCGCGGCCGTCGCAGCCGACCACTCGGCCGGGATGCCGGCAGGGCGCGTCTTGCGCACGCGAACGTTCGCCTTCGCGACCGGAAACGAGTCGACGAGCGCGCCGGCGACGGCCGCAGCCAGGCTCTCGATCAGGTCGAAGCGCGTCGCGTCCGAGACTTCCTCGACCTTTGCAGCCACGTCGCGGTAGTCGATCGCGTCCTCGATCCGGTCAGCGCACGGCTGGGGGACCTCGAGCGTGACGTCGAAGAGGAAGGTCTGCCCCTCGCGCCGCTCGCTCTCGAGGACGCCGTGGTGGCCGAAGACCTCGAGCCCGTACAGCTCGACGATCACAGGATCTCCCCCCTCGCGTCCCTGGCCGGCGTCGGCTCCCGGCCGGCGAAGCCGGCCTCCGCCGACGCCTGACGACGCTGGCGGCAGGATGTGCTGCCCGCGGCGCTTGTCCGTACTGAGTGTACTGCCCTGCGCGCCGCGGGCAGCCCCTCCTTTGCCAGCGCCGCCCCAGGAACCCGAGGGGTCACGTGATCACCTCATGCGCCACTGCAAGCGCCTCGACCGTTTCCCGCACGTCGTGGACGCGGAGGATCGTCGCCCCACGCTCGTAGGCGGCGACCGCTGCGCCGACGCTCGCCGCCGCCGAGCCGGTGGTCGCCTCAGGATCGCCGAGCAACCTGCCGAGCGAGCTCTTCCGCGAGAACCCGATCATTACCGGGCGACCGAGCGCGAGCAGCACGTCGAGTCGCCGGACGAGCTCGAAGTTCTGCTCGACCGTCTTGCCGAAGCCGATTCCCGGGTCGAGGCAGATGGCCTCCTCCGCGATGCCGGCATCGACGGCGAAGCGCAGGCGCTCCTCCAGGAACGCGGCGACCTCGCCCGCGACGTCGTCGTAGTGCGGGTCGAGCTGCATCGTCCGCGGCTCGCCCTGCATGTGCATCAGGCAGAGGTAGGCGCCGGCGTCGGCGACGACGGCGGCGAGCTCCGGTTCGCCGCGCAGCGCGGTGACGTCGTTGACAAGCTCGGCACCGAGCTCGAGCGCGCGGCGGGCGACCTCGGCCTTGGAGGTGTCGATCGAGGTGGGCACGTCCTCGAGCTGCTCCAGCACCGGGACGACGCGCCGCAGCTCGTCGTCGAGCGAGACGCCCTCCGAGCCGGGCCGGGTCGACTCGCCGCCGACGTCGACGATCGCCGCGCCTTCGGCGAGCATCCGCCGTGCCGAGGTGACGGCGTCCTCGGCCCGGAAGTTGACGCCGCCGTCGGAGAACGAGTCCGGCGTGACGTTGACGACGCCCATCACGGACGGGCGCGGGAAGCGCTGCTCGATCGGCGCGCGCATGCCGACAGTTTGTAGGTTCTGCCCATGCGAATCGCGGTGCTCGGAACCGGGATCATGGGCGGGCCGATCGCCCGCAACCTCGCAGCCGCGGGCCACGACGTTCACGTCTGGAACCGGACGCCCGAGAAGGCGGAAGGCCTCGGCGCGAGGGTCGCGGCCACACCCGAGCGCGCGGTCGAGGGCGCGGAGACACTGATCACGATGCTCGCGGACGGCCCGGCGATCGACGCCGTCCTCCCCGAGCTCGATCCGGGCACGCTCTGGATCCAGATGTCGACCGTCGGCGTCGCCGACACCGCGCGCTTCGCGGCGCGGCATTCGCGCTTCGTCGACGCGCCGGTGCTCGGCTCGAAGCCGCAAGCGGAGTCAGGCGAGCTGCTCGTTCTGGCCGCTGGCCGCGAGCGTCCGGACGAGATCTTCGACGTGATCGCGAGCCGTGTGATGTGGTTGGCCGACGAGCCGGGCGCGGGCACCAGGCTGAAGCTGACGACGAACCTCTGGATCATGAACCTCGTCGAGAACCTGTCCGAGACGTTGGCGCTCGCGGACGCGAACGGGCTCGACCCGGCACTCTTCCTGGACGCGATCAAGGGACGCCCGATGGACTCGGGCTATGCGCAGATGAAGGGCGAGAAGATCCTGACCGGCGACTTCTCACCCGCGTTCACCCTCAACGTCGGAACCAAGGACGTCCGACTGGCGCTCGAGATGGCGCGCGAGGCCGGAATCGAGCTCGGGCTCGGACCGGTGACGCTCGAGCGGTTCGAGCGTGCGATCGAGCTCGGGCACGGGGACGAGGACGCCGCAGCAGCGTGGTTCGGCAGCCGCCGGGGGAGAGCCGGCGATTGACCATTTTCGAGAAGCATGCTCTGATGCCGTGTCGATCTGAAACGGAAGGAGCCTGCCAATGAGTGAGGCAGCTGCGGCGACGCCAAAGCCGCGCGCTGGTACGCCCAGGGCAGTCGGGATCGTGATCCTGCTCTACTTCGTGACGTTTGGGATCTACGGTCTCTACTGGTACTACATCACCCACGACGAGATGAAGCGCGAGACGGGCGAGGGTCTCGGGGGAGGAATCGCTCTTCTGATCGCAATCCTGGCCGGAATCGTGATGCCGTTCATCACTGCCAACGAGGTCGGGAAGATGTACGAGAAGGCAGGACACGCGAAGCCGGTGTCCGCGGCTACCGGACTCTGGGCTTTTCCCGGGATCTTCATCATCGTTGGGCCGTTCATCTGGATCTCCAAGGTCCAGGGGGCTCTGAACCGATACTGGCAGGGCCAGGCGTAGAGAGCGATGGGGGGCGAATTGCCGCCCCCCATCTCAAACGAGGGACGTCCTCCTAGGCCGGGGCCGCCGCCGTCCGCGGCATCTCCATGCCGCGGGCAGCCCACGTCCCGCCGGCGGCGAGCACGCCGCCCGCGAACGCGAGCCAGGCACCCGAGTCGAGAGTGCCGAAGTCGCCGAACGCCGCACCGACGACGTTGAAGGCGACGAGGCCGAGGAGCACGAGCGTCAGCGCGACGTCGAGCCCTCGCGTCGCCGTGCCGGTCACGGTCGCGGCCCACGTGAGACCGGCCAGGATCGCGACGATCAGCATCGCGATCCCGAGCGAGTGCCCGGAAGCGTTCCAGTAGCTCACCCCCTCGCTCGCGTCGAGGAAGATCCCCGGGAAGACGAGCGCGATCCCGAGCCCTGCCGCGAGCGCCGCCGGCGTCGTGCCTGCCGGCGTCGAGCGCGGGCCACCGGCAGCCCAGATCGCAGCCCCCGCCCCGAGCGCAATCAGGAGCCCACCCGCGAACGCGAGCCACAGCCCGGCACGGGTCTGATCCCAGTCGTCGAAGGCGGTCAAGGCCGGGAAGAAGCCCCAGTAGCCGGTCAGGAACGCCCCGATCCCGAACAGCCACCCCTCCCCCCTCATGCCGCCGAGAGCGGCGGCGGCGAGCAAGGCGGCGATGATCCCGAGCGCGAGCCCGAGCGCCGCCAACGTCCCGTCCAGATCCCAGTAGCTCTGGCCCGGGGTGTAGTCGATGAAGAGCGCGACGATCACCAGAATCGCGCCGATCTGCGCGATCCCCCTTCCTGCCATTGAATTCACCGTTCCCCCCTTGCCGCTTGCCGAATGACGGCGGGAGCGTGTCAAAGGAGAAGGACGATGTCTAGGGCTTCGCCCCTTCCGGCGGCGGAGGCTGCGAGAGCGCGCCCGGGATCGGGAAGGGCTTCGGCCGCGGCTGCGGGCGCTTCTGGCGCTCCTGCGGCGGCGGCTCGACCGCCGGCGGCTCCTCCTCGCGGAAGACCTCGTCCTGGGGCTCGCCGGCGAGCAGCCGCTCGAACTGATCCTTGTCGATCGTCTCGCGCTCGATCAGGATCGCCGAGAGCTTGTGCAGCTCGTCCATGTGCTCGCGCAGCACCTGGTGTGCGCGGTCATGCGCCTCCTCGATCACCCGGCGGATCTCGTCGTCGATCTCGCGGGCGATCTCCTCGGAGTAGTCGGGCTCGGCGCCCATCTCGCGGCCGAGGAACGGCATGTCGTGGTTCCGGCCGAGGACGCGCGGGCCGAGCTTCTCGCTCATCCCGAAGCGCATGATCATCTGCTTCGCCGTCGAGGTCACCTTCTCGATGTCGTTGGCCGCGCCGGTCGTGACCTCTTGGAAGACGAGCTCCTCGGCGGCGCGCCCGCCGAGCATGGCGGCAAGCTGGTCCATCAGCGCGGCCTTCGTCGTCAGATAGCGGTCCTCCCGCGGCAGCGAGATCGTGTACCCGAGCGCCTGGCCCCGGCTGATGATCGAGATCTTGTGCACCTCGTCGGTGTGCTCGAGGTAGTGGCCGACGAGGGCGTGGCCCATCTCGTGATACGCGGTGATCTTCCGCTCCTCCTCTGAGAAGAGGCGGGTGCGCTTCTCGGGGCCGGCGATCACGCGCATGATCCCCTCCTCGAGCTCCTCCTGGTCGACGACCTTCTTGCCGCGGCGCGCTGCGAGCAGCGCAGCCTCGTTGACGAGGTTCGCGAGGTCGGCGCCGGTGAACCCCGGCGTGCCGGCGGCGAGCGTGTCGAGGTCGACCTCGGAGGCGAGCGGCTTGCCCTTCGCGTGCACCTCGAGGATCTTGCGCCTCCCATTGCGATCCGGCCGGTCGACGACGATCTGCCGATCGAAGCGGCCGGGGCGAAGCAGCGCCGGATCGAGGATGTCCGGCCGGTTCGTGGCCGCGATCAGGATGATGTTGTCCTTCAGCTCGAACCCGTCCATCTCGACGAGGAGCTGGTTCAGGGTCTGCTCGCGCTCGTCGTGGCCGCCGCCGAGACCCGCGCCGCGGTGCCGGCCGACGGCGTCGATCTCGTCCATGAAGACGATGCACGGCGCGGCCTGCTTGGCCTGCTCGAAGAGGTCGCGGACGCGCGAAGCGCCGACGCCGACGAACATCTCGACGAAGTCGGAGCCGGAGATGGAGAAGAACGGCACGCCGGCCTCGCCGGCGACCGCGCGGGCGAGCAGCGTCTTCCCGGTGCCGGGCGGGCCGTAGAGGAGCACGCCCTTCGGAATGCGCGCGCCGAGCGCCTGGAACTTCTTCGGGTTCTCGAGGAACTCCTTGATCTCGTGCAGTTCCTCGACGGCCTCGTCGACGCCGGCGACGTCCTTGAAGCCGATCTTCGGCGAGTCGGGTGCCATCCGCTTAGCGCGGCTCTTGCCGAAGCTCATCACCTTCGAGCCGCCGCCCTGGACCTGGTTCATCAGGAAGATCCAGAACCCGAACAGCAGGACGAACGGCAGCAGCGAGGTGAGAATCGACCACCAGGGCGACGAGCCGGTGCCCTTCGAGTCGAAGGTCACGCCCTTCTTCTGCAGTTGCTGCTGGAAGAGGACCTGTGACTGGTCGCTCGGGTAGTTGACCTTCCACTTCTTGTCCTCGCCGATCAGCGTCGCGGTGATCTGCCGCTTGCTCGGGCTGAAGACGACCTCCTGGACCTGCCGCGGATCGGTCTCGAC
>JBKPIV010000030.1:0-73323 GCA_046730395.1 Actinomycetota bacterium | reverse complement strand
CAGCAGCACGGACGGCCGCCGCGCTCCGAGCGGCAGCAGCGGCGGCGCCGGCAGCAGCGGCGGCGCCGCAAGCACGGGAGGAATCGCTGATGGCCGCCGTCGTCTGGTTTACCGTCGGCCTCGCGCTATGGCACTTCACGGTGTTCCTCCCGGATCGCTTCTGGGGCGGCATCGTCGGCGCGCTATTGGGATCCGTCGCCGGAGCGATGATCGTCGGCGGGATCGACCAGATCGTCTCCGGACGCGGGATCGGCGACACCGACATCGGCACCGTCCTGATCGCGATTCCCGGAACGCTGATCGGCCTCGCCGCCGTGTACGCGTGGGGCGTCCGCCAGGAACGCCTGTCGGGGCTGGACTAGCGGGCGAAGCCAGGCGGCCGCGGCGGTCGAGGCCGCGCCTGGCACGTAGGGAAGACCTCAGGCACCTGCCGGAAAGCACTCAATGCCGGGAGTCGCACCCGGTGGGTTCCTTTTGACTCGCTATGCGGGCCAAAGGGAACCCAGCGGGGATTCGTCGTCCGTTGCGCTGCCCCACCCAGCCTGTCCACCGCCGCACTTGAGCGAAGGAGGGGGAGAGTTCCGTCCTAGTCCGTTCTTAGCCTGGCGGCGTGGCTCCCCAGGCGCCCGATTCGGCGACCCCGGATAGAGCGTTCAAGCTCGAGCCGTTCTCCTACGCCGAGGCGCTGGCGCTCATGCGCGGACTGGGGCTCGCCGAGCCGGTGGCGGTGACGCTTGTGCGGAGGGGCTACAGGACCGTTGCCGACGCACGCGCCTTCCTGGAGGCAAGCGAGATCCACGATCCGTTCGATTTCGCTTCGATGGCGGAGATCGTCGAGCTGATCACGGAGGCGGTGGCGCTCGGCCGGCGGATCACGGTCCACGGCGACTACGACTGCGATGGGGTGTGCTCGACGGCGATCCTCGTTCGGGTGCTGCGGGAGCTCGGGGCCGAGTGCGACTGGTACATCCCCGACCGCCTCTCCGACGGCTACGGACTCACCGCCTCTGGCGTTGCGCGTCTCCTCACCAGGGGCACCAGGATGCTGCTCACGGCGGACTGCGGCATCACCTGTCCCGACGAGGTGGACGCCGCGAAGCGCGCCGGGATGACGGTGATCGTGACCGACCACCACGAGCCGGGCGAGCGGCTCCCCGGGTGCCCGACCCTCCATCCCGGGCTGGGCGGCTATCCGTTCGGGGGGCTCTGTGGCACCGCGGTGACGTACAAGCTCTCCGCCGCCCTGCTCGGCGCCGAGCGCGCCGAGCGCGATCTGGATCTGGTGGCGCTCGCGACGGTGGCGGACCTCGTGCCCCTGGTGGGCGAGAACCGAGCTCTCGCCCGCGCGGGTCTGGCGCTGGGGCGCCGGGCGCCCCGCGTAGGGCTGCGGGCGCTCTGCGCGGCGGCCGGGGTTGCGCCCGAGCGGCTCGACGAGGGCGATCTCGCCTTCCGCCTCGGCCCGCGGATCAACGCCGCCGGCCGGCTCTACCGGGCGGATGCCGGGGTCGAGCTGATGCTGACCGAGGATGCCGATCGGGCCGCCGCGATCGCGGCCGAGCTCGACGGCGCCAATCGCGAGCGCCGCGACGCGGAACGCCAGGTGCTGGACGCCGCCGAGGCGGCGCGCAGGGCCCTTCCCCCGGAGCTCGCCTCCGCCCCGGGCCTCGTCCTCGCGGGGCGCGGATGGCACCCCGGCGTGGTCGGGATCGTGGCGTCGCGCCTCGCCGAGCGCCATTACGTGCCCGTGTGCCTGATCGGGGTCGACGGCAACGGGCACGGGCGAGGCTCGGGGCGCAGCATCCCAGGCTTCGACCTGCTCGCGGCTCTCGACGCCTGCGCTGAGCACCTCTCGCGCTACGGCGGCCATCGCGCGGCGGCCGGCCTCGAGGTAGAGGCGGGCCGACTCGATGCCTTCCGCCGGGCCTTCGTGGCCCACGCCAGGGATGCCCTCGGCGATGGCGCCCGGGTGCGAACGGAGGCCATCGACGCGGTGGTGGGCGGGGAGAGCCTCGGCCACGAGGTCGCCGAGCAGCTCGCGCTGCTGGCTCCCTTCGGGATCGGAAACCCCGGCGTCCGGCTGCTGGTCCCCGCGGCCCGGGTGTGCGACGTGCGTCCGATGGGGGACGCGGAGAAGCACGCGCGGTTCCGGCTCGAGAGCGGGCCGCGCAGCGCGCTCGGCGTCGCCTTCGGGGTGAACGGCGAGCTCGGCCAAGCCGAGCTCGTCGAGCATCTCGATGTCTCGCTCGAGCTCGAGCTGAACGAGTGGAACGGCGCCGTGACGCCGCGCGTGGTGCTCGGGGAGCTCTATCCGGGCGAGTCCGCGATCCGGCTCCTCGAGCCGCGCTATCCCGATGAGGAGGAGTGGTGGCGCCGGGTGGACACCGAGCGAGAGGCACCCCTCGGTCGCTGGCCGCCGCCGATGCTCGTCCACGCCGCCGTGTCGGAGTGCTCGCGCGAGGTCGAGGACCGTCGCGGGGGCTCGGGCGTGGCGACCGTGGCCGCGCTGGCCTCGAGCGGGGCACCGGTGCTGGTGCTGTGCGCGGATGCGCTGCGCCGCCGGGAGCTTGTCGAGCGCGCCGCCGCGCCTGCCCGGTTCGGGGGCGGCGGCGTGGCGATCGCATCGGGCCGGCTCGCCGAAGCGGCGATCGAGTCCGCCGCCGCGAGCATCGTCACGGCGGGATCCGGGGTCGCCTTGGCCGACTGGCAGGCGCTCGCGCGAACGCCGGCGATGTGCGCCGCGTTCGAGCACGTCGTCGTCATCGATCCGCCGCCGTTCGCCCACCTCGAGCGGATCGCGCTCGCAGGCACCGGCTTCCTCCACCTTGCGTGGGGCGAGGCGGAGGCCGCGCTGGCTCTTCGCGTCCACGATGAGGAGTGGCCACATCGCGGCGCCCTCGTCTCGCTGTACCGGACCCTGCGAGCGGCGGGCGATGCGCCCGCGGACGTCCGCGCCCTGCTCGAAGGGCCGGGGCGCCTTCCGCATTCGCCCGAGGTTGCGGGGCGCCGGCTGCGGGTGCTCGAGGAGCTCGGGGCGATCAGGTGGGAGCCGTCCCGCGCCGCACGCTCGATTCGCGTCGTATCCTCGGAGGAAAAGGATCTCGAGCGACTGAGCTGTTTCGTCGCCTATCGCGTCCGGTCCGAGGAGGGCAAGCGATTCCTAAGCGGGCGAAGACAACCGAGCTAAACGGGCCGAAGACCGCCAAGCGCGCGAAGCCCAAGCGGGCCTCGGGCTCCCGCTCGACCCGCGACGGCTCGGGTGCGAAGGGAAAGGTCAAGCAGCGCCAAGCGCGGCGCGGCGCCAACGGCGCCAAGGCGCCGCCCGACCGCCAGGGCCACACCCGCGTTGGGGTCGAGCACGCGAGTGCCCCCCCGGTTACGCCCGTCTCCGCCGCAACCCAGGGTCTCACGGAGGACGACCGCGCCCTGCTCGGTGACCTCCTCGCGGTCATCACGGAGCACAGCGTCGACGGCGCGCGCCAGATCGACACCGAGGCCGTCGAGGGCGCGTTCACCTTCGCCTGCGAGCGCCACGCCGACCAGCGCCGGAAATCGGGCGAGGACTTCATCACCCACCCGGTGGAGGTGGCGAAGATCTGCGCCGGCCTGCGCCTCGACACCGAGACGTTGTGCGCGGCACTCCTCCACGACACCGTCGAGGACACGAGCGCCAGCCTCGAGGAGGTCCAGGACACCTTCGGCGAGGTGATCGCCCAGCTGGTCGACGGGGTCACCAAGCTCACGGGGATCACCTTCCAGAGCCGGGACGAGAGCCAGGCCGAGAACTACCGCAAGATGATGGTGGCGATGGCCACGGACCTCCGGGTCATCCTGATCAAGCTCGCCGATCGCCTCCACAACATGCGCACACTCTCGGCGCTGGCGAAGCAAAAGCAGCTGGAGAAGGCCCGGGAGACGCTCGAGATCTACGCGCCGCTCGCCCACCGGCTCGGCATCCACGCGATCAAGTGGGAGCTCGAGGACCTGGCGTTTCAGCGGCTACATCCCCGCAAGTACGACGAGATCAAGAAGCTCGTCTCCCAGCAGCGGGCGGAGCGCGAGCGCTACGTCTCCGACGCGGGCAAGTTCCTGAAGCGCGAGCTGCGGAAGGTGGGGATCGAGGCGGAGATCTCGGGCCGCGCGAAGCACTTCTACTCGATCTACTCGAAGATGACCAAGAAGGGGCGCGAGTTCAACGAGATCTACGACCTCACCGCCATGCGCGTGCTCGTCGACTCGGTGAAGGACTGCTACGGCGCGATCGGGATCATCCATTCGATCTGGAAGCCGCTTCCCGGGCGCTTCAAGGACTTCATCGCGACCCCGAAGCTGAACCTCTACCAGGCGCTTCACACGACCGTGATCGGGCCCGAGGGGCGCCCGCTCGAGATCCAGATCCGCACCCCCGAGATGCACGAGACGGCCGAGTACGGGATCGCCGCCCACGTCATCTACAAGGAGGGCACGCGGTCGAAGGCCGATCCGGAGCGCGACAAGATGACGTGGCTGCGTCAGCTCCTCGAGGTGGAGGGCGACCAGGACCCAACCGAGTTCCTGGAGTCACTCAAGGTGGACCTGTTCGAGGACGAGGTGTTCGTGTTCACGCCGAAGGGAGAGGTGAAGAACCTGTCCGCCGGCTCGACCCCGCTCGACTTTGCCTACGCGGTGCACACGGATGTCGGCCACCGCTGCGTGGGGGCGAAGGTGAACGGCAAGATCGTCCCGCTCCACTACCAGCTCAAGTCGGGCGACATCGTCGAGATCCTCACCGCGAAGCAGGAGCGTGGACCGTCGCGCGACTGGCTGGCGCTCGTCCGCACGAGCCGTGCCCGCAACAAGATCCGCACGTTCCTGAAGCGAGAGCGCCGCGACGACGCCGAGCGACGAGGCCGCGAGGCGCTGCAGGAGGCGCTGCGCAAGCGGGGATTGCCCCCGCAGCGGATCGCGGCCTCGCCGCTGCTAGCGGACGTGACGCGCGAGATGGGCTTCCGCAAGGCCGACGACTTCTACATCGCGGTCGGCCAGGCCAAGATCTCGCCGAAGACGGTCGCGAACAAGGTCTTCCAGCGGCTCAAGCAGGGGGAGGCCGCGGCCGGCGACGAGACCGAGGCGCGCCTCGCCGGAGTCCTCGAGGGCCGCGACGAGCGTCAGCGGCGCACGCAGGAGGCATCCGAGTACGGGATCAAGGTGAAGGGCGTCGACGACGTGATGGTCCGGCTCGCCAAGTGCTGCCGTCCCGTTCCGGGCGATCCCATCATCGGCTACGTCTCGCTCGGCCGCGGGATCACGATCCACCGCGGGGACTGCAGGAACATGACGGCGCTTCGCCGATCCCCGGAGCGCTTCACGGACGTCGAGTGGGAGGGGGACAACGCGACCTCCTACCGCGTCGAGCTGCAGGTCGACGCCTGGGATCGCACCCGTCTGCTCGAGGATCTGTCGCGCACCTTCGCCGAGACCGGCGTCAACATCATCGAGGCCTTCTGCTCGACCAAGCACCCGATGGTCAAGAACCGCTTCGTGGTCGAGGTCGGTGACTCGGATCAGCTCCGCCAGTGCATCGGCAGGCTTCGCAACGTCGACTCGGTGTTCGACGCCTATCGGGTGACGCCGACGGCGTAGGGCTGCGGGTGCGAGCCCGGCCCGCGGTAAGCGTGGTGGTGCCGTTTCGCGGGAGTCGCCTCGATGCTCTGCGCACGCTCACGAGCCTCGGTCGGCTGGAGCTTCGGCGCGCCGACGAGCTCGTCGTCGCCGACAACAGCGACGAGGGGGTGGTCAAGGGCGCAGGCGCTGTGCGCGTGGTGCCCGCGAGGGCCGAGCGCTCCTCCTACCACGCCAGGAACTCGGGCGCTCGAGCGGCACGGAACGATTGGCTCCTCTTCGTCGACGCGGACTGCGCGCCACGGCCCGATCTCCTCGACGCGCACTTCTGCGAACCGATCGCCGATGACTGCGGAGCCGTCTCCGGTTCGATCCTCGGCGATCCCTCCCAGCAGGCGTTCCTCGCCCGGTACGCGCGCTCGCGGAGCTTCCTGAGCGCCGAGGACGGGCTCTTGGGTGCCGAGGCCACTCCCGCGGGCAACCTGCTGCTTCGTCGCTCGGCCTTCGAGGCGGTCGGCGGGTTCGAGGAGGGCATCCGGTCGGGCGGCGACCTGGATCTCGGACGGAGGCTTCGCTCCTCCGGCTGGCGGGTCGCTCACCGTGCGGCCGCCGTCGTGACGCACCCGCACCGCGAGGACCTGCCGGGGTTCCTCGCGATGATCGTGCGCTACGGCGCGGGCTCACGCTGGCTGAACGAGCGCTACCCGGGGTCCTCGCCGCGATGGCCGCTGCTTGGCGGATTGGCCGGCGCCGGATGGGATGCAGCGAGGCTTGGGATGCAGGGGCGCCTCGAGCCCTCCCTGTTCCGAGCGCTCGACGGCCTCGGGCTGATCGCCCACAACCTCGGCTATCGGGCCGGCAACGCGGCGCGGGCCCTCCCCGAGTAACGCGGGGCGCGCTCAACCCGCGAGCGTCCGGACGGCGGCGCGAACGGCCTCCGCCGTCTCCCGCATGTGATCATCGCTGTCGTACTTCCGCCGGGGCCAGAAGAAGCCTCGCAGGCCGTCCCTTCGGTTCCGCGGAACCAGGTGAACGTGCAGGTGGGGGACGCTCTGGCTGACGACGTTGTTGAGCGCGACGAACGCGCCCTGCGCCGCGGTGGCCTCCCGGATCGCCGCCGAGAGCAACCTCGCGTTGGCGAAGAGGGGCTCGATCAACTCGTCCGGCAGGTCCCAGATGGTCTCGACGTGGCGGCGGGGGATGAGCAGCGAGTGCCCGGGAAACAGCGGCCGATTGTCGAGGAAGGCGAGCGAGGTCTCGTCCTCGAACACGACGTGGCCGTGCTCCTCCCCGGCGGCGACCTGACAGAACCGGCAGTCAGGATCGAAGGCGGGGGTAGCGGAGCCTCTAGGCAACGACCGTCAGGCTCGCCGGCTCGATGCCGATGTCGAGCTCGCCGTGGTCCCCGATGTAGTCACCGTCGACCTGCACCGGGAACGGGCGGAGGCGCCCCTCGGCATCCCGCGAGCGCGATTCCAGACGGCACTCCGTCAGCCCGTCGAAGTGGTCGATCTGGCGGTGACCCGGGGTGCGCAGAGCGTCCACGAGGACGCGGGCGGCGATCGTCGGCACGTCCCGCTGCGCGGCCCGGCGCAGCACCGCGACCGAGAGCGTGCCGTTGTCGAGCGCGGCGTTCTCGCACACGCGCAGCGGCTGGCGGCCGAAATACGTGAAGGGATCGGAGTTTTGAGCGATCGCGGTCACGCCCTCGGTGGAGGCGCCGTTGGCCTCGAGCCCGATCCTCACCGGATCGCGAACGTAGGACCGGTAGAACCCGGACACCGCGGCCCAGGTGTAGTACCAGCGGCCTCCCCGAGCCTTCATGCGAGGGTGCGAGTCGACCTGCTTCGCGGCGGTGGCGTCGAGGCCGGCGCCGCAGGCGAAGACGAAGCGACGCCCGTTGGCGGTCCCGACGGTCCCGAGATCGACCCGCCGGGGCCGGAAGTCGTCGGCGAGACCGAGCAGGTGCTCCGTGGCGTCGACGACGTCGTTCGGGATCCCGAGGGTGCGGCAGACCACGTTGGTGGACCCGCCGGGGAGCACCGAGACCGGGACATCGGTGCCGGCGAGGCCGTTGGCGACCTCATTCAGCGTTCCGTCGCCGCCGAAGGCAACGACGATGTCATAGCCCCCCTCGCAGGCCTCCCGCCCGATCTCCGTCGCGTGATGCTGCGACTCGGTGGACACCGCCTCCACGTCGTAGCGGCCCTGGAGCGCGTACACGACGAGGTTCTTGAGCCGGTCGGAGACGGTCGTCGCGTACGGGTTGACGATGATCAGCATCCGCTTCTTCGCCGTGCGCTCGCGGCCGGGGGCGCCGTTCGTCTCGGCCGCTGGGTGGGGCGGAGCCTCGATCGTCGCCGATCCGGCTGCTGCTTCCACGCCTCCGTCGGCGGTCACGCGCGCACGTTACCCGACGGCCTCGAATCGAATCAGGCCGCTGTCCGTGACCTCGCGAACCCGCCCCTCGGCCTCCAGGATGTCAACGTGCCCGACGACCTCCGAGAGGGTTAGGAACGCCTGGGTGACCGCGACGTTGCCCCACAGCTCCTGCGCGATCTCGTACGCCGTGCGGGGCCGCTCGCCAATCAGGCCGAAGATCCTCTCGGCGCGCTGGCGGTGCAATTCGAGGCGTTCGTCGATCAGCCGACGGTGATCGGTGATCGGCTCGCCATGTCCCGGCAGGACCACGTCTGCGGGGAGCTCGCGAGTGCGCCGCAACGACTCGATGTAGGTCATCAGCGCCTTCGGGCGCTCGCTCGTGCCATCCAGCGGTCGGGAGATCAGCGGATTGGACGAGATATGGGCGATGAGGTGGTCGGCGGCGATCAGGATCCGCCGCTCTGCGTCCCAAAGCAAAGTGTCAGAGGGGCTGTGCCCGGGGCGGTGCTGGACCTCGAGCAGGCGACCCGAGAGCCGCACCTCCTCGCCGTCGTGCAGCGGGCGGGTCACCTTCGCGCGTGCGCCCCAGGCGCGGAAGCTGCGAGAGACGGAGCGGAGCGCGATCACCAGGTCCTCGGGAATGCCGTGGCTCAGCATCAGCTCGGCGGCGAACCGATCCTCCGCCTCGATGTCGTCGCCGAAGTTCTCGACGAACGGGACCACGGCGTCGATCGCCGCCACATCCGCGCCAGAGCGGGCGGCGATGATCTCGACGAGCCCCAGGTGATCGATGTGCTGGTGGGTGAGGACGACCAGCTCGAGGTCCTCGATCGCCCGCCCCACGGCCGACAGCTGCTGCTCCAGCTCGTCCAGCGACTTGCCCGAATTGGGACCCGTGTCGACGAGCGTGAGCGGCTCGTCCTCGATCAGGTAGCAGTTCACGCGCCCGACGGCGAATGGCGTGGGGATCTGGAGCCGGTGGATACCCGCCTCGCGCGCCCGCTCCAGGGCCTCATCGGGCCTCACGTGCGGATGACGTCGAGCACCTCGTCCCTCCTTCTCTCCATGTCCTCTCGTGAGATGAGGGATTCGAGGTTCAGGCGAAGCAGCGGCTCCGTGTTCGAGGGCCGCACGTTGAAGTGCCAGTCGGGGTAGTCGACGGAGACGCCGTCGAGCCATGAGATCTCGCCGTCGGCGTAGCGATCGGCGAGCTCGTGCATCTTCCCGGTCTGGTCGGCGACCTCCGAGTTGATCTCCCCGGAGATGAAGTAGCGCTCGCGAAATGCTCCGACGAGCTCCGAGAGCGGCCGGCCCTCGACCGAGAGGAGCTCGAGCACGAGGAGCGCCGGGATCGTGCCCGAATCCGCGCACCAGAAGTCGCGGAAGTAGTAGTGGCCTGACACCTCGCCGCCGAAGGCGGCCGCGCGGTCTCGCAGCGCCCGCTTGAAGAACGCGTGCCCCACCCGGTTCACGTACGAGGTGCCGCCGAGCTCGCGGACCGTGTCGGGGACCGCCCGGCTGGCGCGGACGTCGTAGACGATCGCGGCGCCGCGCTCCTTTCGCAGGAGCTGTTGGGCCAGGAGCGCGGTGAGGAAGTCGCCGTCGACGAACTCACCTTGACCGTCGACGAAGAAGCACCGGTCCGCGTCACCGTCCCAGGCAATGCCCAGGTCGGCGCTCTCCTGGAGCACCTTGGCGCTGATGAAGCGGCGGTTCTCGTCCAGCATCGGGTTCGGCCCGTGGTCCGGAAAGTCTCCGTCGGGCACCCAATACGTGGTCGAGAGGTCAAGCGGCAACCGCTCCAGCAACGGGCCCACCATCGGCCCGGCCATCCCGCTGCTGCCGTCGACGACCACCCGCAGCGGATCGACGAGGGCTGGGTCGATGAATCCGAGGACCCGCCGGCGGTAATCGTCGTAGATGTCGGTCGCCTCGACCTCGCCGCCGCCAGGGGGGTCCGGCAGGCCGGCTTCGATCGTGGCGCGCACGTCGCCGATACCGGCGTCGCCGGATAGCGCAAGCGCGCCCTCGCGAACGAGCTTGATTCCCGTGTAGCCCTTCGGGTTGTGGGACGGGGTGATCATTGCCCCTCCGTCGAGATCCCTGGATCCGACCAGGTGGTAGAGCATCTCGGTCCCGACCATGCCGGCGTCGAGGACGAAGCAGCCCTCGTCCACCAGCCCCTCCCGCGCCCGACGGCTCATCTCCGGAGCCTCGGTCCTCATGTCCCGTCCGAGCCCGATGCGAAGCCCGCTCGTCTCCTTGCCCCGGAGTCCCGCCAGCACCCGGGCGAAGGCGCGGCCCACGAGATAGGCCGTCTCGCCGTCCATCTCCCTCCCGTAAAGGCCGCGGACGTCGTAGGCCTTGAAGATCTGCGGCGGAACGGTGGCGCCTGCCGCGTCGGCGCCGCTCAAAACTCGCCCCTCAACGTCGCGTAGCTGTCCTCGAGCGACTGGGGCAGCACCCGGGTGTCGGCGAGCACCGGCATGTAGTTGGTGTCGCCCGCCCACCGCGGGACCACGTGCAGGTGAATGTGGGCCTCATAGCCGGCACCGGCAACCCGTCCCTGGTTCAGCCCCGCGTTGTAGCCCTCGGGCCCGTACTTCTCGTCGAGGACCACCATGGCCCGTTGAGCCAGGGCCATCATCTCGGCGACCGTCTCCCCGTTGAGCTCGGGCAGGGTCGCGAGGTGCGCGTAGGGGGCGACCATCAGATGACCGTTGGTGTACGGGAACAGGTTCAGGATCACGAAGCACCGCTCGCCTCTGTGGACGATCAGGTTCTTCTCGTCGTCGTCCTCGGCCGGCTTGGTGCAGAAGACGCACCCCTCTTCCGCGTCCTTGGAGGCGTCCTTCACGTAGGGCAGGCGCCAGGGGGCCCAGATCCGGTAGTTGGCCACACCGCCGCAGTCTGCCAGAGGGCCGCTAGACGATGCAGGCGTTGTAGACATGAAGGCGAACCCGGGTGAATTGCCCCGCGGAGACTCTCACCCGCTTGGCTTCGCCCTGCCAGCAGGCCGGCTCGGAGCCACCCACGCTCGCCTTGACGCGGTAGCGGCCCTTCCGCACTCCGATGCGGAAGCGGCCATCGGTCGGCTGGCGGACCGCCACCAGGCGCCGTTCCGGGCGCCTGCGCACGGTGACCGTCAGGCCGGACCCGGTGTAGGGCTGCGGCTTCGGGGGCGGGTATCTGCACGGCCCCGGACAGGTGGTGTTCAGGACCACGCCCTTGATCCCACTGGTCCGTGCGGCCGCGGCCGGGGACGCACCCGCCGGCGCCAGCGCGAGGAAGGCCAGCACGATGATCCCCCTTTGCACTCGACTGCTACAACCAGCCGCGGCGCCGGAAGAAGGCGACCATGCCGAGGAGCCCCACGACCATCACCGCGACGATGATCCAGAACACGTGGGTCGAGGACGAGGCTGGATCGCCGCCGCCCGGGAGCCCAACGTT
The DNA here is from genome assembly GCA_046730395.1 of Actinomycetota bacterium. Classification (GTDB taxonomy): domain Bacteria; phylum Actinomycetota; class Thermoleophilia; order Solirubrobacterales; family 70-9; genus AC-56. The sequence goes on along the minus strand of JBKPIV010000030.1, from coordinate 61,890 downwards.
CATGCCCCAGATGCTGGCGATCAAGGTAGCGGGCAGGAACACGATGCTGAGCACCGTCAGGATGCGCAGGACGTTGTTGAACTGGTGGGCGATCACCGACTCGTTGGTGTCCTCGAGCGCCTCGATGACCTCCTTGTAGTTCTCGAGCATGTCCCAGATCCGCTCGTGGGCGTCGACGATGTCGTCGAAGTAGACCTCGAGGTCGCCCTCGCGGGCCGTGAGGAAGCGCTGTTTGACGTTCTCCAGGTCGCGAAGGACCGTACGCTGCGGGCGGATCACCTTGCGGAAGTTGATGATCTCCTGCTTGACGTTGGAGATGTCGCGGACGACCTCCTCCGAACGCCCCTCGAAGATCTCGTCCTCGAGCGCGTCGAGCTTGTTGCCGATCTTCCGCAGCATCGGGAAGCAGTAGTCGAAGCTGTCGTCCACCACCCGGTAGAGCAGGAAGCCGGGCCCCTTTGCGAAATGCTGCTCGCGGAGCTCCTCCTTCTGGCGGCAGCGCTCGAACAGGTACTCCACCGGCTGCAGCGGCTGGTTCGGGATCGTGACGAGGTAGTCCGGGCCGACGAAGATGTCGAGCTCGCCGGCGTTCAGCCGTCCGACCGCCCGGTCGAAGACCGGGAAGTGCAGGACGATGAACAGGTAGTCGGGATACTCGTCGATCTTCGGCCGCGGATTGCGCGACAACACGTCCTCCAGATCGAGGGCGTGGAAGCCGAAGTGCTCCTCGAGCCATGCGCACTCGAAGGGCGACGGACGCTCGATGTTGACCCAGCGCAGCCCCTCGGCGGCGATCGTCTCGACGTTTGGCTTGCGCTCGGCCGGCTCAGGCGACGGAGCGATCAGCTGAGCACGTGCTCGGCGCAGCCTCGGCTTCGGGAGGTTCGGCATCGGTGCTCATCTCGCTAGGTCGCGCTTTCATCACCTTTCCCAACTAACTGTACGTTACGCCGCCGGCGGCACGCGATCGGAAGCGTGCATGCCGATTGATATAGTCGCCGCCACATATCCGCCACATCAAGAGGGGTGGAGGGACTGGCCCGATGAAGCCCCGGCAACCCCCCCGCAAGGGGAAGGTGCCAATTCCAGCAGGTGGAAGAACCTGGGAGATGTGAGTGGAAGGCCCGACAGGACCTCTGCTCGCTAGCCCGGCGGAGGTCTTTTTCGTAGCCGATCAGGTAACGACGGGATAGGAAAAGGAGGCTAGGACATGGCAGCCCACGAGCTGGCCTGCAAGGAGTGCGGGGCGAGCTATCCGCTTGACGCCCGCTACGTGTGCGAGAGCTGTTTCGGGCCGCTCGAGGTCTCGTACGACCTCTCGGGTCTCGATCCGGCCGAGGCGAGGCGCAAGATCCAGGCAGGCTCGCGCGGGATCTGGCGTTACGCGGATTTCCTCCCGTTCGCGGAGCGACCGCGCGATCCCCTCGAGCCCGGGCTGACGCCGCTGATTCGGGCGGATCGCCTGGCCGAGCGCCTGGGGCTCGGGGAGCTCTGGGTGAAGAACGATGCCGCCAATCCCACCCACTCGTTCAAGGATCGCGTGGTCGCCGTCGCGCTGGCGAAGGCGCGGGAGCTCGGGTTCGAGACCGTCGCCTGCGCCTCGACGGGGAACCTGGCCAACGCGGTCGCCGCTCACGCCGCGGCCTCCGGGCTCGACTCGTACGTCTTCGTCCCCGCCGATCTCGAGGAGCAGAAGCTCTTGGCAACCGGCATCTACGGCACTCGCCTCGTGGGCGTGCACGGCACGTACGACGACGTGAACCGCCTCTGTACTCAGCTGTCGGAGTCGCGGCCGTGGGCGTTCGTGAACGTCAACCTGCGCCCCTACTACTCGCAGGGATCGAAGACGCTCGGCTTCGAGACCGTCGAGCAGCTCGGCTGGTCGCTTCCCGATCGTGTCGTCTGCCCGATCGCGTCGGGTTCGCTGTTCACCAAGGTGGGCAGGGGATTCGGCGAATGGCTCGACCTCGGCTTGGTCACGGGGAGGCTGCCGACCTTCAACGGCGCCCAGCCCGCGGGCTGTAGTCCGGTCGCGACCGCCTTCGGTGAGGGCTGGGAGGTCTGCAAGCCGCAGCGTCCAGACACGATCGCCAAGAGCCTCGCGATCGGCAACCCGGCCGATGGGGTGTACGCGCTCGAGCTCGCGCGCCGGACCGGCGGCTCGATCGACTCGGTCACGGACGATGAGATCCGCGACGGGATCAGACTGCTCGCGGAGACCACGGGCATCTTCACGGAGACCGCCGGCGGGGTGACGATCGCGACGCTGGCGAAGCTCGCCGAGCGGGGCGACATCGATAGGGCCGAGCGGGTCGTCGCCTACATCACGGGGGAGGGCCTGAAGACCCTGGACGCCACCCGCGAGGGCTTTCGGATGCACGAGATCGAGCCGACGGTCGAAGGATTCGAGGCCGAGCTCGAGCCGGCGACGCTCTGAGTTCCACGCGCCTGGCGCTCGCTAAGGTTCCGGCCGCATGTCAGTGACGGTGAAGATCCCGGCCCAACTGCGGGGCGTGACCGAAGGCGAGGGCGAGATTGAAGTCGACGGGCGAACCGTCGGTGAGGCGCTCGACGCCGTCTTCGAGCAGCACGACGACCTGCGGGAGCGGATCACCGAGGATGGCGGCCTTCGGCGCTTCGTGAACGTCTACGTGTCGGGAGAGGACATCCGCTTTCAGAACGGGCTCGACACGGAACTCTCCGATGGGGACGAGGTGACGATCCTCCCCGCGGTGGCCGGCGGCCGCTGACCGCGACCGCTTCGACGCCGTTCTCATACGCTGCCGCTTCATGGACGATGTCGGCCCGGTGGCGATCCTTTGCGGGGGTCGAGGTACGCGGCTGCAGGAGCACACTCACGCGATCCCGAAGGCGCTCGTCGAGATCGGCGCGAGGCCGATCCTCTGGCACGTCATCCGCATCTACGCATCCCAGGGCCTGCGGCGCTTTCTGCTGCTGACCGGCTACCTCGGGGAGATGATCGAGGAGTTCGTGGCGGCGGCCGACTGGCCGGAGCCCGTCGACATCGAGTGTCTCGATACCGGCCTTGAGACGCCAACCGGAGGGCGAATCGCGCTCGCGGGGAAGCGTCTCGCGGGAGGGCCGTTCTGCGCGACGTACGCGGACGGGGTCGCCGACATCGACCTCGACGCCCTGGCGGCGTTCCATCGTGCGCACGGGCGGCTGGGCACGATGACCGTGGTGCGCCCGCGGACCCAGTTCGGGGTGGCGGAGATCGACGACGACGAGCGGGTGCTCGCGTTCGAGGAGAAGCCCCGCCTCGAGCAGTGGGTGAACGGTGGCTTCTTCTGGTTCGAGCCCGGGGCGCTCGAATACCTGCACCCCGGCAGCGTGCTCGAGAACGCTCCCCTGCGGAGCCTTGCCGCCGCCGGGGAGCTCCGCGCGTTTCGGCACACCGGCTTCTGGGACTGCATGGACACCTACAAGGACGCCGTGGTCCTCAACGACCTCTGGCGGGAAGGGGGCGCCCCGTGGGCGGTATGGGAGGGGAGGGCCACGGTCGAAAGCGGTGTCGGCTAGTGCTCTCGTCACCGGCGGTGGCGGGTTCGTCGGCGCCTGGCTCTGTCGCGCGCTTCTCCAGCGCTCACAACGGGTGGTCTCGCTCGATTGCGGGGCCGGCGACGGCGCGCCCTCCGCGCTGGCTCTGCTCGGAATCGAGGGCGAGGTCGAGGAGGTCCACGGCGACGTCCTCGACGCGCATCTCGTGCGCCGAACACTCGCCGAGCATGAGGTGCGCTCGGTCTTCCACCTCGCCGCGAGGACGATCGTCGGGCCGGCGGCGGAGTCCCCGATCACCACCTTCGAGGCGAACGTCCGCGGAACCTGGACCGTGCTCGAGGCCTGCAGGCATGAGGACGTCGAGCGCGTGGTCGTCGCGTCCTCCGACAAGGCCTACGGCGCGCATGACGAGCTCCCCTATCGCGAGGACTTCCCGCTTCGACCCACGGCGCCCTATGAGGCGAGCAAGGCTGCCGCGGACCTGATCGCTCGCAGCTACTGGCATTCCTACCGATTGCCGGTCGCCGTGACCCGCTGCGCCAACATCTACGGAGGGGGCGACACCAACTTCTCGCGACTGATCCCAGAGGCGGTGAGCGCTGCGCTCGATGGTCGTCCTCCGGTCCTGCGCTCGGACGGGTCCCCGGAGCGCGACTTCCTCTACGTCGAGGACGCGGCCGAAGCCTACGTCGCCATCGCCGACGCCCTGGAGCGCGACGAGGTGCGCGGCGAAGCGTTCAACGCCGGCGGCGGCGCACCGCATCCGGTGCGCGAGGTGGTGGGCCTGATCGCCCGGCTCGCGGGGGCCGGCGTCGAGCCCGACGTTCGCGGCGAGGGGAATCCGGAGGGAGAAATCGACCGCCAGTACGTGGATTCGGCGAAGATCCGCGCCGCGGTGGGTTGGGCGCCCGAGGTCGCGTTGGAGGAGGGGCTGCGGCGGACGATCGACTGGTACCGCGAGCATCCGGAGGCTCGCACCCCCTGGCCGACATGACGCTGAGGGCCTAACGGCCCCAAGCGCACGATGCCTGTCGGGATAGGCCCTAAGAAGTTCCTAAAAGGTCGCCGAACCGTTCCGATTCCGCCAGGGCGTGTCGAATAATGGAATGGAACGCGCACCAAGGAGGACTCTCCAGTGTCGCCAGTCATCATTGGCTTCGGTGCCCTCGACGCGATGATCGCGGCCCAGGCGGCGTATGCGGCGCGCGACCTCTCTCGCAAGCGCCGGCGCAAGAAGTAGATCCCACAACCGACCCGCCTCGGCGTTCCCGCGAGCGCGGGAGAGGGGTCCGGTTCTCGTTCCTCCGGAAAGAGAATGGGCCGCCAACGGCGGCCCATTCACAGCACATCGAAGGGGGAAAGGTGTCGATGACGCTGGCCAGATATCTACCCCCGTTCCGGGTCGCCAAACCGCTCACGTCCCGGCGCGGCCCCGCGATTAGGGCTCGTCCCGGATCCCTCACGCGTGCCTGCGGTCAGCGCGATGACAAAATCGGGCTAAAGTCGGCGCGCCGTGATGCCGATCAAGGGATTGCACGGATGCCTCTTGTCGTGGATTTGCCTCCTCCACGCAAGGAAGCCTGAGACGCCGCTCCTCGCGAGCGGCGTCTCGCGTTTCGGATCCGGCGTCCGCGATCCACCGACGGTGCGTGCCTCGCTGGGGGAACGGGGCGGGGCTACTTGCCTACGAGGATCTGGGGCTTGATCGCATCCTCGAGCGCGGGCTGCGCCGTGATCGTGTATCACCTTCCCGACCGGGAGCGTCACCCGCGCCTCGCCCGGCACCCGGAAGGTGGCGTAGTCCCCAGCGTGCGTGCCGGCGGCGGAGAGCCGGCGGAAGAGGTACAGCGTCCACCAACAGGATGACGATCACCCCCAGGACGATCAACCCAATGACCACGACGGACGGGGAATAGCCCTCGGTCGGCCCGGCGGGGCCCGTGCGAAGCGCGCCCGGCAGGATTCGAACCTGCGGCCTCGCGCTCCGGAGGCGCGCGCTCTATCCACTGAGCTACGGGCGCTCGCGGTCAGTCTAGAGGGCACCCACTGACCGCCTTCGCCCACCGACGCCGGCGAGCCGCGGATACCTTTGGGACATGGACCTCTCGGTCGTCTTCCTGGGAACGGGCGGGTCCGGGCCCACGGCCCGCCGCGCCACCGCGTGCCTGCTCGCGCGTGTGGGCGGCGAGCGCCTGCTGTTCGACTGCGGCGAGGGATCGCAGCGGCAGATGCAGCGCTCCGTCGGCCTGGTGCAGGTCGACGAGATCTACGTCACCCACTATCACGCCGACCACTATCTCGGCATCCCGGGCCTTCTGAAGACCTACGACCTCCAGGGCCGGGAGCGTCCCCTGCAGATCGTCGGGCCGCCCGGCCTCGGCGAGCTGTTCGCCGCCATCAGCCGGATCGTCGGGCGCCTTGCCTATCCGGTCGAGCTGCTCGAGCTCACCGCCGGTGACGCGGTCCGCCACGACGGCTACGAGGTCCGCGCCTTCGGCGTCGAGCATCGAATGCGCGCGCATGGGTACGCCCTGGTCGAGGGCGAGCGCCCCGGCCGCTTCGACCCCAACCTGGCCGAGCGCCTGGGTGTGGAGCCAGGCCCCGACTTCGGACGCCTGCAGGGGGGCGAGCCCGTGCGGGGCTCGAACGGCCTGGTTACCCCCGAACAGGTGATGGGCGAGCCGCGGCGCGGTCGCAAGGTCGTCATCAGCGGCGACACGGCTCCATGCGAGGCGACGCGGGTTGCGGCCCACCAGGCGGAGCTCCTGGTGCACGACGGAAGCTTCGCCGACGAGGAGGCAGGGCGCGCCGTGGAGACCGGTCACTCCACCGCCCGTCAGGCCGCCGAGCTAGCGCGCGGCGCGGACGTGACGCTGCTCGCGCTCGTCCATGTCTCCTCGCGCTACGACGTGCGCGAGGTGCTCGCCGAGGCCCGCGAATCCTTCCCGTCCACCGAGGCGCCCCGCGACTTCGACGTCGTCGAGATCCCCTTCCCGGAGCGTGGCGCCCCGAGGCTGATCGAGAACGGCGCCCGCGCCGCGGCTCCGGCGTAGCGCCTTCGGGCAACGTTGACCTGGAGCGTGCGCGAGACCGGGTCCCCGCCGGGAAGTGCCCCATTCGTCGCTTTGGGGCCCACGAGTGGGGCATTTGCGACAGATAGCGACGTAAATCCCCCACGCGTCGCCACCCACACGAACGAATGGGGCGTTATGCGGCGCGGCCTGCCGTGGGTCATGCTGTCCCACTAACCGTCCTGTCGCCGCGCGAGGCTGCGCGCGAACGGGACGACGCTCCCGCGGGGCCTCAGGATCCGGAAGTGCCCGCTACCCCAACGGGGAGGCGAGGTCGGCGATCGCCTGGCCAACCGCCACCGCCTGGTCTTCCTGCAGGAAGTGCTTGGCCGGCAGCAGGATCGGATCCTCTACCTCGAGCGCCTCCTGCGCGAACTTCAGCTGATCGAGCCCGAGGGCCGGGTCGCGTTCTCCCCAGACAATCCGTGCCGGGTAGGTGCGCTGCGCGAGCCCGTCCCACAGGAAACGCTGCTTTTCGTCCGTGAGCTCGAAGCCGCGCATGATCCGAAGGAAGGCCCGGCCCCGATCGACGCGCTTCAGCAGGTAGTAGTGGGCGTAGATCTCACGCCGCGGCACCGCCGCCCGGTCGGCGATTCCCTGAAGGTAGAAGAGCTCCGACATGACGAACGGCCGAAGCGACTTGAGCCAGATCGAGCCGACGCCGGAGATCGAGAACGGGTGCATCGTCCACGGACGGCGGAACGTGGCCACCCCGAGGAGGGTGTTAAGAGCGGTCAGCGAATGGACGCGGTCGGGGTTGCGCACCGCCCACTCGCAGCCGATCGGCCCGCCGACGTCGTGGACCACCAGGTGGCAGCGCTCGATTCCGAGGGCGTCGATTGCCTCTGCGGTCCAGCGGGCGAGCCCGGACCAGGAGTAGTCGAACGCCTCCGGGCGGTCAGCCAGCCCAAGGCCCGGAAAATCGAAGCCGACCGCCCGCAGTCCCTGGTCGGCGAGCACGGGGATCACCTTGCGGTAGAGGAACGAGCTCGTGGGCACACCGTGCAGCAGGACCACCGGCGCGCCGCGTCCCTGCTCGCGCACGAAGCTGCGCGCGCCCCCCGCCTCAAAGGGCCGTCCTGCGGCCCGGTGGACCTCGATCGCCTCGCGTGTGGCGTCCGGTGGCCGCATGGGCCGAAGTGTTCTAACGCATCTCCCCGTCGAAGGAATCGGATCGGGCTGCTACCTCCTCCGCGACGTTCGCCTCCGCGAGCAGGTCCTCGTCCCCAAGCCGGTGGCGACGCCGCGACGCCACTGGCAGACCAACGGGCGGGGATTCAGCTGGAGTGTTACGTTATGGCAAATGCGGAATGGCCACGTCAGCCGATCTGGCAAGGAGGCCTCGGCCGCCACGGATAAGGAGGGGGTCCCATGCCGATAAGGGACACCCGAGACATGAATCGGGAGCATGAGCGGGGGCAACGCGTCCTCCAGATGCTGGCTGCCGAGTTACGCATTCGCGAGCGCGCCCTACGGCAGCGAATCGCCGGGCATCGACGCTTCGCCGAGCGCGAGCTTCCCCCGCTCACACCAACTCCACGCCAGTGAGGGGGCCGGATCGAGGCCCACGCCGGATCGCAGGATTTCGTGTTCCCCGGCAGGTGCGTGTACACCAGCCGCCGCTCTCTGAGCGAGAGGTGCGGCAGCGGCTCTATGGACCGCTGCCGACCGGCACCCCAACAGGGCCCAACGGCAGGGGACAAGACGTTTCAGCGGTTGACCTTGGCGTGAGGGCGCGCGCCAAGCGCGCGCCAACCTGAGCACATGCGGTCCGGGTTCCGGGTATCGGGCTGCTAGTCTCGCGGGGCCTGTAAGTGCGGCAACACTGTCGCCGCAGCAGCAGGACACGCGGCGAAGCCGCCGCAATAGTTCTCCTTTAACCCGGTCCGGAGAGGCCAGGAAGGGGCGAGATGAACGCTGACCACAGGGTCGTCCTCGATCGCGACGATTTGCGCCGCACCCTCGTGCGGATCGCCCACGAGATCGTGGAGAAGAACCCCGGAGGAGCGGATGTTGCGTTGGTCGGCATCCACAGTCGCGGGGCGGTGCTCGGCGAGCGGCTCCACGCGCTGGTCGGGGAGTTGACCGGGTCCGAAGTGCCGTTGGGCGACCTCGACATCTCCTTCTACCGAGACGACGTCAACACACGGGCACCCGGGGCTCAGCCTGTGGTCCACGCGTCGCACCTCGATTTCGATCTCGACGGGCGCACCGTCGTCCTGGTCGACGACGTCCTGTTCACCGGTCGCACCGTCCGAGCCGCCATCGACGCGCTGTTCGACTATGGCAGGCCGGAGCGAGTGCAGCTGGCGGTGCTGGTCGACCGCGGGCACCGCGAGCTCCCGATCCGGCCCGATTACGTGGGCAAGAACCTGCCGACGGCCCGCGACGAGCGAGTCTACGTTCGGGTGGAGGAGGTCGATGAGGTGGACGAGGTTGCGATCGCCGCTGCCGTGGAGGCGAATCGATGAGGCACCTGCTCTCAATCGCCGACCTCGAGCGCGCCGACGTCGAGCGGATCATGGAGCGTGCCGAGGGCTTCGCGGAGGTGGGCAGGCGCGACATCAAGAAGGTGCCGACGCTCCGCGGGCGAACGATCGTCAACCTCTTCTACGAATCGAGCACCAGGACGAGCTCCTCGTTCGAGCTCGCAGCCAAGCGCCTGTCCGCGGACGTCGTGTCGGTCAAGGCCGCGGGTTCCTCCGTCGACAAGGGCGAGTCCCTGAAGGACACGATCGCCACCCTTGGCTCTTACGGCCCGGAGGCGATTGTGATCCGCTCCCCGCACGCAGGCGCTGCCCAGCTGGTCGCCGCCTGGAGCGAAGCGGCGGTGATCAACGCCGGGGACGGCAAGCATGAGCACCCGAGCCAGGCCCTGCTCGACGTCTACACGCTCAGGCGGCGGCTGGAGTCGCTCGAGGGCAAGCGGATCTGGATCGTCGGCGACGTCCTCCACAGCCGCGTCGCACGCTCGAACGTGCTCGCCTTCCGGATGATGGGCGCGGAGGTCACGGTGTGCGGACCCCCGACGCTGATCCCGCGCGGCATCGACGAGGCCCTCGGCTGCTCCGTGTCCTACGAGCTGGATGGGCTGGCGGAGGCCCAAGTCGTGTACGCCCTCCGGCTGCAACGCGAGCGGATGCAGGAGTCGTTCCTTCCGTCGATCCGCGAGTACGTGGCCCGCTACCGGATCGACTCGCGTCGCCTCGGCCCCCGGCAACTGCTCATGCACCCCGGTCCGGTGAACCGCGGCATCGAGCTCTCGCCGGAGGTGATCGATGGTCCCAACTCGCTCATCACCGAGCAGGTCGAGAGCGGCCTGGTGGTGCGGATGGCGATCCTTTACGAGCTGCTCGCCGGCGGCCGCCCACGCCCGGGCGCCCCGCGCTCCGACGATTCGGGAGACCTCCCAGACCCGACCCCGATCAAGGAGCCTGCGTGACCGGCATGCGGCCGATCGCCTCGCTGGAATGGCGAGGCGGCGGCGATCGGCACGGTCGCGACCTGGTGCTGCGGCGCGCCGCGGTGCTTGATCCCCGCGCCGAGGTCGAGGGGATTTACGACGTGGTCGTTCGCGACGGGCGGATCGCCGAGCTCGCGCCCGCTGGGACCAGGGAGGACGGCGACGGAGAGCTCGTCGATGCCGAGGGCAAGGCCCTGTTCCCTGCCTTCTTCGACCCCCACGTCCATCTGCGCACTCCCGGAGACGAGGACGAGGAGGACATCGAGACCGGCACTCGGGCCGCGGCCGCCGGCGGCTACTGCGGGGTTCTCGCGATGGCGAACACGCAGCCGCCGGTGGACACCGCCCCAGACGTGCGCTCGCTTCGAGAGCGTGCGGCCGAGCAGGCGTCCGTGCCCACGGGGTTCTTCGCCTGCGTCACTCGAGGGATGGAGGGCCAGGAGCTCACCGAGATGGCCGAGCTCCGCGAGGCGGGCGCCGTCGGGTTCTCAGACGACGGCCTGCCCGTCGGCGACGCCGGGATCATGCGCCGGGCGCTCCAGTACCAGCGCCTGGTGCGCGCCAATCTCGCCCTCCACGAGGAGGATCACGGTCTCTCGCGTCCCGCGGGCGCGCACGCGCCCCACGTCGGCGCCGTGATGCACGAGGGCGTCGTCTCGGCCGCGCTCGGCCTTGCCGGCGCGCCCTCGATCGCCGAATCCTCGATGATCGCCCGCGACGCGGCGATCGCCGCCTACGAGGATGCTCGAATCCACGTCCAGCACCTCTCCGCGCGCGAATCCGTAGAGACGGTCGCGGCGGCGAAGGAGGCGGGGATCCGCATCACCTGCGAGGCGACCCCGCACCACCTAACGCTGACGGACGAGGCCGTCCGGAGCCTCGACACCCGGTTCAAGATGAATCCGCCGCTGCGCTCCGAGGACCATCGGCAGACGCTGATCGCCGGCCTTCGCTCCGGCGTCATCGACTGCGTCGCCACCGACCACGCTCCGCACGCCGTCGAGGAGAAGGAGGTGCCGTTCGAGGAGGCGGCGATGGGCGTCACCGGGCTCGAGACGGCGTTCGCGGTCCTGAACACGCACCTGGTCGTCCCCGGGATCCTCGATCTGCGGATCCTGGTGGAGAGGATGAGCGCCGGGGCGCGGCCCTTCGGCTTCGAGCCCCCGACGATCGTGCCCGGGGCGGAGGCGAACCTCGCCCTGTTCGATCCCGACGCCGAGTGGGTGGCCGGCGCCGAGGGCTGGGAGAGCCGCTCCGCCAACTCGTGCTTCGCCGGGACCGTCCTCCGTGGCCGGGTGGTGATGACGGTGGTGGCCGGTAGGGTGGCCTACCGTCAGCGTCAGTTCGCCATGGGGGTAGCGGCTTGAGCGCCGGCAAGCTCGACCCGAGGCGCGCGGCGCTCGTGGTCATCGACGTACAGGAGGCGTTCCGCAAGGCGGTCCCGGGATTCGAGCAGGTCGTCCGGGCGTGCGCCACGCTCGCGCGCGGCGCGGAGGCGCTGGACGTCCCCGTCGTGGTGACCGAGCAGTATCCGAAGGGGCTCGGGAGGACGGCGCCCGAGCTCGCCGAGGCCCTGCCGGAGGGAACGAACCCGATCGAGAAGGTCTGCTTCTCCGCTTCGGAGGCCGACGGCTTCGACCTCGCGGGCAGGGACCAAGCGCTCGTCTGCGGGATCGAGGCCCACGTCTGCGTCAACCAGACGGTGCTCGACCTCCTGGCGGGCAACGTCGAGGTGCAGGTGGCGCGCGATGCCGTGGATTCGCGCTTCGAGCAGAACAAGGAGATCGCGCTCGAGAAGCTGGAACGGGCCGGGGCGGTGATCACGAGCGTCGAGACCGCGCTGTTCGAGCTCGTGGGGCGTGCCGGCACCGACGAGTTCAAGCGGGTGCAGGGCCTGGTGCTGGATTACGCGCCCAACCCCGCATGACCCACCCGCCTCCCTCCACCCGCCGCCTGGACTCGGAGCCAACCGGCTACGTGCTGCTCGAGGACGGGAGAAGATTCGATGGCCGGCTCTGTGGCGCCGGAGACTCGATCACCGGCGAGGTCGTCTTCAACACCTCGATGGCCGGCTATCAGGAGGCGGTGACCGACCCCTCATACGCGGGACAGATCATCACCTTCACCTACCCCCTGATCGGGAATTACGGCGTCGCCGCCGAGGCGATGGAATCCGACCGCGTCCACGCCCGCGGCGTGATCATGCGTGAGGGGAAGAATCACCGTGCGGCGGCTTCGCCGCCTGACATGCGAGTTTCGGGGCTAGGGCCCCTCACCGGAACACCCGAGGATGCCGCCAGCGCCGAGGGCGGGTGGCTCGACTGGCTTCGCGACTGCGGCGTGACCGCGATCGACGGCGTCGACACGAGGGAGCTCGTGCGCCACATTCGCGACCTCGGGGCGATGCGTGGAGGCATCTTCCCGGGCGAGCTACCCGAGGAGGAGGCCCGCCGGCTGGTGGAGGCCGAGCCCGCGATGCACGGCGCGGACCTCGCCCGTACGGTCACCCCGGCGGGGCCAGTCGAGCTCGAGGGCACAGGGCCGCACGTCGTCGCGATCGACACCGGGATCAAGCTGAGCATCATCCGACAGCTCCGCGAGCGAGGCTGCCGGTTGACCCTGCTCCCCTGCACCGTCTCCGCCGACGAGGTTCTCGGCCGCGGACCCGACCTGGTCCTTCTCGCCAACGGGCCCGGAGACCCGGCGGCCCTCGGCTACATCGTCGAGACGGTCCGCGAGCTCGTCGGGAACCGACCGGTGGTCGGGATCTGCCTCGGACATCAGCTGCTCTGCCGGGCCGTCGGGCTCGACACCTTCAAGCTCCCGTTCGGCCATCGGGGCGCCAACCACCCCGTCAAGGACCTTGACACGGGCCGCATCGAGATCACCTCCCAGAACCACGGCTTTGCGGTGAAGGCGCCCGGCGGCGCGACACGCATCGAGCGCGACGAGCCTCTTCGCTGGGAGACCCAGTTCGGCGCCGCCGAGCTCTCGCATCTGAACCTGTACGACCGCACGGTCGAGGGGCTCGTGCTCAAGGACGTTGCCGGGGCGACGGTCCAGTACCACCCGGAGGCCGGCCCGGGGCCTCACGACGCCCGCTACCTGTTCGACCGCTTCCTCGAGTTGGCGCATGCCTAGACGCGAGGACATCCACAGAATCCTTCTGATCGGCTCGGGGCCGATCGTGATCGGTCAAGCGGCGGAGTTCGACTACTCGGGCGCGCAGGCGTGCAAGGTGCTTCTCGCCGAGGGTTACGAGGTCGTGCTCGTCAACTCGAACCCGGCGACGATCATGACCGACCCTGAATTCGCCCATCGCACCTACATCGAGCCGCTCACCGCCGAGTCGCTGGCCCGCATCGTCGAGCGCGAGCGGCCCGATGCCCTGCTCCCGACGCTGGGCGGACAGACGGCCCTGAACCTCGCCTCGGCCCTGCACGAGGACGGCGTGCTCGCCCGGTTCGGCGTCGAGCTGATCGGCGCCGATTACGAGGCGATCCGTCGCGCGGAGGACCGCGAGGCATTCAGGCGGACGATGGCGCAGGCGGGGCTCCGTGTGCCGTGGTCGGAGATCGTCCGCGGCGTCGGGGAGGCGGAGCGCGCGCTCGCCACCGGGCGCATCGAGCTCCCGGCCATCGTGCGGCCCGCGTACACGCTCGGCGGCGAGGGCGGTGGGGTCGGGAGGACCGAGACCGAGCTGCGACAGGTGGTCTCGGAGGGCCTGGCCGCGAGCCCGATCCATCAGGTGCTGGTCGAGGAGTCGGTGCTTGGCTGGGGTGAGTTCGAGCTCGAGGTGATGCGCGACCGAAACGACAACGTCGTGGTCATCTGCTCGATCGAGAACGTCGACCCGATGGGCGTCCACACCGGAGACAGCGTCACGGTCGCGCCAGCGCAGACCCTCAGCGATCGCACCTACCAGGAGCTTCGCGACCAGGCGCTGCGGGTGATCCGGGCGGTCGGCGTCGAGACCGGCGGGTCGAACATCCAGTTCGCGGTCAGCCCCCGGACGGGGGAGATCGTGGTGATCGAGATGAACCCCAGGGTCTCCCGGTCCTCGGCGCTCGCCTCGAAGGCCACCGGCTTTCCGATCGCGAAGATCGCCGCCAAGCTCGCGATCGGCTACGCGCTCGAGGAGATCCCGAACGACATCACCAAGGCGACGCCCGCCTCCTTCGAGCCGACGATCGACTATGTGGTTACAAAGGTGCCGCGGTTCGCGTTCGAGAAGTTCCCCGGCGCGGAGGGGAGCCTCTCGACCCACATGAAGTCGGTGGGGGAGGCGATGGCGATCGGCCGCACCTTCCGCGAGTCGTTCGCGAAGGCGATGCGCTCGCGCGAGCTCGACTCCGAGGCCCACATCCCAAACGACACGTATGAGCTGCTTGGGCGCCTGGCGACGCCGGCTCCGGATCGCTACGACCTGATCCTGGAGGCGTTCGCGCGCGGCGTGCCCGAGGGCGAGGTGGGCGAGCGCACCTCGATCGACCCCTGGTTCCTGCGCGAGCTGCGCGAGCTTGCCCTCGCGGGGGACGCCACCGCCGGCCTGGCTCGAACGTTTAAGTCCGTCGACACCTGCGCCGCCGAGTTCGAGGCCGCGACCCCCTACTACTACTCGGCTCACGAGCGCCAGCCGTCGAGCGAAGTCCGTCGCGGCGAGCGCCCCTCGATCGTCATCCTCGGCTCCGGCCCCAACCGAATCGGCCAGGGGATCGAGTTCGACTACTGCTGCGTCCACGCTTCGATGACCGTGCGAGAGTCCGGCCGAGACGCCGTGATGATCAACTGCAACCCGGAGACGGTCTCCACCGATTACGACACCTCGGACCGCCTCTACTTCGAGCCGCTCACGGCCGACGACGTGCTCGCGGTCATCGACGTCGAGCGCCCTGAGGGCGTGATCGTTCAGTTTGGCGGCCAGACGCCGCTGCGACTGGCGCGGGCGCTCGAGGAGGCCGGGGCTCGCCTTCTGGGGACCCCGGTCGAGGCGATCGACCTCGCCGAGGACCGCGGGCGCTTCGGGGCGCTCCTTCGCCGCCTCGACATCGCCCACCCGCCCTACGGCACCGCGCTGTCGGCGGAGGAGGCGGCCGTGATCGCGGACGAGGTCGGCTTCCCGCTCCTCGTGCGGCCCTCCTACGTGCTCGGCGGCCGCGCGATGGAGATCTGCTACACGCCCGAGGGCCTGGCGGCATATCTCGAGCAGAACGTGAGGGCCGACCAGGAGCATCCGCTGCTCCTCGATCGCTTCCTCGAGGACGCGATCGAGGTCGACGTCGACGCCCTGGCCGACGGGGATGAGGTGCGGGTCGCCGGGATCATGCAGCACGTCGAGGAGGCGGGCGTTCACTCCGGCGACTCGGCCTGCGTGCTGCCGCCGATGAGCCTCGGCGAGGAGATGCTGGCCGAGATCGGCGAGACCACGCGCCGGATCGCGCTCGAGCTCGGGGTGGTGGGATTGATCAACATCCAGTACGCCGTCGCCGGGGGCCGCCTCTACGTCCTGGAGGCGAACCCCCGCGCATCGCGGACGGTTCCCTTCGTCTCCAAGGCCATCGGAGCGCCGCTGGCGAAAATCGCCTGCCGCCTGATGCTCGGCGAGGCACTTGCCGACCAGGGGCTACCCGACGCCCCCCTCGACCACGTCAGCGTCAAGGAAGCGGTGCTGCCGTTCGCGCGGTTCGCCGGCGTCGACTCGGTCCTTGGCCCGGAGATGAAGTCGACCGGCGAGGTCATGGGCATCGCGAGCGACTTCCCGACGGCGTTCGGGAAGGCGCAGTCGGCGGCGGGGGTGGCGCTGCCCGGCGAAGGCACGGTGTTCATCACCGTCACCGACACCGACAAGCCCGCGGCGACCCAACTCGCCGCCCGCTTCCACGACATGGGCTTCGCGATCATCGCCACCCGCGGCACGGCGCAGGCGATCTCCCGGATGGGGGTGCCCGTGAAGGCGATCAACAAGATCGGCGATGGCTCGCCGCACGTCGTCGACTACATCCGCAACCACGAGGTCGACCTCGTGATCAACACCCCGACCGGCAGCGGCGCCCGCAGCGACGGGTACGAGATCCGCACCGCAGCCGTCCGCCACGGCGTCCCCTGCGTGACCACGATGACCGGGGCGTCCGCGGCAACGCGCGCGATCTTCGCCAAGCGCGAGCAGGGCGCCGAGCCCAGGTGTCTGCAGGAGCTCCATGGCGGACGGCGGTCGGCGAGCATCGAACGGGGGACGAGGGACGCGGTGTGAGCTCGGATTTCGAGTCCGCATCGAGCCGCGGCCTGCTCGCTCCCGACCGCGGTCGCGGCGTCGATGGACGGGTGCTCGCCCCATCGGGCAGGCGGCTATGCAAGGTCACGGCCAATCGCGCGGCCGGCGGCTACCGCCTCTTCTCCGCCCTTGACCCATCGGGCCCGGAGCCGCGGGCGGGCCAGTTCTACATGCTCGCCGCGGCAGACGGCTGGGGCCAGCGCGACGGGCGCCCCTTTCTGGCGCGGGCGTTCTCGGTGGCCGGAGCGCAGGCCAGCCAGGGCGGCGTGCGTCTGGATTTTCTTGGCGAGGCCGTCGGCCCGGGGACCGAGCGCCTCGCGGCCCTCGAGGCCCGCGAGCGTCTGTGGATCGCCGGCCCGTTCGGTCGCCCCTTCTCCGCGCCGCATGAGCTGGGGGCGACGATCGCGGGCGCGATCCTGGTCGGCGGGGGCATCGGGATCGCGCCGCTTGGCATCCTGCGGCGCGAGCTGGCCGACGCCGGCGTTCCCCAGCGAATCCTCCTGGGCTTTCGCGATCGCCGGCACTCGGGCGGCGTGGACGAGCTGTTCCGGTGCGAGGAGGTGCGACTTGCGAGCGAGGACGGGCACGCCGGCCACCGCGGCTACGTGACCGACCTGCTCGCCGTGCTGCTCGAGGGCGACGCCGCCCGAACGGCCGCGATCTACGCGTGCGGTCCCCCGGGGATGCTCGAGGCGGTGCGCGCGATGGCGGCGGCTCGCGGGGTCGCCTGCGAGCTCGCCATGGAGGCGCCGATGGCCTGTGGCTACGGCGCCTGCTTCGGCTGCGCGATCCCGCTGGCCGGGGGCGGCTACACGAGGCTGTGCGTGGACGGCCCGGTGGTGAACGCGCTCGAGATCGACACCGCCCTCGTAGCGGGGTCGGGACACCAATGGACATGAGCGTCGAGATCGGGGCCCTGCGCCTGCGGCACCCGGTGCTGAACGGCTCGGGGACCTTCGACGCGATCGCCGCGCGGCGCGCGTTCGGCGATCGGCTGTTCGACGACTTTCCGTTCGCCGCCTTCGTCTCGAAGACGATCACCCCGGAGCCGCGCGCGGGAAATCCACCGCCCAGGATCTTCGAGACCCCTGCCGGGATGATCAACTCGATCGGGCTCCCCAACAAGGGCCTCGAGGGGTTCTGCGAGCAGGACCTGCCCCTTTTAGCCGACCTGCCCGTGCCGCTGATCGTCTCGGTGATGGGGACGAGCCGGGAGGAGTTCGCCCGCCTGGTCGCCGGGGTCGCGGGTCGCGACCCGGTCGCCGCCCTGGAGCTCAACGTCTCGTGCCCGAACGTCGCATCGGGGCTGATCGTCGGCGAGCAGCCGGATGAGACCCGCGCCCTCGTGGAGAGCGTTCGCCCCCTGACCGACAAGCCGCTCATCGTGAAGCTCACTCCCAACGTGGCGGACCCCGCCCAGGTGGCGATGGCGGCCGAGGAGGGGGGCGCCGACGCCGTCTCGCTCATCAACACGCTAAAGGCGACCGCGGTCGACCCAGGCACCCATCTCCCGTGGCTCGGAGCAGGACGCGGAGGGCTGTCGGGCCCAGCGGTCCGCCCTCTGGCGCTCGAGCAGGTGCGATCGGTCGCATCGGCGGTCGGAATCCCGGTGATCGGGATGGGCGGCATCGAGTCCGGCGCCGACGCGCTGGCCTTCCTCGCCCTCGGGGCGAAGGCGGTCGCGGTCGGGACCGCCAACTTCCGGGATTCGCGAGCTGGAGAGCGGGTTCGCGCGGAGCTCGAGCTGGCGCTCGAGGGGATGCGGGCGCGCTCCTTGACGGAGCTCGGCGCGCCGATCCCGGCGTCGACCTCAACCTAAGGTCGAAACGAATTCGCCAGAAAGCCGCCGACCCCCCTTGCGCCTCGCGAAGTCAGGCATATAATCGCCGCCGCCGATGGCCCCCTCCGTCGACACCGCCGCCGCTGTTCCAGAGCGAAGCCACAAGCAGCGGATGCGGGCTCTGAGGAGGGCGAACGAGATCCGCTCCCGCCGGGCGCAGCTCAAGCGGGACCTCAAGGCGGGCAAGGCGAAGATCGAGGGGCTGCTGCTCGACCCGCCGGACTACGTGATGTCGGCCAAGGCCTTCGACATGATCCTCGCGGTTCCGAAGTACGGCCGCGTAAAGGCCAACAAGATCCTCACCCAATGCCGGATCTCGCCGTCAAAGACGATCGGCGGACTCTCCGAGCGTCAACGCGGCGAGCTCGTCTCGCAGCTTCATCGGTAGCTGCGCGATCGGGGCGCCCACCCGTCGTCCGGGGTTGGCCCGACGATGGAGCGGTCCTACGCGTCGGTCACGATTCGGGCCGTGCCGAAGGTCTTCGTCGTCACCGGTCCGTCGGGAGTCGGCAAAGGGACGCTGATCGCCGAGCTCCTGCGGCGCGTGCCCGATCTGGAGCTTTCGGTTTCGGCGACCACGCGCGAGCCTCGGGAGAGCGAAGCCGACGGTCGCGACTATCACTTCCTGGGGCACGACGAGTTCGACCGCAGAGCCCGAGCGAGCGAGTTCCTCGAGCACGCCACGTACAGCGGCAACCGGTACGGCACCCTCCGCTCGGAGGTGGAGCGCCGGCTCGGTGCGGGGCGGTCGGTGGTCCTCGAGATCGAGGTGCAGGGCGCGCGCCAGGTGCGGGCGGCGATGCCGGAGTCCGTTCAGGTCTTCATCGCGCCACCCGCCCCCGAGGCCCTGCGCGAGCGCCTGCGGGGCCGGGGAACCGACTCGGCGCAGCAGATCGAGGAACGGCTGCGCACGGCCGAGCTCGAGCTGGACGCCCAGGAGGAGTTCGAATACGTGGTCGTGAACGACGACATCGGTCGCGCCGCCGGCGAGCTGGAGGGAATCGTGCGCGAGGCGCTGGCTGACGATCCGTAAACTCAGCGCTGATGATCAAGCCACGCGTCGACACCCTTCTTGACCGGACCGACTCGCACTATGCCGCCGTGCTCGTGGCGGCGAAGCGCGCCCGCCAGCTCAACAGCTACTACCGCGCCCTCGGCGAGGGCAGCTACGAGGAGTTCACGCCGCCCATGGTGGACACGCCGTCGGGGAACTACCTGACGATCGCGCTCGAGGAGCTGGCGGCCGGCAAGATCGACTACCGCTACCGCACCTAGAACGGCGCGGGGGCCAGGTCCCGAGATGGCCCGCATCCTCCTCGGCGTGAGCGGTGGGATCGCCGCCTACAAGGCGCTCGAGCTGGCGCGGCTCGCCACCCTCGCCGGCCACGGTGTGCGCGTGCTGATGACGCCCACCGCCAAGCGATTCGTCGGCCCGGCCTCCTTCGCGGCGATCGTGGGCGCGCCCGTGCTGAGCGACGAGTTCGAGCGCGATCCGCTTCACGGGGCGTTTCCCGGCGATCCGCCCCCGGACCACGACCCGATCGGCCACCTCGAGGTCGTCGCCAACGCGGACGCGTGCCTGATTGCGCCGGCCTCCGCCAACACGCTCGCCAAGCTGGCCGCCGGGATGGCCGACTCGATGGTCACGACGTCGTTTCTCGCCTGCTCGGCGCCGCGGGCGGTCGCGCCGGCGATGAACGACCGCATGTACGCGGATGCGGCAACGCAGGCGAACCTCGAGACGCTGCGTCGGCGCGGCGTGCGGGTCATCGATCCAGATGAGGGCGCGCTGGCCTCCCGGGGCGAGTTCGGTGCCGGCCGGCTCCCGGCACCGGAGCGGCTGCTGGCCGAGATCGAGGCGCTCCTGCCAGCCGAGCGCGGCCCTTGGGACGGACTGCGCGTGCTGGTGACGGCGGGCGGCACCCGTGAGCCGATCGATGCGGTGCGGTTCATCGGGAACCGGTCGAGTGGCCGGATGGGCCTCGCGCTGGCCGAGCGCGCGGCTCGCCGCGGCGCCGACGTGACCGTGATCTCGGCCAACGTGTCGCTTTCCGAGCCCGCCGGCGTCCGGCGGATCGACGTCGAGACGGCGGCGGAGCTCGCCGACGTGATCGAGCGCGAGTTTCCCGACTGCCATGTGCTGCTGATGGCCGCGGCGGTCGCCGACTTTCGCCCCGCGCGCGCCGCCGTGGGAAAGATCTCCCGCGAGCGCGCCGGCGGCCTTGACCTTCGCCTCGAGGAAACCGAGGACATCCTGGCCCGCCTCTCGCAGGAGCGGACCGCAGAGCAGACGGTGGTCGGGTTCGCGGCCGAGCACGGACCCGAAACGATCGAGCGGGCGCGGGAGAAGCTCGGGCGCAAGGGCCTCGACGCGATCGTCTTCAACGACGTATCGCGGCAGGAGATCGGCTTCGATTCCGAGCTCAACGAGGTGACGATTGTCGAGCCAGATGGCGACCATCAGGTCCCGCTTGGGTCCAAGGAGGAGGTCGCCGACGCGATTCTTGACCGGGTGGAGGCCCTGCGGTCGCCGGGTCACGTAGGCAGCAAGCAATAGAGGAACTTTCGCGCCTGGGATCCGCCCTCCGGATGCGAGGCGGGATTGTTCAGGGCAAGGTGCCTCGCTGCCCTACCCAGCCCCGTCGCTCGCTGCCTGCTCCCTACACTTGACCAATGCCCGACGAGTCCCTTTACAACCTGTACCGCCGGGGCGTGGAGCTGCTCGAGGACGGGAGCTTCGGGGAGGCGACGTTGCCGCTCGCGGAGGCCGCGCGGCGGGCGCCCGAGAAGAGCTCCGTGCGAGAGGCGCTCGGCCGCGCCTACTTCCGCAACCGCCAGTTCGAGGAGGCGGCGACCGAGTTCGCGGCCGTCGTCGAGACCCATCCGGTGAATGACTACGCGCACTTCTGCCTCGGCCGCGCCCTGAGCCTCACCGGGCACGTGGAGCGGGCCCGTCATCACCTCGCGCTCGCGGCCAACCTTCGCCCCGAGCGTCGGGACTACAGGATCTACCGCGAGCGCCTCGCGGCGAGCGGCTGACCGCGAGCGGAGGCTGCGGTTGAGGGCGCTGGTTCAGCGCGTCGGCCATGCGTCGGTGTCGGCCGACGGAGTCGAGGTCGCGGCGATCGGCCCCGGCCTCGTCGTCCTGCTGGGCGTCGCTCCAGACGACACGGCGGACGCGGCCGATCGCCTCGCCGCCAAGGTCCGCGCCCTGCGCATCTTCGACGACGCCGCGGGAAGGATGAACGAGCCGCTCGGGGCGCGGGAGGCCCTGTGCGTCAGCCAGTTCACGCTCTACGCGGACACTCGCAAGGGCAATCGTCCGAGCTTCGTCGGAGCGGCGCCGCCCGAGCTCGCCGAGCCGCTGTATGAGCGCTTCTGCGAGCACCTCGGCGCCGCGCGCGGCATCTTCGGCGCGCGGATGTCCGTGGAGCTCACAAACGACGGCCCGGTGACCCTGCTGCTGGAGGCCTGAGCCGGCGCCCGCGCGGTCACCAGAGCCTTGCCCAGGCGCAGAGGCCGGGGCTATACTCAGCGCACCTCCTTTTGCACCCCGAACCCTGTTGAGGTGGGCCCGGGCCCGCCTTTTTTTCGGCGCAAAGGGGGGGAGGAAGACCTTGAGAGGAACGACTACGGACACCATGCACGAGCTTCAGGGCGAGATCGAGACGCGGCTTGCCGCCTTGGACCCTGCCATCGAGCTGATCGTGCTCGAGCGCCCCGCGGGCGAGACCCTGCGACTCTACATCGACCACCCCGAGGGGGTGGATCTCGCGCTCTGCGAGCGGGCCACCAACCACCTGCGGGACCTGCTCGAGTCGTGGTCGCTCGAGGTCTCCTCGCCGGGGGCAGATCGCCCGTTGACGAAGCCCGAGCACTTCCGCCGCTTCATGGGGCGCCGCGTCCGGGTTCGCACCCGTGAGCCGATCTCCGGCCACCACAGCTTCACCGGCACGCTCACCGCGGCCGACGAGGGCCGTGTGCGGCTGGACGCCGGGGACGGGGAGGTCGAGATCCCTCTGGCGCGCATTCGGCGCTCGAACCTCGTGCCCGAGTACAACACTCCGCTGGAGGGAGCGAGATGAGCCGTGAGATCGTCGAGGCCATAAAGGGCCTCGAGCAGGAGAAGGGGATCGAGGCCGAGACGCTGATGGCGGCGCTCGAGGACGCTCTGCTGTCCGCGTACAAGAAGACTCCCGGCGCCGCCAAGTACGCCCGGGTCGACCTGGATCGCGATACCGCCGACTTTCGCGTCTTCGAGCTCATCCTGCCCCCGGAGCTGGAGGAGAAGCTCAAGGCGCAGGCGATCGAGGAGCAGGAGCAGACCATCGATCCCGAGACCGGCGAGATGCGCGAGCCGGAGGAGCCGGAGCTCGATCCCGAGCTCCTCGCGCCCTACGAGGACCAGATCACGACCCGCGACGTCACCCCAGAGAACTTCGGTCGCATCGCAGCCCAGACCGCGAAGCAGGTGATCCTGCAGCGGATCCGCGAGGCCGAGCGCCACATGATGTTCGAGGAGTACCAGGACCGCGTGGGCGAGCTCGTCACCGGGATCATCCAGCAGTCCGACAACCGGTACACGCTCGTCCAGCTCCGCGAGCGGGTGGAGGCACTGCTGCCGCGCTCGGAGCAGGTATGGAACGAGCGCTACGACCACGGGATGCGGGTCAAGGCGGTGATCACCGAGGTGAACGCCGAGGGCAAGGGCCCCGGGATCGTCGTCTCGCGGCGCAACCCGGACCTGATCAAGCAGCTGTTCGAGCTCGAGGTGCCGGAGATCGCCGACGGGCTGGTCGAGATCGTCGGGGTCGCCCGCGAGCCCGGCTACCGCTCGAAGATCGCGGTCATCTCGCACGCCGATGGCGTCGATCCCGTGGGCGCCTGCGTGGGCCCGAGAGGCTCCCGCGTGCGCATGGTCGTCTCCGAGCTGCGCGGCGAGAAGATCGACATCATCCCCTACAACGACGAGCCGGCCCGCTTCGTCGCCAAGGCGCTCTCGCCGGCCCGTGTTCGCGAGGTGCTCGTCGACGACGAGAAGCAGGAGGCGACCGTGATCGTCCCCGACGACCAGCTCTCGCTGGCGATCGGGCGCGAGGGCCAGAACGCGCGCCTCGCGGCCAAGCTCACGGGCTGGAAGGTCGACATCAAGTCGGAGACCGAGTTCAGCCAGCAGGAGGAGGAGCTCACTTTCGAGGAGGGCGAGGAGCTCGACGGGCGCTGCGCGGCGGTGCTGTCGGCCGGGCGGCGGTGTCCGAACGCCTCGCTTTCGGGGTCCCGCTATTGCGGCCTTCCTCAGCATCAGGCTTTGGCGCGCTTCGACACGAATCAGGTAACGGTGCTGAGCGCCCTGAACGACGAGGAGATCTCGACGCTCGCCGATCCGGATGCCGATGAGTCCACCGTCGCGCCGCTGATCGAGCGCGCCACGGCCGAGTTCGAGCGGGCTCAGACCGCGGGCGAGGCCGAGGCGGAGGAGCCGGCCGCCGAGGAGGGGGCCGAGGCGGAGGAGGAGCCGGTTGCCGAGGGTCAGCCCGCGGAGGGGGGTGAGGCGAAGGAGGCTCCCTCAAGCGAGGCACAGGCCGAGGAAGAGCTGGCCGAGGCCGAGGAGGAGGCAGCGGACGCCGCCGAGGCGGACGAGCCCGCCAGCGACGGCGCCAGGGAGCGCTCGGTTCCGGCCCCCGTGGGAAGCTCCGAGGAATCTGAGGCGCAGCCCGAGGATTCAGAGGAATCTTGAAGAAGCGCGTTCACGAGATCGCGAAGCAGCAGGGGCTGACCAGCAAGGAGGTGCTCGCTGCCCTGAAGGCGGCCGGCATCGAGGCGAAGGTTGCCGCCTCGAGCGTCGAGGAGGAGGACGCCCTGCGAGCGCTCGCGGCCTCGGGAGCAGACGGCGCCGAGGGAGCGCGGAAGACCACGGCGGCTGCCCGCCAGGCGGGCAAGGCCCCGGCCACCGAGGGCGACGGCGGCAAACGCGCGGCTGAGGGGGAAGCGCGTTCGCCCCGGCCCGGGGGAGGCGAGGGCGACGCGAAGCCTGCAAAGAGCCAGCCGTCGAAGTCCACCCCCCGGCCCGTGCGCCGCGAGGGAGGCCAGGCCCAGGCACCGGCTGGCGGTGCTCGGAAGCGCCGCCGCGTGGTGATCGATTCCCAGGCCTCACGGCGCGAGCACATGCCGCAGGCGCCCCCGCACCGCCCGCCTCGCCGTCGCGGTGGCCGCCGGCGGCGACCCCTGCTGGAGGAGCCGCCCGAGAAGGCGCCCGTAGTCGAGGTCGAGCCGGAGGCGACCAAGGTCCACGCCGGCGCGACCGTGCGCGAGGTGGCGGAGACGCTCGGCGTCGGAAGCGCCGAGGTGATCAAGAAGCTGATGGAGATGGGGGAGATGGCAACGCTGACCCAGACCCTCCCCGATGAGACGATCCTCGCCCTCGCGAAGGCTCTCGGTCAGAAGGCCGAGGTGGTGAGCGCGGCCGAGGAGGAGGTCGCTGAGCCAGAGTTCGAGGACGCGGCGCAGGATCTCGCGGAGCGTCCGCCCGTGGTGACGATCATGGGCCACGTCGACCACGGCAAGACGTCGCTGCTCGACGCGATCCGGGAGACGGAGGTCGTCGCCGGCGAGGCCGGCGGGATCACGCAGCACATCGGCGCATATCAGGTGCACCAGAACGGGAACACAATCACGTTCCTCGACACCCCGGGCCACGAGGCGTTCACGGCGATGCGCGCCCGGGGAGCGAGGGTCACGGATCTGGCGGTGATCGTGGTCGCCGCCGACGATGGCGTGATGCCGCAGACCATCGAGGCGATCGATCACGCGCGGGCCGCGGGGGTGCCGATGCTCGTCGCGGTCAACAAGATCGACAAGCCGGATGCCCAGCCGGACCGAGTACGCAACGAGCTCGCCTCCCAGGGACTGACCCCCGAGGAGTGGGGAGGCGACACGATCTTCGTCGACGTCTCGGCGAAGACCAAGGAGGGTCTCGACGATCTGCTCGAGATGATCGGCCTCGCGGCCGAGCTCGAGGAGCTCCGGGCGAACCCCAAGGCGCCCGCCTCGGGCGTCGTGATCGAGTCTCACCTCGACCCCGGCCGCGGGCCCGTTGCCACCGTGCTGGTTCAGCGCGGCACCCTCCACGTCGGCGACGCGATCGTCGCCGGGGCGACCTGGGGGAAGGTGCGGGCGATGCTCGACTTCACCGGGGCGCGGCTCCAGGAGGCGAGCCCGGGCGATCCCGTCGAGGTGCTGGGGCTCGACGACGTAGTCGACGCGGGCGAGCGTGTGGAGGCGGTCGAGAACGAGCGCCGCGCGCGCCAGCTTGCCCAGGAGCGCGGGCAGCGGCTCAAGGCCGAATCCCTCGCGCGTCAGCAGGCGCGCAAGGTGAGCCTGGACGAGGTCTTCGCAAAGGCGACCGAGGGCGAGGTCAAGCAGCTGAACGTCGTCCTGAAGGCGGACGTCTCGGGTTCGCTCGAGGCGCTGCAGGACGAGATCGCGAAGCTGCCCCAGGAGCGGATCGTGGTGGACGTGATCCACGCCGCGCCCGGCGGGATCACCGAGTCCGACGTGATGCTGGCCGCCGCCTCGGACGCCGTCATCATCGGCTTCAACGTCCGTCCGCTGGCCGACGCGCGCAGGGCCGCCGACCGCGAGGGCGTGGAGATCCGCACCTACTCCGTGATCTACAAGATCACCGAGGACATTCGCGCCGCGCTCGAGGGGATGCTCGAGCCCGAGGAGGTCGAGGAGGCACTCGGTCAGGCCGAGGTCAAGGAGCTCTTCCGCGCGTCCAGGGTGGGCACGATCGCCGGTTGCCTGGTCACCGACGGCAAGGTCACCCGCACGGCACAGGTCCGGCTGGTCCGCGACGGCACGGTCGCGTGGACGGGCAGGGTCGGATCGCTGCGACGCTTCAAGGACAACGTCCAGGAGGTAGAGGAGGGGCTCGAGTGCGGCATCGTGCTCGAGGGCTACCAGGACGTCAAGGTCGGCGACGTGCTGGAGTTCTTCGAGACGCGCCAGGTGGAGCAGACATTGGAATAGGGCTGGGTGGGGAACCCCGGCCATCGATTGTCGGATTTGTTGGGCTGAGGCGAACTAAGGCGACACTCGATCAGAATGAGGGTGATCGTTCGCTCCCCCACCTGACCTGAGCTCCCGATGACCCCCTACGTCTGCGTGATCGAGGTGCGGCTCCACCTCAACGACTCCCACGATCTCAAGGGCAAGCGGAAGACGATCCATTCCCTGAAGGCGCAGCTCCGCCAGCGGTTCGGAGCATCCGTCGCCGAGGTTGACGGGCACGACACCTGGCAGCGCACAACGCTCGTGTGCGCGCTCGTGGGCGGGTGGGATGTGGGGCGTCGCGCCGACGAGGTGGAGCGATTCGTGGAGGCGCGTTGTCCTGATGGGTGCGTCTTCGAGCGCGACCTGCTGAGCCTCGCCGATCTCCGCGGTTGAGAGCGCCCAGGTGCCTTTGGTGAGGGGCCTTCAGGCCCCGAAACTGGCTGGTGCCGTTTCTTCAGGTCCTGCGTCGCCCCTCGGTATAGTCGCGCCGCTATGCCCGAGCGCATGAGAAGGGTGAATGAGCTCGTGCGCGAGGTGATCGGGTCTGCGATCGCGACGGAGCTCGAGGATCCGAGAATTGGCTTCGTGACCGTGACCTCCGTTGAGACAACACCGGACCTCCGCGCCGCGCGCGTGTACGTGAGCGTCCTCGGGGGTGAGGCCGAACGCGAGCGCGCGCTGGCGGGGCTGCGCTCCTCGCATGGGGTGCTGCAGTCAGCCATCGCGCGGCAGACTCGAATCAAGCGCACGCCGACGCTGACCTTCCACTACGACGAGACCCCCGAACGCGGCGTTCGAATCTCGCAGCTGCTCAAGGATGAGTGAGGCCCCGTCGGCGGTGGCGGCGCCCGGGGACGCGTCTGTCGCGGATGTCGCCGCGGAGCTTCGGGCGGGCGAGCGTTTCCTCCTGACCACACACGAGGGTCCCGACGGCGACGCCCTCGGCTCGCTGCTCGCCACCCACCAGATCCTCCACCAGCTGGGCAAGGACTCGGTGATGTTCCTCGCCGCGAAGGAGTTCCCCCTGCCGGTCGAGTACCGGTTCCTGCCGCTGACGGACGTCTTCCACGAGCCGCCCGTGGACGTCGTCGATCGCGTGCTCGTCTTTCTCGACTGCGGCAACATCGACCGGATGCCGGTCGGCTTTCTCCAGCGGGGCGAGGGGAAGGTCCTGAACATCGACCACCACCACGACAACACGCGCTTCGGCACCCTCAACCTGGTCGACACGGGGGCCTCCTGCACCGCGGAGATCGTGTTCCGGCTGGCGAAGCTCCTGGAGGTGGAGCTCACCCCGGAGATCGCCTGCGCGCTCTACGTGGCGCTCGTGACCGACACCGGGAGGTTCATGTACGACAACACCGGCCCGGCGGCGCACCGGATGGCCGCCGAGCTGATCGAGGCCGGCGTCGACGTTCATGACACCTATCGGCGCCTGTATGAGCGCGTTCCGATAGAGAAGCTGCGACTCGTCTCGCGAGCGATCGAGAAGATCCAGAAGCTCGAGGAGTGCGAGCTCGCCGTCACCTACATCACCGCCGCCGATTACGAGGCGACCGGGTCCGACGACTCGATGACCGAGGGGATCATCGATCACCTGCGCTCGCTCGAGGACACCGAGGTCGCGGCGATGATCCGGGACAAGACGGACGGGGGCCCAGCCGCGCGCAAGGTCAGCCTGCGCTCGAGCGTGGGCAAGGTCGACGTCTCGGCGATCGCCAGGCTGCACGGCGGCGGCGGTCATCCCCGGGCCGCCGGATTCTCGACTGACCTGAGCTACGCGGAGCTGGTCGAGCTCCTCTGCGCGGAGGTCAAGGCCCAGCTTCCTGCAACCTGACATCCGCGGGTGACGGGGGAGGCCGAAGCGGCCGGGGTGTTGCTGGTCGACAAGCCCAGGGGCGTGACCTCGCACGACGT
This sequence comes from Actinomycetota bacterium, assembly GCA_046730395.1. GTDB lineage: Bacteria > Actinomycetota > Thermoleophilia > Solirubrobacterales > 70-9 > AC-56. The sequence continues at coordinate 33,754 of JBKPIV010000030.1, read as the reverse complement.
TGTGGCGCGCGTCCGCCGCGAACGGGCGCAGAGGACCGGCCACGCCGGGACCCTCGATCCCTTCGCTACCGGGCTCCTGATCATCCTCCTGGGGCGGGAGGCGACCCGGTGCCAGGCCCGCTTCATGGCCCTCCCGAAGACGTACCGGGTCGTGGCGAGATTGGGCGCCGTCTCCTCCACCGGCGATCCCGAAGGGGAGATCACCGAGACCGGCGCCGTGCCGCCGTCACCCCTGGCCCTCCCCACGGGGCGGATCCTGCAGCGCCCACCGGCCTACTCCGCGGTCAAGGTGGGCGGCGTGCGCGCGTACAGGTTGGCGCGGCGCGGCCAGAAGCCGGAGCTCGCCGAGCGCGAGGTGACGATCCATCGCTTCGAGGAGCTGTGGCGCGAGGGCGAGCGGGCGGAGTTCGAAGTCCAGTGCTCGTCGGGCACCTACGTTCGGAGCCTGATCGCGGACCTGGGCGACGCCTACTGCGAGCGCCTGCGCCGCACCGCGATCGGCCCCTTCCAGGTCGAGGAGGCCGGGAGCCTCATGCGGCTCACCGATGCTCTCGCGAGGCTGCCCGAGGCCGCGGCCTGACAGAGTTGCGCGGGCGCGAGGCTCAGGAAAGGAGACTTGCGATGGGCAACCGCGAAGCCGCTCGTCCTGCATGAGCATCATGGTGACCCGCCTCGGAGATGCGGAGCACCGACCGCGCCGGGTCGCGATCGGGACCTTCGACGGCGTCCACGTCGGCCATCGCCAGGTGATCAAGGGCGCCGACACCGTCCTCACCTTCGAGCCTCACCCACTGAGCGTGCTCCACCCCGAGGCGGCGCCGAAGCTGATCATGCCCTTCGACGTCAAGCGGGACGTCATCGAAGGGCTCGGCGCAGAGGAGCTCGTCGTGATCCCGTTCGACCGCGAGTTCTCGACCATCACGCCCGAGGACTTCTGCAGCGAGATCCTGGCCGAGAAGCTGGGGGCGGAGCAGGTCTCGGTGGGGGAGAACTTCCGCTTCGGGGCGAAGGCGAAGGGCGATCCGCAACTGCTCGCAAGTCGCGGCGAGTTCGAGGCACGAGTGGTCCCCCTCGTCGAGGTCGACGGCGAGATCGTTTCCTCCACCCGGATCCGCTCGCTCGTGGCAGCGGGCGAGATCGAGGCGGCGACGCGCTGCCTCGGCGCGCCCTTCCTGCTCGAGGGCACGGTGGTCGAGGGCGACGGCCGGGGCCGCAAGCTCGGCTTCCCGACCGCGAACATCGTTCCCTCTGACGAGCTGGTGCATCCCGGCCACGGCGTCTACGCGGCCTTCGCCGACGGCCGGCCGGCGGCGGTCAACGTGGGCGTGCGACCGACGTTCGAGACCGGCCGCGGCCTCTTGGTGGAAGCTCATCTGATCGATTTCGAGGGCGACCTCTACGGTCGGACCCTGCGGATCGCCTTCATCAGCCGCCTGCGCGGCGAACGGCGCTTTCCGGGGGTCGAGGACCTGATCGCGCAGATGCACAGGGACATCGAGGCGGCCCGAGACCTCTGTGCTAGCTTCACTCCCCCTCGATCACCGATCCCATGACGACCACGAGATGCCGCTGACGAAAGAGAAGAAGCAGGAGCTCATCGACAGGTTCGGCCGCGACGATGGCGATACCGGCTCCACCGAGGTCCAGGTGGCGCTCCTAACCGAGCGCATCAACCACCTCACCGAGCATCTGCGGACGAACCCGAAGGACCACCACTCTCGGCGCGGCCTCCTGATGATGGTCGGCAAGCGGCGCCGGCTGCTTCGCTACCTCGAGGGCTCGAATCTCGATCGCTACCGCAAGGTGGTCTCCGACCTGGGGCTTCGGCGCTAGGCAGTCCAGCGCCGCCGTGAGGCCTCGCGGCCGAGCGGCGCCGTTCAGTAATTTGGGAAACGTGATCGAGGTAGGCGAGAACGCCCCCGACTTCTCGCTCCGCAACCAGGATGGGGAGGACGTGAGCCTCGCCGACTTCCGAGGGCGCAGGCTGGTGCTGGTGTTCTATCCGGCCGACTTCAGCCCCGTCTGCACGGATCAGCTCTCGATCTACCAGGAGGTCCTTCCCGAGATCGAGGAACGCGGCGCGAATCTCGTCGGCGTGAGCGTCGATTCCCGCTGGGCCCACAAGGCGTTCCAGGAGAAGCTCGGCATCGACATCCCACTGCTGGCGGACTTCCACCCGAAGGGCGAGGTCTCGCGGGCCTACGGCGCCTACATCGAGGAGCGTGGCCACCCCAACCGATCCCTGGTCCTGATCGATGAGAAGGGGGTCGTGCGGTGGGCGCACGAGTCTCCGTCCCCCGCCGAGATCCCCGGCGCCAACCTGATCTTCGACGCGCTCGCGACCTCTGGCTGAGCTGACGAGCGCAGACGTTCCGCCGCGCGGACCCGGGGACCACGTCCGCGGCTCCGGCAGGGAGGCGATCCTCTATCTGGACCTCGCCTGCCCGCACTGCGCCGCCACCTGGGCCCGCCTGGACGCCCCGGAGCTCTGTGTTGTGTTTCGCCACTTCCCGGTGGCGAGCAAGCACCCACGGGCGCCCGCCCTCCACGCCGCCGCGGAGGCCGCGGCGCTCCAGCGAGAGGGCGCCTTCTGGCAGTTCGTCGATTCCATCTACGTCGACCAGGGCCGCATCGACGACCCCCATCTGTGGGAGCGAGCTCGCCGGTTCGGACTCGATCTCGACCATTTCGAGCGCGATCGGCGCGCCCCCGAGGTTGCGGCCAGAGTGCGTCGCGACTTCGATGGCGGAATCCGAGCCGGAGTCACCGGAACGCCGACGGCGTTCCTCGACGGCAACCGGCTCACCGGCGATCTGGTCGAAGTATCGCCCCTGTAACATCGCTCGCGAACGAGAACGAGGAGTTCTGAGCGATTTTGGCCGCCATCCGGGTGGCCGGAGGGAAGACAATTACATGAGCATGTTCGACGTGAGCCGCGTCTCGGTGGAGGTAGGCGGCGACGAGATCTCCTTCGAGACCGGCAAGCTCGCCCGCCAGGCGAGCGGCGCGGTGGTGGTCCGCTCCGGCGACACGATGGTGCTCGCCACGGCGACGGTGGGCAGCCTGCGCGACGTGGACTTCCTGCCGCTGACGGTTGACGTCGAGGAGCGCCACTACGCGGCCGGGAAGATCCCCGTCTCGTTCTTCCGGCGCGAGGGGCGCGCCGGCGAGAAGGCCACGCTGACCGCCCGGATGATCGACCGGCCGCTGCGCCCGCTGTTCCCGAAGGGATGGCACTACGAGACGCAGATCGTCTGCCAGCCGATGTCGGTCGAGTTCGACCATCCGTACGACATCCTCGCCATGAACGGCGCCTCCGCGGCGGTCGCGGTCTCGCCGATCCCGGTGCCCACGCATGTGGGCGCCGTGCGGATCGGAAAGCTCCACGGCGACTTCGTGGTCAACCCGAGCGAGGAGAGCTACGAGGAGCTCGAGATGGACCTCGTCGTGTCGGGCTCGGCGGACGCGCTTTTGATGGTCGAGTGCGGGGCGCGAGGCGTCACCGAGGCGGAGGTGCTCGACGCGCTCGACATCGCCCACGGCGAGATCAAGAAGATCTGCTCCACGCTGGAGGCGCTCCGTGCCCAGGCCGGCAAGGAGAAGCTCGAGGTCTCAGAGCCCCCGATCGATGAGGGTCTCGTGGAACGAATCCGCTCCTCCCACGGCGCAAGGCTCGACGAGGCCACGCAGATCCCGGAGAAGCTCGCGCGACAGGAGGCCGCGAAGGCGGTCGAGGAGGAGGTGCTCGCGCAGTACGCGACCGCTCCCGAGGGCGAGGAGCCGGACTCCGAGCGCGGCGCCGAGGTGTCCCGGGCCTTCGACAAGCTCGAGAAGGACATCATCCGGCGCCGGATCGCCGTCGACAAGAAGCGCCCGGACGGGCGCGCCGAGGACGAGATCCGTCCGATCGAGTGCGAGGTGGACGTCTCGCCGCGGGTCCACGGCTCGGCGCTGTTCACGCGCGGAGAGACCCAGATCCTCTCCAACGTGGCGCTGGGGACCAGCCGCATGGACATGAGGATCGACAACCTGAGCCTCGTCGAGTCGAAGACGTTCTGGCACCACTACAACTTCCCGCCGTTCTCGGTCGGCGAGGTGGGCTTCATGCGAGGCCCGAAGCGCCGTGACATCGGCCACGGGGCGCTGGCGGAGCGGGCCCTGGCACCGATGATCCCGAGCCAGGAGGACTTCCCCTACGTGATCCGGGTCGTGTCCGAGACGCTGGAGTCGAACGGCTCCTCGTCGATGGGGTCGGTTTGCGCCTCCTCGATGGCGCTCATGGCCGCCGGCGTTCCGGTCACGAGCCCGGTCGCAGGGGTCGCGATGGGCCTGATCAAGGAGGGCGACGATCACATCGTGCTCACCGACATCGCCGGCGTCGAGGACCACCTCGGCGACATGGACTTCAAGGTCGCCGGCAGCGCTGACGGGATCACCGCCCTGCAGATGGACATCAAGATCTCCGGGGTCACGTTCGAGATCCTGCGAGAGGCGCTCGAGCAGGCGCGCCGGGGACGGCTCTTCATCCTCGAAAGGATGGCCGACACGATCCCGGGTCCGCGCGAGCAGCTCTCGGTGTACGCGCCGCGGATCGAGCAGATCAAGATCGATCCGGAGAAGATCGGGGCTCTGATCGGCAAGGGCGGCGAGACGATCCGCGCTCTCTCGGAGGAGTTCGAGGCCGACATCAACGTCGAGGACGACGGCACGGTGCAGGTCTACGCCCCCAATGGCGCCCTCGTGGACGCGTGCATCGCCAGGATCGAGGCGATGACCAAGGAGGCCGAGGTCGGCGATCGCTTCACGGGCAAGGTCGTGAAGACGACCGCGTTCGGGGCGTTCATCGAGCTGACCAAGGGAACCGACGGCCTGCTTCACATCTCCAACGTGAAGCCGGGCGAGCGCGTGGAGACGGTGGAGGAGGTGCTCAAGCAGGGGGACGAGCTCGACGTCACCGTGGTCGAGGTCGACCGCGAGCGCGGCCGGATCGGCCTCCGGCTGTCCAGCGATCCCGCCGTCGAGGGCAAGGCCCCCGCCGAGCTCAGCAAGGTCGGGACGGGAGATCCTGGCCCCCGAGACCGGGATCGTGGTCGCGACGGCGGCGGGCGCCGAGAGCGGGAGCGGCTCGACGGCGGCCGGGAGCGCGGTCGCGGCGGCGGGCGCCGACGCCATTGAGCTCCGCTTCGAATCGATTCGGGCAGAGCTCTCCGGTGGCTTTGCCCGAGGGCGTCTCCTACACGGAGCTCGAGTGCGGGCTTCGCGTGATCACCGAGGTGATGCCGTCGGTGCGCTCCGTGGCCCTCGGGATGTGGGTCCGCACCGGGTCGAGGGACGAGCAGCCCACCCAGGCGGGGGTATCTCATTTCCTGGAGCACCTGCTGTTCAAGGGCACCGAGCGCCATTCGGCGATCGAGATCTCGGAGCTCTTCGACGGCATGGGCGCGGCCACGAACGCGGCAACGAGCAAGGAGTCGACCCACCTGCACGCGCGGCTGCTCGACGAGCACACGGACGAGGCATTCGAGCTCCTCGCCGAGATGCTCCTGGGGCCGTCGCTGCCCGCTGAGGAGGTGGACTCCGAGCGCGAGGTCGTGCTCGAGGAGATCGCCATGTATGAGGACGAGCCGCAGGACCGCGTGCACGATGTTCTCGCCAAGGCGATCCACGGCGATCATCCGCTCGGCCGCCGCGTGCTCGGCGACGCCGCCGTGATCGGCTCCATTCCGGTCGCCGAGATCTCCGCCTATCACCGAGCCCGCTACACGGCGCCCAACCTGGTGGTGGCCGCGGCGGGGCACCTCGACCACGAGGAGATCGTCGAGCTCGCCAGGCTCCACGTGAGTCCTTCGGCCGGGAAGCCAAACGGCCTGGACGCGAACGGCGACGAGCCGGACGCCGGGCCTCGCTTCGCCTTCAGCGCCAAGGACACCGAGCAGTACCACATCTGCTTCGGCGGGCCCGGAATCACGCGGGCCGACGAGCGCCGTTTCGCGCTCGGCGTCCTCGACGCGATCTTCGGCGGGGCCACCTCGTCCCGCCTGTTCCGCGAGGTGCGCGAGAAGCGGGGCCTCGCCTACGCGGTCGGCTCGTACACCGAGCAGTACGCCGACAAGGGCGCGGTGGCGATGTATGTCGGCACCCGCGAGGACAACGTCGCGGAGGCCTGCGAGATCATCGGTCGCGAGCTCGGGATGCTGCGAGATGAGGGGGTGAGCGAGGAGGAGCTCGGCCGCGCTAAGGAGCACGTCAAGGGCCGCATGGTGCTGACCCTCGAGGCAACGGGCACCCGGATGACCCGCCTGGCGCGGGCGATCCTCTTCGATGTCCCGCTGCTGTCGCTCGACGAGATGCTCGAGCGCGTGGCGCAGGTGACCGCGGAGGACGTCGCGGAGCTCGCCGCCGAGTTCTACGACCCGGAGCAGCTCTCGGCGGCGTGCATCGGGCCATCCGAGGCGCGCTTCAGAGACGCCGCCGCATCGGTGAGCGAGGCTCTCGCCGCCGCATGATCAAAGTCGCGGTCTCCGGCGCGGCGGGGCGGATGGGCCAGGCCGTGTGCGAGGCCGTCGAGCAGGCGGACGACCTCGAGCTCGCGGGAAGGGCAGACCCATCGCTCGGTGAGCTGCTCGCCGACGCGCTGCCGGGCGCCGACGTGGTGGTGGACTTCACCACCCCGGACGCGGCGCCCGCGAACGTACGGGAGGCGGTGTCGGCGGGCGTCCACGCGGTCGTGGGGACGACCGGCTTCGACCTCGATGCCCTCCGCGCCACCGTGGAGAAGTCACGCTCGGACGGCGCGAACTGCTTCGTGGCCCCGAACTTTGCGGTCGGGGCCGTGCTGATGATGCAGATGGCTCGGCTCGCCGCGCCTCACATGCCCGAGTGCGAGATCGTCGAGCTTCACCACGAGGGCAAGCTGGATGCGCCCTCGGGGACGGCGAAGCGGACCGCAGAGCTGGTTAGCGATGCGGGCGGAAACGTCCACGAGCCGATCCACTCCGTGCGCCTGCCGGGGCTGGTCGCTCACCACGAGGTGATCTTCGGGGGGGAGGGGCAGACGCTTTCGATTCGCCACGACTCCACCGATCGCCGCTCCTTCATGCCGGGGGTGGTGCTGGCCGTGCGCAGCGTGGCCGACCTGCCGGAGCCGTTCACCGTCGGGCTCGAGCACCTCCTCTAGGCGCCGCCGTGCAGCTCTGCCAGATCGCGTCCAGCGTCACGGACCTCCGACGCACTCAAGGCTGGTACCGCGAGGTGCTCGGGCTCCGGCCGGCCGGTGGGACGAACCTGTTCGCCGGCCCGCTGGCCTCCATGGTCCAGGGGATCCCGCGAGCGGCCTCCGTGTGCTGGTGGCTGCTCGATCGCCAGGAGTTCTTCCAGCTCGAGTTGTTCGAGTTTCGTAGCCCGCTTGTTCGGCGGCTGCCCGCCGACTGGCGTCCGTGCGACATCGGCTACACGACCGTCTCCTTCTCGGTGGCGGATCTCGACGCGGCGCTCAAGCGCGCGGTCGCCGCGGGCACCCCTCCCCTGAGCGAACCGGTCGGGGCGCCGGGCGAGCGCCACGCGTGCGTCCGCGACCCCGAGGGGGTGCTCTGCGAGTTGATGGAGGAGGACCCGCGCGCTCCCCAGCCGCGGGCGCGCCCTCGCCCGCAGATCCCAGCCGTGGTGCGCGCGGTGACCGTTTCCGTGCCCGATCTCGACAGAGCCCGAAACACCTTCGCCCATGTCCTCGGCCTCGAGGAGGCCGGGGACCCGCTCCACCGGCCGGAGCACGAGCGGCTGTGGGGCCTCGAGGGAGCGAACCGCGATGCGGTCGCGTTGTGGGCCGGCGACATCGCCGTCGAGCTGGTGCGGTACCAGGATCCTGTCGGCAGGCCCTGGCCACCCTCGTACCGGATCTCCGACCAGGGGCTCCTGAACATCGCATTCGGCTTCCGGGAGCGGGCTGAGTTCGAGGCCGCCCAGCGGCGCTGCCGTCGGGCCGGGCTGACCGCGAACGGGCGCCCGCTTCGACTCGGCGCGTGGTCGGTCGTGTACGTGAACGACGACGACGGCTTCAGCATCGAGCTGCTTCACGTTTCGCCCTGGTACGAGCGCCAGATGGGATTCGCTCCGAGGCCTACGCCGAGGGTGGCGCCCTTCGTCGGGCACACGCGGGCGACGCTCCGCTCCGAGCGCCGCTTCACGAAGGCCCTCGTAACGGGGGCCGCCGGAGGACTCGGCACGGAGCTCTGCCGGCTGGCCGCCGAGGACGGCACCTCGCTGGTCCTGCTCGACCGCGACGCAGTCGGCCTCGAGCGGCTCGCGTCGGAGCTCGACGAGGTCGAGGTGGACGCTCATCAGGTCGACCTCGCCGCGCAGAACGCCCTCGACGGGGTGGCGGGGGAAATCGCTTCCGCACATCCGGACATCGACCTCGTGATCGCGGGCGCCGGGGTCGACCGGGCGCAGTCCATGCTGGCGCTGGACTGGCGGCAGGCGCGGGAGGACTTCGCCGTCAACTCGCTGGCGAACCTGGTGCTGCTTTCGCGTCTGGTGCCGCGCATGGTCGAGAGTGGCGGCGGACACGTCACGGCGATCGTCAGCCTCGCCGGTGTGGTCGGGATGCCCTACGAGGCGCCCTATAGCGCCAGCAAGGCTGCCCTGGCCGCGATCGTTGAGTCGTCCCGCGCAGAGCTCGAGCCGCGGGGAATCACGTTCACCGCCGTTTTCCCGGGGTTCGTCGACACGCCGATGTTCCGCGCGAACGCCTTCAGGCACACGTATTCCGTCCCGGCGAGGGACGCGGCGGAGCGCATCTACCTGGCGACGCTTCAGCGCCGCGAGAAGCTCGCCTTTCCGATGCGGGAGTACGCGAAGGTGAGGCTGGCTTCGGCGCTCCCGGCGCGAATCCGCGACCGCCTCACTCGCGCGGCGATGAGCCCACCCTCGAATATAGAGTCGCGGTCGCGATGACCGACGAGCTCTCGCGGCTTGACGCGACCGCTCAGGCGGAGCTGGTCCGCTCGGAGGAGGTCAGCCCGGTAGAGCTGGTGGAGGCGGCGATCGGGCGGATCGAGGCGCTGAACGGGGAGCTGAACGCTGTCATCCACCCGCTCTTCGACAAGGCGCGTGAGGCCGCCGCGGGCGAGTTGCGCGACGGTCCGTTCGCGGGCGTCCCGTTCCTGCTCAAGGACCTGATCGCGCACTCCGCGGGCGACCCCTTCTGCGAGGGCATGCGATTCCTGCGCGACCTCGGCTGGACGGAGGACGAGGACACCGAGCTCGTGACGCGGTTCCGGCGCGCCGGGTTCGTGATCTGCGGCAAGACGAACACCCCGGAGCTGGGAATCCTCGCGACCACGGAGCCGGAGGCGTACGGGGCAACGCACAATCCGTGGGATCTCTCTCGCTCGCCGGGGGGCTCGAGCGGGGGGTCCGCCGCCGCCGTGGCGGCCGGCATGGTCCCGGCCGCTCACGGGAATGACGGCGGGGGCTCGATCCGGATCCCTGCCAGCGCCTGTGGGGTCGTGGGGCTGAAGCCCTCGCGCGGGCGCACCACGCTCGGGCCCGAGTTCGGCGACGTCAACTGCGGCCTGGTCGCCGAGCACGTTCTGTGCCGCTCCGTTCGCGACACGGCGGCGGTCCTCGACGCCGTCCACGGTCCCGCCCCGGGCGATCCCTATGCCGCGCCGCCTCCCTCGCGTCCATATCTGGAGGAGGTGGGGGCGGACCCGGGCAGCCTTCGAATCGGCCTCCGCAGCGCCGCGCCCGCCGGCCAGTTCGAGACCCATCCGGACTGCGTCGCCGCGGTCGAGGAGGCGGGAAGGCTGCTGGCGTCGCTCGGGCACGGCGTGGAGGAGTCCTCGCCGGGGTCCCTCGACGACCCGGTCTACATGGAGCGCTTCATCGGCCGGTGGGCGACCGGGATCGGCTTCGACCTCGACTACTGGGCTCGCAAGACCGGCCAGGAGGTCACCCCGGAGGACGTGGAGGCATCCACCTGGGCCCTCGCGGAGGCCGCGCGTTCGCTTACCGCACCGGATTACCTGTCGGCGCTGGAGTACCAGCAGCGATCCGCCCGCGAGGCCGCGTCCTGGTGGGCGTCGGGCTTCGACCTCCTGCTCACGCCGACGATGGGTGAGCCCCCCACGAGGCTGGGGGAGTTCGCGCCGGATCCCGAGAATCCGACGTCGCCGCTCCTGCGGTCGGTGCCGCCCGCGGGCTTCACCGCGTACTGGAACGCCACCGGGCAGCCCGCCATCTCGCTGCCGCTTCAATGGAGCGACGACGACCTGCCGATCGGGGTGCAGCTCGTCGCGGCGCTGGGGCGTGAGGACCTGCTCATCCGGGTTGCGGCCCAGCTCGAGCAGGCGCGCCCGTGGGCCGATCGCCTGCCGGCCGCGGTCTTGGCGTGATGTCCACGGCGGCCCCGTCTTTCGGGATACTTATCCGATGACCATCTCCGGGGTGATCACCGCGATGGTGACGCCGTTCGCGGGGGACGGCTCGCTCGACCTCGAGGCGGCCCGCCACCTCGCGCGATACCTGGTTGAGAACGGCTCTCACGGGCTCGTCGTCGCCGGCACCACCGGGGAGTCCCCGACCCTCTCGGACGAGGAGAAGCTGTCCCTGTGGCAGGCGGTCAAGGATGAGGTGGGAGACCGGGCGACGATCATCTGCGGCACTGGTTCGAACGACACGCGCCACTCGATCGAGCTGACTAACGGAGCCTGCCGGCTGGGAGCGGACGCCGTCCTCGTCGTCACCCCCTACTACAACAAGCCGAACCGCGCCGGCCTCCTCTCCCACTTCGAGGCGGTTGCGGCCGCTGCCGGCGACGTGCCGGTGGTGCTCTACAACATCCCCTCGCGCACGGTCGTCAACCTGCCGCCGGAGTTCCTCGCCGAGCTTGCGGCCGGGATCGACAACGTGGTCGCGGTCAAGCAGGCCAACGACGATGAGCTGGCGCCGATCGAGGGCCTCGACGTGCTCGCCGGAAACGACGGCATCTTCCTGCGCTGTCTGGAGCTCGGGGGGACCGGCGGCGTTCTCGTGAGCTCGCACCTCGTCGGCACCGAGATGAGGGCGATGTACGAGGCGGCGCTGACCGGCGACCTGGCGCATGCTCGCGAGCTGGACGCGGAGCTTCAACCGATCTACGAGGCGACGACCGTGACCTCGAACCCGATTCCGGTCAAGGCCGCGCTCGAGATGCTCGGGATCATCGAGGGCCACCTGCGGCTGCCGATGGTTCCGGCGAGCGAGCAGGAGCGGACGGTCATCCGGACGGCCCTGGAGCAACACGGGCTGCTCGTCGCTGGCGGCACGAGCTAGATGAGCGATTGCATCTAGTGGGGCCCGCCGGAACGCGGAAGGGGGGCATCCGGTGACGGCTTCCCTTCGCGTGCTTCCGCTGGGGGGTCTCGGCGAGATCGGCAAGAACATGACGCTCGTGGAGTGCGACGGCCGCATCGTCGTCGTGGACACGGGCTTGATGTTTCCGACCACGGAAATGCTGGGGATCGATCTCGTGCTGCCGGACTTCTCCTACCTCCGCGATCGCATCGACGACGTGGAGGCGATCGTCCTCACACACGGCCACGAGGACCACGTGGGGGCGCTGCCGTTCGTCCTGCGTGAGATCGGCACCCCGCCTGCCATCTACGGTGGGGCGCTGACCGTCGGGCTCGTGCGTTCCAAGCTCGAGGAGCACCGGATGCGCGACGCGCCGCTCGAGGTCCTCGCCCCCGGCTCACGCGTGTCGCTCGGGCCATTCGAGCTCGAGCTCGTCCACATGTCGCACTCGATCCCAGATTCGCGCGCCGTCGTGCTACGGACCCAGCTCGGTCCCGTCCTCGTCACCGGCGACTACAAGTTCGACCAGACTCCCGTTGACGGCAATCCGGCCGACGTCTCGCGCCTCGCCGAGCTGGGCGCCGAGGGGGTCCTTTGCCTGTGCGGCGACTCGACCAACGCAGACCGCGCGGGGGTCGCCCCATCGGAATCGAGCGTGGGCCCGGCGCTCCTCGACCTCTTCTCTCGCTGTCGGGGGCGAATCATCGTCACGTCGTTCGCTTCCAACGTGCACCGGGTCCAGCAGGTGATCGACGCCGCGGCCCAGCTCGATCGCCGCGTCGCGCTCGTCGGGCGCTCCATGCGCAAGAACTTCAACATCGCCGCGAACCTGGGGATCGCGCACGCTCCGGAGGGGCTCCTGATCCCGCCTCGCGAGATCGAGTCGTTTCCCGACGAGCGGGTCGTGGCGATCTCCACCGGGAGTCAGGGCGAGCCGTTGAGCGCCCTGCGCCGCATGGCCCACGCCGACCATCCCGACGTCGAGCTCCACTCGGGCGACACGGTGATCTTCTCGGCGACGCCTATCCCCGGCAACGAGCGCTCGGTCAACGAGACGATCGACAGGATCTTCGAGATCGGGGCCGAGGTGGTGACTGCCGCCGACGCGCCGATCCACGCATCCGGTCACGGGTGGCAGGAAGAGCTGAAGCTGATGCTGAACCTGACCCGCCCCCGCTACGTGATGCCCGTCCACGGCGATCACAAGCGCCTCCGGTTGCACGCGCGCCTCGCCGAGCAGGTGGGCATCGCCCCCGACCGCGTCTTCAAGTCCCGAAACGGCCTGGCGCTCGAGATCGACGAATCGGGCGCCCGGCTCGGCCCCGAGATCCGCGCCGGGATGATCTTCGTCGACGGCGTCGACATCGGCGATCCCGACGACGTGGCGTTGCGTGACCGGCGCACCCTCTCGGCCGACGGCGTGTTCATCGTCGTCGCGACCGTCTCCTCCAACGACGGCGCCCAGGTCGCGCCGCCGGAGATCATCTTCCGCGGCGTTCCGTTCGTCGATGAGGCGGACGGCCTGGTGGAGGAGCTCCGCGACGTCGTCACGGCCTCGCTCGCCGAGGCGGCCCGCCATCAGGAGCGCGAGACGATCCTCCTCCAGCAGGACCTCCACGACGACGTCGCGGGATTCGTGTACGAACGCCTAAGGCGCCGGCCGATGATCCTGCCGGTCATCGTCGAGGTCTAGGTCGTTCGCGGTCTGACCGCTACGCTTCCCGGCATGCGAGCGGGATCCGGCAGGAACCCGGGATCCCGCGTGAAGGGGGCGATCGCCTCGGCCGGGACGCTTGCGATGCTGCTCGGGCTCGCAGCCGTCGTCGCGTTTCCCGCGCAGGCGTCGGCGAGCCGATCCAAGGTCGGTCGCCAGTTGAGAAGCGCCGCGGCGCCGGCGGGGGAGCTCGCAGCCACGGACGAGGTGGCCTTGCCCGGCGGCACCACGCTGTACCGCTTCCATCAGCGCGTTTCGGGGGTGAACGTCCTCGGGACGGACGCCGTGGTGAGCGATCCGCCGGGGGCGCCGCCCGACCTGATCGTCGATCACACGAAGCCAAACATCGAGGCGCCGCGGCCGCCCCGGGTTACCAGGGCCCGAGCGGTCGCGGCCGCCTCGCACGCGTTAGGTGTCGAGCGGCTGAAGGGAGCCACATCCGCGAGCGTCGCGATCGAGCCGGGCGAGGGGGGCACGCTCGTCTGGCGGGTCCTCATACCGTCCGCCAACCCGCTCGGCGACTTCGAGGTCCTGATCACCGCCGACTCCGGCCGCGTGGTGCGAAGGCGCAACCTGATCCGTGACTTCAGGACGGGCCACGCCAGGCTCTACAACCCGAATCCGGTTGTCGAGAGAGCGAAGTCCGGGAGCCTGGCGGGGCTGACGGATCACCACGACCGCGACACGCCGTTGCTCACGAGCCTGCGGAGGAAGGCGACGCTCCCGAACATCCGGCCAGGACAGCATTGCCTGCGGGGGCGATGGGCGCACGCGAAGGTGCGCACGGGCCGAGGACGCGAGGTTTGCCAGCGGGGCCTCACCTGGGGCCGGGTTACTCGCCACCAGGACCGCTTCGAGGCGCTCATGGCCTACTACCACATCAACCGCGCGCAGCAGTACGTCCACCGGCTCGGGTTCAGCAACGCGAACGGGAACGGCATCAACGACCGCAGCCAGCTCGTGATCGCCGACGCCTTGCGGGCCGACAACTCGTTCTTCTCCCCGCTCGCCAATCCCCCCGAGATCAAGTACGGGTCCGGCGGCGTCGACGATGCGGAGGACGCGGACGTGATCTTGCACGAGTACGGACACACGCTGCAATTCGCGGAGTCGCCCCAGTTCCTGGAGAGCGGCGGCCAGGATGCCGGGGCGTTGCAGGAGGGCTCGGCCGATTACTGGGCGGCGGCGATGTCATCGCTCTCTCCGGGGACCGCGAACGAGGACGATGTCTGCATCTTCGACTGGGACGGGATCTCCTACGGAGGCTTCTTCGCCGCGAAGGTCCCCTACACGGTGGGGCGCCACTGCGGTCGCCGGGCCGACTTCCAGAAGGACCTGGTCCACGCCCGGCAGGGCCGGTGCGGGCTCGACATCCATTGCGTGGGTCAGGTCTGGTCGACGGCGCTATGGGACATTCGAAGCGTCATCGGCGGGTTCGCAGCCGACCAGATCTATCTCGCCGCGCAGCAGATGTTCCACGCGAACGAGACGTTCCCCAACGCCGCGAACGCGGAGCTGTGCGCCGATGAGGCGCTGTACCCAGCGGGGACGCCGGGCGACTGTCAGGGCGCGAACTACACCGTCATCAACGACGAGATGCGCGCCAAGAAGATCCTCCCCTAGCGGAGCCTGAAGGCTCCTCGCCGGAGATTCCGCTGAAACGGCACCTGCCTGTCTCGGAGCCTGAAGGCTCCTCGCCGGAACACCCTGAAAAGACAGACCCGCCGGTGTCAGGGAGGGGGAACACCGGCGGGTCGCTTGGCTCAGACTGGCCAACGTTCACCCATCGAGGTGGTGTCGGGGGGTGTCCTCGACGGGTGGGTTGTCTCGTCCGCGCGAGAAGGTAAGTCCTCCGGATAAACGCTCCTTAAACGTTTGCCGCGAAGTTCCTAAGAGTTCCCGCCGCTCTCGGCGGTCGGCAGCGTCACCGTGAAGCGGGCGCCGCCGGCGGGCGACGAGCCGGCCGCGACGTCGCCCCCATGCGAGGTGGCGACCGCCTCGACGATCGCCAGGCCCAGCCCGGTCCCGCTGTCGCCGGCGACGTCGGCGGGGCCCGCCCCGCGCACGAACCGCGAGAACACCTGCTGCTCCATGCCCTCGGGAATCCCCGGCCCGTCATCCGTGACCTCGAGGACGGCGTCCCCGTTTCGCCGCTCGACGGCGATCTGGATCCGTGTCCCGGCCGGCGTGTGGCGGAGACCGTTGTCGAGCAGGTTGAGGGCGAGGCGGTGAAGCTCGTCGGGGTTTCCCCGGACGGCCACGGGCCCATTCTCCGCCATCGTCATGCGGTGTCCGTTGGCGACCGGGACCACCTCGGCGAGCGCCGCCGCGGCGACCTCGGTCAGATCGCACTCGCGCCGAACTCCCGTGCGGCCGGCGTCGGCTCGCGCCAGCAGCAGGAGATCGGAGACCAGCCGGCTCATGCGTCGCGAGGACCGAAGGGCCGAATCGAGCATCTCGCCGTCCTCGCCGTGGACCTGCTCACGCTCGAGCCGCTCCTGGAGCAGCTCCAGGTTGGCGAGGATGCTCGTCAGGGGCGTCCGTAGCTCGTGCGAGGCATCGGCGACGAATTCGCGCTGTAGCTGCATCATCTGCTCGGTCTCGGATCGCGCGGCGTCGAGCTGGCGAAGCATCTGGTCGAGCGTTCGCGCGAGCTCACCGACCTCGTCGTCGATCTCCGGCTCGGGGATGCGGCGAGAGGGATCCCGGGTGGAGGCGATCTCTCGAGCGGTCGCGGTCAGGTTCGCGATGGGTCTCATCGCCCGGCCAGCGATCGCGATCCCGGCCAGGGCCGCGAGCGCCGTCCCCCCGAGGATGCCGAGCGCCAGAAAGAGCCACAACCGGTTGATCGTCGCGTCGATGCTCGCCTGGCTCCGCGCGTACTCGACGTAGACGGGATGGACGCTATTCAGGGTGCCCGGAACGGGGTACGAACCGACGATGTAGCCAGCTACTTCGTGCACGTGACCCACGTCGGGCGGCCCAAGGTTCGGCGCGCCGCTCGGCGCCCCTCCCTGTACGAGGGAGCCGTCGCGGTAGACGTAACGGACTGTCGAGTTAGGTGAGAGGGGCATCGCCTGAGGCTGCGGCCTCAGGATGCGGGTGAAGGGCGGGATCGGAATCGTCCGCACCTCAGTCTGCCTCGCGAGCGTGCTCGCGGTCCCTCTGACGTCGTCGTTGAAGTCGCTGTGAAGCCGATTCGAGGTCAGCCGCCCGACGACGAGGGCGAAGACCACCAGGATGATCAGGGTCAGGGTCGCGGAGACGGCGGCCAAACGCCACCGAACGGGCCACCGCTTCGGGGTCACGGCCGTGGCGAGTCGCTCAAGCCGCTTCATCGCGGGGCGCCCTGATCACGTAGCCGGCACCACGCTTGGTGTGGAGCAGGCGGGGCTCCCCACCCGCCTCGAGCTTGCGGCGAAGATTGGAGATGAACACGTCGATGGTGTTCGTCATCGCCATCGGGTCGTACCCCCAGACCTCCTCCAGGAGGCGTTCACGTGAGATCACGAGGCGCTCATTTCGCATCAGGTATTCGAGCAGCTCGAACTCGCGGTTCGTGAGCTCGATTTCACGGTCGCCGCGCTGGACCTCGCGAGTGTCGGGGTTGAGCCGCAGGTTCCCAACGGCGAGCGAGGCCGTGCCGCGCGGGGGCCGGCGGCGCAGGAGCGCGCGCATCCGGGCGAGCAGCTCCTTGCGCTCGAACGGCTTCACCAGGTAGTCGTCGGCACCCGAGTCGAGCCCCTCCACGCGGTCGTCGGTCTGAGCTCGGGCGGTGAGGATGAGGATGGACGCGTCGCTCTCCGCGCGCAGGCGACGGCACACCTCCACGCCGTCGAGCTTGGGGAGCCCGAGATCGAGGATCACGAGATCCGGGACGAAGTCCTCGGCGACCTCGAGCGCCGCTACTCCGTCGGCCGCCGAGCGCACCTCGTGACCCTCCTGACGCAGGGTCCGGCGTAGCACGTCGGCGATCTCGGCGTCGTCCTCCACGACGAGGACGCGCCCGGTCGCTGTATCGCTCGCGAGCATCAAGGAAAGGTTAGTCCCGCGACGCGAGAACACCGGGGATCTTTAGCGGCGCTTTACCCGAGGGCAAGTAGGACGTGAGGCCCGTCGACGGTGGGCAGGTTCCGACACCATAGATGTCGAAACGTGCCCAAGGGAGGCGACGACGCCGCAGGGGACGCGTCTTAGGCGTCGAATCCGCTCCTACATGCTCTTGCGCCGTAATCGCCGCCCTGCACGGCGCCCACGTGCTCGCGATCGAGGCGGCCGCTCGCGATCGCGCCGCCGCGTCCGCGTGCCGCGTCGCGACCCGCGCAGCCTCATCGCCAGCCTCGAGCAGCGCCACCTCGACCTCATCGGGCTGGCGATGGTGGCCGGGGCCGTCTACCTGGCCTGCATCCTCTACGGTGGCTGGGAGGGCGGGCCCGTCGGCCATTGGCTGAAGGTCGGCCTGGCGACGGTCGCCGGCCGGATCTCCTACGTGCTCCCGCTGGCTCTCGCCGGCTGGGGTGTCGCGCTCGTCATGAGGCCGTTCCTCTCGGCACCGGCTGCGGTGAGCGCCGGCGGGATCCTGCTTCTCGCGGCGCTGCTGCTGGCGTTCGCCGCCGGGACCCTGGGGCTGGGCCCGAGTCATCCGGTGCGTCACGGCTACTTCGAGCACCGCTTTTACGCGGTGCACGGGGGCGTCGCCGGGGAGGGCCTCTACTGGGCGGCGACGACGCTGTTCCAGCGCGTCGGGGCGCAGATCCTCGCCGTGCTGATGTTCGTCAGCGGGCTGCTCTTGGTCACGGGCACCACCGTGTCCGGGCTGCTCGCGCGCGCGGGGCGCGCGGCGCGTACCGCGGGCGCCGGCACGCGCGAGCTGGCGAAGACGGTTCGCTTCTCCGGTCTCGAGGACGCGGACCCGCACGGGGACGAGATCGCGGTGACCCGAGCCGCGGTGACCGAGCCGCTCGCCACCGAGATCCTCGGCCCCGCCGAGAACGAGCAGAGCGGGATCGCGCCGGGCGCCGACGAGCGTGAGCCCGAGTGGGACGCCGAGGTCGAGCCTCCGGACAGCGGGCAGTTCGCCTACGAGGCAACGGGGCAGGACGGCAGCGCCCAGGAGCCGGAGGCGAGCGGCGAGCTGACGCCGATGGGCAACCCGCGCTCGGCCGTGACCGAGTCCGAGGAGCTCGAGTATCGGATGCCCTCGGCGAAGGTGCTGGAGCGTGGGAAGGGGGACCCGCGGCCGGATACCCGTGACCGCGAGGCGGTCGCCAACGCGCTGCTCGAGGCGCTGCGCCACTTCGGGGTCGAGGCCAGGCTGCTCGGCGTGGTCAGCGGGCCGCACGTGAGCCGGTACGAGCTGCAGCTCGCGCCCGGCACCAAGGTCTCGAAGGTGGCCCAGCTCCGCGACGACCTCGCCTATGCCCTCGCCTCGACCGACATCCGAATCCTGGCGCCGATCCCCGGCAAGAAGGCGGTCGGCGTCGAGGTACCCAACCAGCGTCGGCGCCTCGTGCGGCTCGGCGACATCTACGACGGGCGCCCGAAGGGCTCCTCGCCGCTCGCGGTGTGGCTGGGAAAGGACGTCTCCGGCCATGCGGTGTGGACGGACCTCGCGCTGATGCCGCATGCGCTGGTGGCCGGCACGACCGGCTCGGGCAAGTCCGGGTCGATCAACGCCATGCTGTGCTCGGTACTGCTGCACGCGTCGCCGAACGAGGTGCGGCTCGTGCTCGTCGATCCCAAGCGCGTGGAGCTGAACCACTACGAGCGGCTTCCGCACCTCCTGACCCCGGTGGTGACCAATCCGCGCTTGGCCGCGAACGTGCTCGCCAATCTGCTCGGCGAGATGGAGAGCCGCTACGCGGTGATGGGCGAGGCGCGGGCGCGCAACCTCGCCGAGCTCAACAAGGTGCGTCGCCGTGCGCGGAACGCGCCCCTCCCGCACATCCTGTGTGTGATCGACGAGCTCGCCGACCTGATGATGGTGGCGCCGGCCGAGGTAGAGGATTCGATCATCCGCTTGGCGCAGAAGTCGCGGGCGGTCGGCATCCACCTCGTGCTGGCGACCCAGCGTCCCTCCACCGACGTGATCACCGGCACGATCAAGGTCAATATCCCGGCCCGGATTGCGTTCTCGGTCGCCTCGCAGATCGACTCGCGCGTGATCCTCGACCAGGGCGGCGCCGAGACGCTGCTGGGTCAGGGCGATATGCTGTTCCGCCCCGTCGGCACCTCGCGGCTCCAGCGCCTGCAGGGGGCGTTCGTGACCGAGGATGAGATCGCTCGCATCGTTGGCCATTGGGCGCGTCAGGGAGAGCCCGAGTTCGACGAGGCGCTCCTCGAGGTGCGGGAGGATTCGCACGACGACCGGGAGGGCGAGCTCTCACCCGACCACGACGACCTCCTCGAGGACGCCGCGCGGATCGTTGTCCAGAGCCAGACGGCCTCCGTCTCGATGATCCAGCGCCGCCTGCGCGTCGGCTACACGCGGGCCGGGCGCCTGATCGACATGCTTGAGCGCCGGGGGATCATCTCGGGTTACGAGGGATCGAAGCCGCGCCAGGTTCTGGTCTCCGAGGCGGAGCTGCCCCGGACGCTCGCGAAGCTCTCGCACCAGGACGAGTCCGCTCCTCGGGACGAGGCGGAGCGAGACGGCGGCGCGGACACGCAGGCCGCGCTCGAGCGCATCGAGCGCTGAGCCCGCTTCCACTCCGCGAACGGCGGATGGTGAGCGGCGAGTCCCCGCGGTACGCCGATGTGCGCCGGGGGCGAGAATATCGGGGCCATGCCCAACCGGGATGAGGGACAAGGCCTTCCCATCGGGGAGGTCCTGAGGCGGACGAGAACCCGTCAGGGGATCGACATCCGCACCGTCGAGGCGCAGACCAAGGTGCGGATCAAGTACCTGCGGGCGCTCGAGAACGAGGAGTGGGACGTGCTCCCCGGGCCGGCGTACGCCAAGGGCTTCCTGCGCACGTACGCGGGGTTCCTGGGGCTCGACGCCGATGCCCTCGTGGACGAGTACCGGCGGACGGTGGAGAGCTCGCTCGGTCCCGAGGCGCCCCAGATATTCGCCGAGCCGGTACTCGAGCACCGCCTCCGACCGGGCGGGGAGCCGCGCCGTCCCTGGGCCCCGAGGATCGCCGTGATCTCGGCGCTGGGGGCGGGGGCCGTGATCGTCCTGCTCGTGCTCGGCCTCACCGGGGGCTCGGGGAACAAGGGCAAGCACCACAAGCCTCACGGTCACAACAAGGGCCAACAACAGCAGGCCGGGAACGCGAACGGTGGCGGCCATTCGAATGGCGGCGGTTCGTCGAGTCCGGTGACGGTCTCGCTGATCACCCGCGACGACATGGAGATCTGCCTGGTGCCTGGGCACGGGCAGCCCCTGATCGACTCCCAGACCCTGATCTCCGGCGCCCAAGAGGGGCCGTTCGAGCCGCCGGCCGACAACTACCGGCTTGATCTGGATACGGGCGGGGCGGTCACCCTCACGTTGAGCGGGACGAACCGCCGGGTGCATTCGAAGGGGCCGGCGAGCTTCGCGATCGACTCCAACGGCGTCAAGTCGATCGCGTTCAAGGGACCCAACTGTCCGTGACCGCGGAGGAGGTTCGGGCCGGGATCGTCGTCACCGGCACCGAGCTGCTCACGGGCCGGGTGACCGACCGCAACGGTCCCTGGCTGGCCGAGCGGCTCGGGGAGCTGGGGGTCGAGGTCTCCGACATCCTCTGCGTCGGCGACCGAGCGCGCGACCTCGAAGCGGCGCTCGGCTTCCTGGGCGAGCAGGGAGTCGACCTGATCGTCACCAGCGGAGGCCTGGGCCCAACCGCCGATGACCTGACCGCGGAGGCGGTGGCCAGGTTCGCCGGACGCGAGCTCGTGCTCGACGAGGGGATGGAGCGGAAGATCGCCCGCATCCTGGCCGGGTTCGCGCGCCGGCTTCGCTTCGATGCCGAGGCGCTTCGCGACGCGAACCGCAAGCAGGCGATGGTCCCGGAGGGCGCGACGACCATCGATCCCGCCGGCACCGCACCCGGGCTCGTGGTGCCCACCGCCGGCCCGACCGTGATCGTCTTGCCGGGGCCCCCGCGCGAGCTGCAGTCGATGTGGCCGCAGGCGATCGAGACCCCGGCGGCTCGCGCCGTGCTCGACCGGGCGGAGCCCTTTCACACCGCCTCGCTGCGCATCTTCGGCATCCCCGAGTCCGAGCTGGCGAAGACGCTTCGAGAGATCGGCGACGAGGTCGACCTCTCGACACTCGAGATCACGACCTGCCTCCGCCGCGCCCAGGTCGAGGTGGACGTCAGCTATCGGGCCGGCGCCGAGGAGGCGGCCGAGCGGCTGATCGAGGAGATCGTGGCCCGCCACGAGCGGTACGTGTTCAGTCGCGATGGCTCGTCGCTGGACGAGCAGGTGGCCGAGCTGCTCCGGGGGCGGAGGATCGGCCTGGGCGAGTCGAGCACGGCCGGCCTGCTCGCCGCCAGGCTGACGGAGGTCCCGGGCGCGTCGGGCTACGTCGCGGGGGGCGTCGTCGCCTATTCGAACGAGGCGAAGATCGAGCTGCTCGGCGTGCCGGCCGAGCTGATCCAACGCCGCGGCGCGGTCTCGCCGGAGGTAGCCGAGGCGATGGCCGACGGGGCCCTGGCCCGGTTCCACGCCGACATCGGCATCGGCATCACCGGGATCGCGGGACCGGACGGAGGATCTGCGGAAAAGCCGGTGGGCTACGTCTGCATCTGCGTGAAGGCGAAGGACGGGAGCGAACTCGCCCGTGACCCGGTGCTGCCTGGAGACCGCGCGGAGATTCGCGATCGCTCGACCACGGTGGCGCTCCACCTGCTCCGCCGCCTGCTGCGCGGAGAGGACTTCCCGCTGTAGGGCTGGCGGGCCACGCGGGGAAAACGGTCAGGTAAGGAAGACTGGCTGGCGCCACCGGGGGGTGTGTGACGTTTGGGGTCATAGCGACCTCAAACGTCGAACACCCCCCTCGGGCCAAACCCCCTGCTGCCCTACTTGCCTGGGTTTCCGGACTCGGTCACCGGCTTCGGCGGTGAGATCCGCAGCGCCCTGCGCACCCGCTCCGGCAGGTACCAGTTCCACTCCCCGAGGAGCTTCATCAAGGCGGGCACCAGGAGCGCCCGGACCACGGTGGCGTCGAAGAAGATCGCCGCCGACAGTCCCATGCCGAACTGCTGCAGCCCAACGAACGACCCCGAGGTGAAGCCCGAGAAGGCCGCGATCATCACGATTGCCGCGGCGGTGATGATCCGCCCGGTTCGCTCGAGCCCGTGGGCGACCGCCCGCTCGTTGTCGTGGTGCGCGTCCCACTCCTCGCGCATGCGCGACAGCAGGAACACCTCGTAGTCCATCGAGAGGCCGAACAGCATCGCGAACAGGAAGATCGGGATCCAGGCCTCCACCTGTGGCGAGCCCTGAAGCCCGAGCGCGGAGTGGACGCCGTGCTCGAAGATCAGCACCAGGACGCCATAGGTCGCGCCCACGGAAAGCGCGTTCAGCACCACCGCCTTGAGGGGCAGGACGACCGAGCGGAACGCCCGCATGAGGAGCAGGTAGGACAGCACCAGCACCGCGGCAACCAGCCACGGGAAGGCGGCGTAGGCCGTGTCGATGAAGTCCACGCCGAATGCGGGGGCGCCGGTCACCAGCACGGTCGAATTGCCGAAGCCCGCCTGGGGGACGTAGCGGTCGCGAAGCCTGTGAACGAGGTCGACGGCCTCCGTGGTTCCCGCGTCGCTTCGGGCCGCGACCCGGATCTGGACCACCTGGCCGCTTTGGTCGATCAGGTTGGCGCGCTTGGCGCGGGCGATTCCGTCGAGCCCGGGCCCCAGCAGCACCGGCGCCTGGATAGTCCGCGGGTCGACCTCGGGATCCCTGCGAACCGCCGCCACGAACCGCCTTTCGGCGGCGATGGTCGCCGGCGCCGCCGCGCCGTTGGGCGCGTGGGTGTCGATCGCGATCTGGTTCGGCGCCAGAGCCCCGGGCCCGAGCGTGCCCTCCAGCAGCGCGAGGCCGCGGGTGGACTCGGTGGTGAGCGGGATGCCGCGGTTGTCGCCGCCCGTGAGGTGGAGCTGCAGCGCCGGGATCGCCAGCGCGATCATCAGCCCTCCGGCTCCTACCAGATAGAGGATCGGCCGGCGCATGATCGAGCGCGACAGGCGCGTCCAGAAGCCGGGGCGTCCCTCGGCCCGGGCGGCGAGCACTCGCTTGGGGATCACCCGAAAGCGATTTACCTTGCGGCCGAGGACGGCGAGCAGGGCGGGCAGGAAGGTGGCGGAGGCGGCGATCGAGAACAGCGGCACGAGCAGCCCGCCGACGCCCATCGAGCGCATGAACGGAAGCGGCATGAAGATCAGCAAGGCGAGGCCGATCGCGACCGTCGCGCCGGAGAACAGGGTCGCCCGTCCCGCCGTGCGCATGGTGGTGATGAGCGCCTCGGTCTCCGAGTCGTGGCGCGCGAGCTCCTCGCGGTAGCGGAAGACGACGAGCATCGAGTAGTCGATCGCGATCGCGAAGCCGATCAGCGTGACGATGTTCGTCACGTAGATCGCCATGTCCATGAAGTGCGCGAAGATCCAGACGGCGCCCAGGGTGGAGGGGATGGTCACCGCGGCGAACGCGAAGGGCACCCCGATCGCGACCAGGGTGCCGAACATGAACGCCAGCACGATGAGCGCGATCGGGATCGCGATCGACTCACCCCGCTTCAGGTCGTCGTTGTAGATCTTCTGCGTGTCGTGGTTGATCGCCGGGAAGCCGGACAGGTAGGTGGTCGCCCCCGCGACCGTCGGAATCGCCGCGCGGACGGCTGTGGTCTTGTCCGCCGCGTCGGCGTTCTCGAGCGGCGTGTTGATCTGCACGTAGGCGACGTGGGATGAGGCCGGAAGCACAGGCCCCGGCTGGGCGCCGCTGATCGGCTTGGCGGCGTCGGCCGCCGCGACGGCGGCTCGGCGGCGGAAGGCCGGCGTATTGGCCATCGGGCGGTCGGTTCGAAGAACCAGCGTGAAGGCCCCGTCGCCGCGTTCGTTGAACCGGTCCTTCAGGAGGTCCAGGCCACGCTCGGCGTCCGAGCCCGGGACGCTGAACCGATTCGTCAGCAGCTTGCCGACGTTTGCGGCGCCGTAGCCGCCGACGACGAGCAGCACCAGCCAAGCGACGAGGATCTTCTTCCGATGCCGAATGACCCGCCGGGTCCAGGACTCCACGAGGCCTCCTACCTTCTAGCTGCCTGGCTGGCCGGCCATGATAGGAAAGTCGGGCTCAGCCGGTCAGGAAGTCGCGGGCACGCTCGATCACCAGGTCGGGCCTCTCGTTGACCAGGAAGTGGCCGGAGTCGGGGACGAGCTCGACCCGCAGCTCGTCGGCGTGGCTCTCGTGGCCGGCGAGGAGCTTCGGGGTTATGTAGAGGTCCCGCTCGCCGAAGAGAAGCAGCGTTGGGACGCTGAGGCGGGCGCCGCGCCAGCGGCCGCCCGCCCCTTCGCGAAAGGCGCGCTGGTAGTAGCGGTAGAGCCGGCTGATGGCCTCGGCACGCGCGGGCTCCCTGAAGCTGTCGGCGTACATCGCGATCTCCTCGCCCGAGAACGGCGGCCGGACGTTGCCATGGGTGAGGATGGCGCGAGAGATCCAGCCATGGCGGAGCGAGCGCGGGCCGAGAGCCGGCGTCGCGATCACCCACGTGTACCAGGCGCGCCAGGCGTCCGCCAGCAGCCCCGGCGCCGGGCGCGCGAACGGGTGCGGCGCGTTACAGACGACCATCCGCCGGACCCGATCGGGGTGCTGGATCCCCAGCAGCATTGCGGTCCACCCGCCCCAGTCGTGGCCGATCACGTCCGCCCGCTCGATCCCGAGCGCGTCCAAGAGGGCGATCTGGTCGGCGGCGAACGTCTCACCGTCGTAGCCGTAGCCCGGGGCCTCGCTCCAGCCGAAGCCCCGGAGATCGGGCGCCAGCAGCCGGCGCTCGGTGTGGAGGGCGGCGATGACCCGCCGCCACATGTACCAGTGCTGGGGCCATCCGTGGAGCAGCAGGATCGGTGGCGTGGACGAGTCAGGCGGCTCGGCGGCGGCAAGGTGAATCCGGATGCCGTTCGCCTCCACGTATCGATGCTCGACGCCCTCCACGTACGGGAATTCGTCGACCATCGGCTGCAATCTATTCACGAAGCGAGGCGGTTGGACGACGCGAAACGGCATAGGTTCCTGGGGTGGCGAAGGAGCGGCTGAAGAGCCCGCGCGCGCGGCTGTTCGTGGCGCTGGACCTGCCCGACGGGGTGCGCGACCGGCTCGCGGCGTGGCAGCGGGCAGCGCTTCCCTCCGTCGAGGCGCTGCGGCCCCTGGCTCCTGACCAGCTCCACGTCACGCTGTGCTTCCTCGCCTACCACCCGGAGCGGGAGATCGAGCGGATCGCCGCGATCGTGACCGGGGTGACGCCGCGGCCGGTGCGGATCCAGTTCGCGGCCGAGGCGGTGCCGATCCCTCCCAGCCGGCCGCGGCTGTTCGCGGTGGGTGGCGAGAGCCCGGCCGCGGTCGAGCTTCAGGCGGAGCTCTCCGACCGCCTGGTGGCGGCGCGCTTCTACGAGCCGGAGAAACGGCCGTTCTGGACCCACGTCACCGTGGCCAGGGTGCGCTCCGACCGCGGCACACAGGCTGGGCGCGGGCGGCGGCGGCGCGGGCGTCCGATGCGCGTCGAGAAGTCCCCGGAGGCGCTGCCGGCGGCGCTGCTTCGGCCGTTCGATTGCGTCCGAGTCGCGCTCTACCGTTCGACCCTCCGGCCAACGGGGGCCGAATACACGTCCCTGGCCGAACTGGATCTGCCACCCGAGGCAGAGAAGAGGTGATGAAGAAGATGGCAGAAGAGAGGAAGGCGAACCTGAAGGCGGCCGACAAGGAGGCGAAGGCCAAGGACGCGGCCCTGCAGGCCGCGGTGACCCAGATCGAGCGCCAGTTCGGCCAGGGATCGCTGATGCGCCTCGGCGACGAGAGCGCGGTCCAGGTCGAGGCGATCTCCACCGGGGCGCTGTCGCTCGACCTCGCGCTGGGGGTCGGCGGCGTCCCGCGCGGTCGGTTCGTCGAGATCTTCGGCCCCGAGTCGTCGGGCAAGACGACGCTCGTCTATCACATCATCGCCGAGGCTCAGGCGCGAGGCGGGATCTGCGCATTCGTCGACACCGAGCACGCGATCGACCCGATCTACGCGAAGCGCATTGGGGTCGACGTCGATGAGCTGCTGGTCTCACAGCCCGACTACGGCGAGCAGGCGCTCGAGATCGTCGATGTCCTAGTGCGCTCGGGCGCGGTCGACCTGGTGGCGGTCGATTCCGTGGCGGCGCTGACCCCGCGGGTCGAGCTCGAGGGCCAGATGGGGGAGACCCAGGTCGGCCTCCAGGCGCGACTGATGTCGCAGGCGCTCCGCAAGCTGGCGGGCAACCTCAGCCGCGCCAACACGGTGTGCGTGTTCACGAACCAGATCCGGGAGAAGATCGGCGTCAGCTTCGGCTCGCCGGAGACCCAGCCCGGCGGCCGGGCGCTCAAGTTCTACTCCTCGCAGCGGCTCGACATCCGCCGTATCGAGACCCTCAAGGAGGGCACCGAGGCGGTCGGCAACCGCGTCCGAGTGAAGGTGGTGAAGAACAAGGTGGCGGCGCCCTTCCGCCAGGCGGAGTTCGACATCGAGTACGGGGTGGGGGTCTCGAGGGAGGGCTGCCTGCTCGACCTGGCCCTCGAGCACGACCTGGTGCAGAAGTCGGGCTCGTTCTTCTCCTACGGCGAGCTGCGACTGGGCCAGGGTCGAAACAACACGAAGCAGTACCTGGCCGAGAACCCCGAAACCGCTCGCGAGATCGAGGCAAAGGTGTTCGACGCCCTCGGGATCGAGCCTCCGGCCGCCCAAACGGCGCCGATCGCCGAGCCCGCCCTCCAAGCCGAGGAGGCCGAGCGCCGGGCGGCGTAGCTGGCCGTTGGGGGGCCGCGCGCCAGACGCGTTCGAGAGCGGCGTCGCAGCGCTGCGGCGAAAGGAGCGGACGACCCTCGAGCTAACCGAATGGCTTCGCCGGCGTGGCCACGCCGAGGGGGACATCGCGACGGCGGTCTCGCGGCTGGCCGACGCCGGCGAGCTCGACGACGAGCGCTTCGCGCGCCGCTACGCAGAGGACAAGCGCTCGCTTCGCGACTGGGGGCCGGAGCGAATTCGGGAGGCGCTGGCGGCGCGGGGGATTCCGCCCGCCGCGATCGAGAGGGCGCTTGACGGCGAATCCGGTCAGGAGCAGATCGAACGCGCGAGCGCGCTCCTCGGGAAGCGCGGCCAGCCGCTCGCCGAGGACGCGGACCGGGCGCGCGCGCTCGGCTTCCTCACCCGTCGCGGTTACGACTACGACGTCGCCTACGAGGCGGTGCGGCTCGCCGCCCGCCACCTTGCGTGATCAACGGGCCGGCTCTACGATCCATGGAGCGGTCGGCGGCCGCTCCGAGATACGAATGACCAGCTATTCCCGAACTTCGACGACGAGAAAGCGAGGAGTTTCACCGACCTTTATGCGCGGTAAGGGTTCGCCCCCGGGCGAGCACCAGTAGCCCAGAGGGGGCGATAGCCGTCACGAGCGTCTCCGGCGCCGCCGGTCGAGGGTTCGTCGCTAGACGAAACTCGAACGAAAAGCGAATGAGTCCGGCCACGGGCGGCCGGAAGAGAGGTATGCATGGAGATATGGGCGCTTTTGCAGCCGTGGCGGCGGCGAGCGCCGACAGAGGATCGCCCCGGAGGCGCCGAGCGGACCGAGGAGTCGGTCGCCGACGAGCTTCGGGCGCGGCGCGAGGAGATCGCCCGGATGGAGGAGCGCGCGCTTCGCGAAGCCGAATCGCTTGAGGTGCAACGGGCCGACCTGGAGCGACGCACGCGCGCGCTCGAGGATCGCGAGCGCAACCTCGCCGGTCAAGGCGAGGAGCTGAAGCGCGCAAAGCGGGTACAGCGCCGCGAGCTCGAGCGGATCTCGGGCCTGAACGCGGCTCAGGCCAGGCAGCTGCTGATCGCAGACGTTGAGCAGGAGGCCCGCCACCAAGCGGCCCTGAGGTTGGCCGAGATCGAGGAGGAGACCAAGCGCGAGGCCGAGCGCCGGGCCAGAAACATCCTCTCGGTCGCGATGCAACGGCTCGCGGCCAGCCACGCCAGCGACAACACCACCCGCCTCATCGAGCTTCCGAGCGACGAGATGAAGGGCCGGATCATCGGTCGCGACGGCCGCAACATCCGGGCGCTCGAAAAGCTCACCGGAGTCGACGTGATCATCGACGAGACCCCATCCGCGGTCGTGCTGTCGAGCTTTGACGGCGTTCGCCGCGAGGTGGCGCGCCTGACGCTCGAGCGCCTGATCGCGGACGGTCGGATCAACCCGGCGCTGATCGAGGAGTCCTACGAGCAGGCGACCACCGAGATCGACAAGCGGATCGTCGAGGAGGGGGAGCGGGGAGCGCTGGACGCTCGGGTGCACGGCCTCGACCCAGAGCTGATCGAGCTTCTCGGACGGTTGCGCTTTCGCACGAGCTACGGGCAGAACGTGCTCGACCACCTGGTCGAGTGCTCCCAGCTGGCCGCGCTGATCGGGGCCGAGCTCGGCGCATCCGTGGAGACCGCCCGGCGCGCCGCCCTCCTCCACGACATCGGCAAGGCGGTGACGCACGAGGTCGAGGGGCCGCACGCGGCGGTGGGAGCGAGGATCGCCGCCCGGCATGGCGAGTCCGAGGCTGTGGCGCACGCGATCGAGGCGCACCACAATGAGGTGGAGCCGCGCACGGTGGAGGCGGTGATCGTGCAGATCGCGGATTCGCTGTCCGGCGCCCGCCCCGGCGCTCGCGGGGATTCGCTCGAGGAGTACGTGGAGCGGCTGCGTGACCTTGAGGAGATCGCCTCCCGGTACGACGGCGTCGAGCGGGTGCACGCGATGCGAGCCGGGCGGGAGATCCGGGTGCTCGTCGATCCGGGCGTCGTGGACGACGAGCGGGCCGCGCTCCTCTCGCACGAGATCGCCGCGGCGATCGAAAAGGAGGTCGAGTATCCGGGGCAGATCCGGATCACCGTGATCCGCGAGAGTCGGGCGACCTCATTCGCCACCTAACTAGGATCCCAGCCGCGTGAACGGGACGATCTTCTTCATCCTCGGGCCGGTGCTGGTGGCCTCCGCCCTCGCGGTGGCGGTGATCGGCCTGCGCTTCGAGAACTTTCCCCCGAGCCGCCGCGTGCTCGCGGCCCTGATCGTCTACTTCGTGGCGCTGGTTGGCGCGACCACCACCTTTGCGGTGCTCCACGCGGTCGACGATCAGCACGCGCGCCAGGCCGAGGAGGCGCAGGCGGCGGCGAGCCAACCCGCTGGCGGCGCGACCACGACGGCGGGGTCCACGACGACGACCACCACCAGCGGCACGGCGCTCAAGCTGAGCGCTCCCTCGAGCGGCACGCCCGCCTTCAACACCAACACCCTGAGCGCGAGCTCGGGCCAGGTGACCATCGACTTCTCGAACCCGTCGCCGGTGCAGCACGACGTGGCGATCGCCCAGGGAAGCAAGATCATCGCCAAGAGCGATCTGATCTCGGGCGGCTCGATCTCGGTCAGCTCCAGCCTGAAGCCCGGCAAGTACCTCTACTACTGCACTGTGCCGGGGCACCGCCAGGCGGGCATGCAGGGAACGCTTACCGTGAAGTAACGGGCGGTACCCTCAGCCCATGCCGTCGTTTCACGTCACCACGTTCGGGTGCCAGATGAACGAGCACGACTCCGAGCGGATGAAGGGGATGCTCGCCTCGCTCGGCTACCAGGAGGTCGGGGAGCGCTCTGAGGCCGACCTGATCCTGTTCAACACCTGCTCGATCCGCGAGTCGGCCGACAATCGGTTCATCGCCCACCTCGGGGAGGCGAAGCGCCTAAAGTCCGAGGACCCCGAACGGGTTGTGGGCGTCGGCGGGTGCTGGGCGCAGTCGGTCAAGGACGAGGTCTTCGAGCGCTTCCCGTTCGTCGACGTGGCCTTCGGGCCCGGCCAGATCCACCGCCTCGCGGACTTCCTGACACAGGATTCCCTCACCGCCCAGGGGTACTTCGAGTTCGAGGACTTCGCCGGTCACCTTCCCGCCAAGCGCGAGCGCGAGTTCCAAGCCTGGGTGCAGGTCTCGGTGGGCTGCAACTGCGTCTGTGCCTACTGCATCGTCCCCCAGACGCGCGGGCGGGAGGTGAGCCGCACCCCGGCCGAGCTGATTGACGAGGTCGAGCAGCTTGCGGCCGACGGCGTGCGTGAGGTGACGCTGCTCGGCCAGAACGTCAACAGCTACGGCCGCGATCTCCCGAAGGGGGAGCGGATCACCTTCGCCGAGCTAGTCGCTCGCGTCGACGCCGTCGAGGGAATCGACCGGATCCGGTACACGAGCCCTCATCCGAAGGACATCCGCGAGGACGTGATCCGCGCCCACGCCGAGCTCCCAGCGCTATGCGAGCACATCCACCTGCCGCTCCAGTCGGGCTCGAGCAGGATCCTGAAGGCCATGCGACGCACCTATAACCGCGAGCGCTACCTCGATCGGGTCGCACAGATCCGCGAGCACGTGCCCGACTGCGCGCTGACGACGGACATCATCGTGGGCTTCCCGGGGGAGACCGAGGAGGACTTCGCAGAGACGCTCGAGGTGGTCGAGCGGGTCGGTTACGACGGGGCGTTCACGTTCATCTTCTCCCCTCGCCGGGGCACGGAGGCAGCGACCATGTCCGATCAGCTCCCGCACCAGGTGAAGCGAGAGCGAATGGAGCGCTTGGTGGAGCTCGTCCAGCGCCGCGCCCGCGAGCGGGCCGAGCGGTTCGTCGGCCGGACGATGGAAGTCCTCGTCGAGGGTCCCAGCAGGACCGACCCGACCCGCCTCCGGGGCCGGATAAGCCACAACAAGACCGTCAACTTCGAGGGCACGGCCGAGCCCGGCGAGCTGGTGGACGTGGAGATCGCCTCGGCGACGTCCACGACGCTGAGCGGCCACGAGGTCCTGAGCGCGAGGCTCGGCTGATGCGCTCGTGCGCGCGCCACACGCTCCGCTGAAGGTCCTCGCGATCTTCGGCCCGACTGGCGTCGGGAAGACAGCCGTGGCGATCGCGGTGGCCGACCTGCTGCGCGAGCGGGGAGAGGATCCGGTCGCGGTCTCGTGCGACTCGATTCAGGTCTACCGCGGACTCGAGACCCTGAGCGGGGCCGCGACTCCGGACGAGCGCCGCAGGCTCGAGCATCGGTTGGTGGGGTTCGTCGAGCCCACCGGCGAGTTCAGCGCGGGCCGGTTCGCGACGCTCGCCCACTCCGAGATCGATCAGCTCCTGGCCGAGGGCCGCCGCCCGATCGTGGTGGGAGGCACCGGGCTCTATCTGCGCGCCGCGCTCGCGAACCTCGACCTGCGCCCCCCGGTGCCGGCCGCCGTGCGAGCGCAGGTCGAGCGGGAGGTGTCCGAGCTAGGCCCCGAGGCGCTTCACGCCGAACTCGATCCCGACCTCGCCTCGACCGTCCATCCCCGCGATCGAAAGCGGATCGCCCGGACGCTGGAGCTCCAGCGCGCTGGGATCGACCCGCCGCGGGGCAGCGAGCAGCTGTGGACCGCGAGGCTTCGCCATCCAACGAAGCTCGTCGGCCTGGTGGTCGATCGCGAGGAGCTTCGCTGCAGGATCGACGCGCGGGTCGACGAGATGGTCACCGCCGGCGCCGTGGAGGAGGCGAGGCGCGCCGCCGAAGGCGGCGCATCGCGAACGGCCCGCGCCGCGCTGGGGTTCGAGGAGCTCCTCGCCCGCGACATCGCAGCGGTCAAACGAGCCCACCGCGATTATGCCCGCCGGCAGCTCACCTGGCTGCGGAGGATGCCCGGGGTCGAGCTGATCGATCGCACCGGGCACAGCGAGGTCGAGGTCGCGGGCAGGATCGTCGGCATGCTTGGCGACAATGCCGGCTGACGCTGTGAGATTCGAGAAGTGGCAGGCGCTGGGCAACGACTACCTGATCGTCGAGCGCGACGAGCTCCCGTGGGGGTTGACGCCGGCGCGGATCCGGCGGATCTGCCAGCCGCATTTCGGCGTCTCCGCCGATGGGAT
Organism: Actinomycetota bacterium; assembly: GCA_046730395.1. Classification (GTDB taxonomy): domain Bacteria; phylum Actinomycetota; class Thermoleophilia; order Solirubrobacterales; family 70-9; genus AC-56. The sequence goes on along the minus strand of JBKPIV010000030.1, from coordinate 1,597 downwards.
CCTGCTGATCTCGCACGCCGCCGACCCGGCCTACGTCGCCGAGCTGCGGATCTTCAATCCCGACGGGTCGGAGGCCGAGCTGTCGGGAAACGGTGCCAGGCAAGCGGCGCTTTACCTGCGGCGCTCGGGCTGGACCGAGCGGGATGAGTTCACGATCCTGACCAAGGCGGGAGAGGTTCGCCCCAACATCATCGGCCCGGACAGGGCGACCCTCGCGCTCGGAAGGGCGTCCCTCTCGTCGGCCGACTTTCCCGCCGGGGGCGAGGGCGGCGCCGGCACGGTCACGGCAGGCGGCCGTGAGTGGCGGTTCCAGCACGTTTCGATCGGCAACCCGCAGTGCGTGATCGACGCAGGCGACGAGCTCGAGGACCTCGACCTCGCGGCGATCGGGCCCGAGATCGAGACCAGCGTCCTGTTCCCGAATCGCACCAACGTCTCGTTCGTGCGGTTCGGCGGCACGACCGTCAGGGCACGGATCTTCGAGCGCGGCGCGGGAGAGACGCTGTCCTCCGGCACCGGGGCGAGCGGGGCCGCCGTCGCGGCGGTCCTGCGCGGAGCGTCCAGCCCGATCACGGTCCGGCTCGACGGCGGCGACCTCGAGGTCGAGGTGAGCGACGGCCTCGAGGTGCGGCTCACCGGCAGTGCCATGCCGGTGGCGTCGGGGGAGCTCTCGCCAGAGTTCGTGCGCGCGCTCGAGGTCGTTTAGGCACGAGCACCGCGCTGGGCATACCCTTCCGGGTTCGATGACGACCCCGGATACGTCCAGCCGCCGCCTCACCGACCCCTCGCGGCGGCTCGAGGCGGTGCCGGCGTACATGTTCGCCGACCTCGAGCGTCGCGTGGCGGAGAAGCGCGCCGCCGGAATCGACGTGATCAGCCTCGGGATCGGAGACCCCGATCGGCCCACGTATCCGCACATCGTCGAGGCGATGCAGATCGCGGTCGCGGACCCGGCGAACCACGGCTACCCGAGCAATCGAGGGCGCGAGGAGTTCCGCCGTGCGTTCGCCGACTTCTACGACGACCGCTTCGGGGTGGAGCTCGATCCCGGGGCCGAGGTGATGCCGGCGATCGGTGCCAAGGAATGCATCTACAACCTCTGCTTTGCGTTCCTAGACCCGGGGGACGTCGCCCTGGCGGCCGATCCCGGATATCCGGTCTACACCGGCGGCCCGGCGCTCGCCGGCGCCGAGATCGCGCTGATGCCGCTGCGGCCCGAGCTCGGCTTCGTGCCCGACCTGGATGCGATCTCCGACGAGGCGCTGGCGCGGGCGAGGCTTCTGTTCGTGAACTACCCGAACAACCCGACCGGCGCGGTCGCGCCGGAAGGCTTCTTCGCCCAGTTGGTGGAGCTGGCCCGCGAACACGAGCTCCTCGTCGTGCACGACAACGCGTACTCGGAGACCACGTACGAGGGCTACGTCGCCCCGAGCTTTCTGGCCACGCCCGGCGCCAGGGAGGTGGGGGTCGAGGTCTTCTCGCTCTCGAAGGGGTTCAACATGACGGGCTGGCGTTGCGCGGGAATCCTCGGCAACGCGGACGCGATCGCCTCGTACTGGCGGCTGAAGACGAACGCCGACTCGGGCATGTTCGAGGC
>JBKPIV010000029.1:0-23442 GCA_046730395.1 Actinomycetota bacterium | reverse complement strand
CCCGCCGCTAGTTGAGTAGCTCCGCCAGCTGATGAGCGACGCGAGAGGCCATCGCGATGATGGTCATCATCGGGTTCACCCCGATCGAGCTCGGCAGCAGGCTGCCGTCGGCGACATAGAGCGACTCCGTGCCGAAGACCGCGCCGTCGGTGCCGGCCACCCCGATCGCGGGATCGGCGTCCATGCGCGCGGTTCCCATCGGGTGAAACGCCTCGAGGCGGAGCGCCGCCGAGCGTGGGGGAGACGCCTCGAGGTCGGCGATCCGATCCCGCGAGATCGTGGGCACTCCCGCGATCTGCGGGTAGACCTCACGCGCGCCCGCCGCGTAGAAGAGCTCGGCGGCCCGTGCGATGCCGAAGAGGAGACGGCGCGCGTCGGCGCCGGTGAGGTCGTAGGTGACGCGGAGCGAGCCGTCGCTCGCCAACCCGACGCGCCCGGACGAGCGGTCCGACAGGTGGACGCCCGTGGACGCGATGTGGCGGTATTCGCGCACCCTCTCCTGGTGTGCGGCCCCGGTGCCGGGCAGCCATTGGGCCCCGAAGGCGAGCGGGGTGAAGGTGGCCTCCAAGAGCAGTCCGCGGTCCTCCCACTCGTCGACCGCGTAGCTCTGCATGACCCCTTCCCAGCCGCGGACCTCCTCGTCGAATCGCGCCCCGACCCAGCAGGCGGGATGGATGCGAAGGTTGCGCCCCAGCGCCCCGCTCGGCGAGCGAAATCCCGAGCGCAGCAGGAGCTCAGGCGTGCCGAAGGCGCCGCCCGCGAGCACGACGGCGCGCCGCGCGCGCACCCCGAAGGGCCTCGTGGCGCCGTCGCCGCCGGCCGCGCACTCGACCCCGGTGGCCCGGGGGCCCGAAAACACGACTCGGCGGGCCTCGACCCGAGCGCGGAGCCGGGCGCCGGCCGCCACCGCCCGCGGGAGGTAGGAGACGTGCATCGCCTGCTTGGCGTCGAGGCGGCAACCGGACGGACACGAGCTGCACTGAAAGCAACCGCCCGCGTTGCGGGCGAGCGGCCGGTGGCTTGCCCCGAGCGCCTCGGCGCCCTCGCGCAGGAGCTGCCCGTTTCGGCCCATTCGCTCCGGATCCACCGGGCGCACGTGCAGCATCTCCTCGGCCTGCGCGTAGTCGGCCTCCATCTCGGTGGTCCACGCGATCCCGTGCTCATCGCGCCAGGCGGCCAGCACCGCCTCCGGCGCCCGGAAGCAGGTGCCCGAGTTGATCACCGTCGTCCCGCCGACCGCCCGCCCGACCGGGGTCGGGATCGCTGGGCGCCCCTCCGCGATCGTCAGCCCGCCGTCGCGGTAGAGGGCCGAGAGCGCCGCGAGCGGCTCGTCCGGGTAGGTGCGCCGATCCATGTAGCGGCCGGCCTCGAGCACGAGGACCTCCAGCCCAGCCTCCGCCAGGATCGCTGCGGCCACCGCCCCGCCCGCACCGGAGCCAACGATCGCGACGTCGCACTCCTCATCACCTTCGGGAGGCTGCATGTCGCCGAGCCGGGGCGGCCCGCCGTCTGCCGCCGGGGGTCCGCCGGCGACCTCGCACCGCGCCTCGTACCCGACGGCGGCCCGCACCCGGGAGTCGTTTCCGTAGCCGAGGCCCGCCAGGACCTTCAGGAAGAGCAGGAGGTCGCCGGCGAAGGGAAGGCGCGAACGCTCGAGCCGCGAAAGCAGGCGCTGGCGCCGCTCGAGGCTCAGGCCAGAGAAGCGACGCGGCGCCGGAAGGCGCTCGAGCGCAAACAGCGCCAGCCGGAGCTGCCGGACGGTGCGGGGCTGCATCGTCGCCAGATAGGCGTTGATCGGCTCGCCGATCTCGACCGCGTCGCTCGGCGGCGCTCCCGACCCGCTCGGCCCGGCGACCGGCGGCAGCCCGTCGACCCCGGGCGCCATCGCCTCGCCGAAGGCGCGCAGGACGTCGAGCTCGGCGGCGCCCAGCCCCGGCGGGCCCCTTCAGGAAGGGGCGGCGGGCTCTCCGATCCGGCCGGCGACGGACCACAGGAGCAGCGAGACACCGACGAGGAAGCCGTCGACCAGGAAGTTGAGCAGGTAGATGAAGACGTCCTGGTCGAAGACGTAGAAGCCGAGCGCCGCGAGCGACGACGCGGTCTTGCCGGCGGCGAGCACCAGCAGGAACGGTCGGTAGCGGACGGGATCGGCCTGCACGACGAGGCAGATCCCGGTGATCACCACCATGTAGGCGAACCCCAGGGCGAGCCAGAGCCTCTCGATCGTGTCGGGCGCGGTCGTGAACCCCCCGATCGCGTCGCCGAGGTCGCTGATCACGTCCAGGACCCCGTCCGGGACGGCGATGAACAGGACCCCGACGACCGCGAAGCTGGCCGCCAGCAGGCGGAGGTTGAGGACGACGAACCGCTCCGCCCGAGCCCCTCTCATGGGGGGCTGATCCTAGCCGGCCCCGGGCGGTCGCTCGGCGGTACCTAGACTAAGGCCGTGATCGACCGCGAGCAGGTGCTGCATGTCGCGCGGCTTGCGAGGCTCGAGCTCACGGACGCGGAGATCGAGCGGATGTCCGGCGAGCTCTCCAGCATCCTCGAGCACGTCGAGCGGATGAACGAGCTCGACCTTGCCGGCGTGGAGCCGACCTCTCACGTGGTGGCGCTCGAGAACGTGCTGCGCGCCGACGAGCCGCGACCGAGCTGGCCACGAGAGCGGGTGCTGGAGCAGGCCCCGGATCCGGCGCGGGGCGCGTTCCGGGTTCCCTCGCCACAGGCGTGAGCGAGCTCTTCGAGATCACGATCGCCGAGGCTCTGCGGCGGATCCGGGCGGGCGATCTGACCGCGGGCGAGTACTTCGACGCCTACGCGGAGGCCGCGGCCGCCGATGACCTCGGGGCCTACCTGTGGACGGCGGATGGCGGGGAGCACGCTGGCGGCGATAGCCCGCCCGGGCCGCTGGGCGGGATCCCCGTCGCGATCAAGGACCTGTTCTGCACGGATGGCATCGAGACGACGGCCGGCTCGCGGATCCTCGAGGGGTATCGGCCGCCGTACACGGCGAGCGCCGTCCGCAAGCTCTCGGAAGCTGGAGCGCGGGTCCTCGGCAAGACGAACATGGACGAGTTCGGGATGGGCTCCTCCAACGAGAACTCCGGTTACCGACCGGTGCTGAACCCGTGGGACCGCGGCCGCGTCCCGGGGGGCTCCTCCGGGGGGTCCGTGGCCGCGGTGTCTGCCCGGCGGGCGCCGTGCGCGATCGGCACGGACACCGGCGGCTCGATCCGCCAGCCGGCATCGCTCAGCGGCGTCGTCGGGCTGAAGCCCACCTACGGGGCGATCTCCCGGTACGGGATGATCGCGTTCGCCTCCTCGCTCGACCAGTGCGGCCCGATCACCCGCGACGTCACCGACGCCGCGCTGCTGCTCGGTGCGATGGAGGGTCGCGACCCCTGCGATTCGACCTCGGTCGGCATCGAGGGCGGGGTGGAACTGCCCTCGCGCGTGGATCTCTCCGGCCTCCGCTTCGGGGTGCCGCGGGAGCTCTCCGCCGACGCCGAGGGGATCGAGGCAGGCGTCGCCGAGGCGTTCGACCGCGCGGTCGAGCTTGTCCGCCGGCTAGGGGGCGAGGTCGACGAGTGCGGGCTGCCCCACGCTGCCCACGGCCTCTCCGCCTACTACATCCTCGCCCCCGCCGAGGCGTCGGCGAACCTGGCGCGCTACGACGGCGTCCGCTACGGCCCGCGCGAGGACGGCGACCGGGAGCTGGTGACGATGTACGAGCGCACCCGCGCCCGTGGCTTCGGCGCCGAGGTCAAGCGGCGGATCATGCTCGGCACCTACGCGCTCTCCTCCGGCTACTACGAGGCCTACTACGGCAGGGCCCAGCGGGTCCGCACCAAGATCGCGCAGGACTTCGCGAACGCGTTCGAGCGCTTCGATTACCTGTTGACGCCGACCTCGCCCACCGTCGCCTTCGAGCTCGGGGCGCGGGCCGAGGACCCACTCGCGATGTACATGTCGGACTACTGCACCGTGCCGATGTCGCTGGCGGGGATCCCGGCGATCTCGATCCCCGCCGGGCTGGCGGCGCCCGACGGCGGCGGCCCCGAGCTGCCGGTGGGCCTGCAGATCGCGGCGCCCGCGTTCGGGGAGTCCGCGCTGGTCGATGCGGCCTACGCGGTCGAGCGCGCGATCGGCTTCGACACCAGGCCGCCGGAGGTGCGGTCGTGATCAGCGAGGAGGAGTGCCGTGAGGCGGCGGAGGACGCTCTGGAATCGCTGCCCGCGTGGGTCCAGGAGAGGATCGGCGACGTCGCGGTGATCGTCGAGGACTCCCACCCGCGCCACCTGATGGGCATCTACGATCCGCGCGGCGGCATCCAGCGGATCGTCATCTTCCGGGACACGCACCCGAGCGCCGAGGAGGTCCGCAAGACCGTGCTCCACGAGGTCGGGCACCACTTCGGGATGGGCGAGCGGCAGCTTCAGGAGCTGGGATACGGATGACCCTGCCCGACGGATACGAGGGCGTGATCGGGCTCGAGATCCACGTGCAGCTCTCGACCCGCACGAAGATGTTCTGCGGCTGCGCGCTCTCGTTCGGCGACGCGCCTAACGTCCACACCTGCCCGGTGTGCCTCGCGCACCCCGGGACGCTGCCGGTGATCAACGAACAGGCCGTCCGCTACGCCCTCCAGATCGCGCTGGCGCTCGAGTGCGACGTGGCCCCGCGGTCGATCTTCCACCGCAAGAACTACTTCTATCCCGACAACCCGAAGGGCTACCAGATCAGCCAGTACGACATCCCGCTGGCGACCGGCGGCAGGCTCGGCGACGTGCGCATCCACCGCGTCCACCTCGAGGAGGACGCGGCGAAGATGGTCCACCTCGGGGAGTCGGGCCGCATCCACGGCTCGGCGAGCTCGCTCGTCGACTTCAATCGCGGCGGCACGCCGCTGGTCGAGATCGTCACCGAGCCCGATCTCCGCGACCCGGCGGAGGCGCGGGAATGGGCGCAGCTCCTGCGGACGACGATCAAGCAGCTCGGCGTCTCCGACGTGAACATGGAGGAGGGGAGCCTGCGATGCGACGCGAACGTGTCGGTGCGCCGGGCGGGCGATGCCGAGCTCGGTACGAAGACGGAGCTCAAGAACATGAACAGCTTCCGCTTCCTCGAGCGCGGCATCGCGAAGGAGCTCGAGCGCCAGGCCGCGGCGCTCGAGGCCGGCGAGGCGGTGGAGCAGGAGACCTACCACTACGACCCCTCCACGGGCTCGCTGACGCCGCTGCGGTCGAAGGAGTACGCGCACGACTACCGGTACTTCCCCGAGCCCGACCTGGTGCCCCTCGCGCCCACCGAGGAGATGCTCGCCGAGGCCCGCGAGGCGCTGCCGGAGCTTCCCGCCGTTCGGATGCAACGCTACGAGGAGGAGCTCGGGCTTGGCGAGGTGACCGCTCGCCAGCTCGCCTTCGACGCCGAGCTGGGCGACTACTTCGAGCGCGCCGTCGCGGCGTCGCTTCGCCTTGCCGCCGACACCACAGGGGCTGGCGGGGTGAACGCGGCGCAGGTCGCGAACTGGGTCACGGGCGAGCTGGTCGCTCGCCTGCGCGAGGCCGGGGACGGTGAGGCCGACCCGGCGAGCTCCAAGGTCACTCCCGAGGCGCTCGCGGCGCTTGCCGGGATGGTCGAGTCGAAGCAGGTCACAACCGGCGCCGCCCGCCAGGTGCTGGCGACGCTCGTGGCCGAGGGCGGCGATCCGGCTCAGATCGTCGAGCGCGAGGGGCTCGCCCAGATGTCCGACGCCGGGGAGCTGGAGGCGATCGTCGAGCGCGCCATCGAGGCCGAGCCCGGAGCGGCGGAGAAGGTACGGGCGGGCAATCCCAAGGCCATCGGCCCGATCGTCGGCGCGGTGATGCGCGAGACCAAGGGCACCGCCGACGGCGGCGAGGTGACGCGGCTGATCCGCGAGAAGCTCGGGCTGGGCTGAGCCTCGGGCCCGGACCGCGTCACAATTCGTGCATGGCCGGCGCGCCGTACGTCGTCATCGCGCTCACCTTCGGAATCGCCACCGCGGTGATCGGGCGCGCGAAGGGCTCGTCGTTCCTGATCTGGCTGATCGTCGGCACCGTGCTGCCGATCCTCGGCCTGATCGCGGTCATCCTCTACCGCGGAGAGAGGCTGGAGCCGGAGCGGCGCTGCCCCAATTGCGGCAAGGTGCTGAAGCTCTACGTGCAGGTCTGCACCCGCTGTGGCACCGAGCTCTACCTTCCCGACCCCTCCGAGGTCCGGCAGCCGGGAGCTAACGCAACCAGGTCCTGACGATCGCGTTCGCGAACCCGAGCCCGTAGCGGATCACGGCCGGCTTCTTCGAGTGCCCGTGCCTGCGACGGGCCACGGTCACCGGCACCTCTCGCGCGGGGATCCCGCGCTTGATCGCCTCGATCAGGAACTCGGAGGTATGGAACTGCTCCTGTCGCAGGACGAGCTGCGGCAGGACGTCCGGTCGGACCGCGCGGTAGCCGTTTGAGCAATCGGAGACCTTGGTGCGCGTGATGAGGGAGACGACCCGATTGAAGAACACGATGCCGAGCTCACGCGCGTAGCCGTTGGGCTCCGCGTCGCCGAGCACCCGGGAGCCGTGGGCCACGGCCACCTCCCCCGAAAGCACCGGCTCCACGAGGCGTTCCATCTCGGAGGGGAGGTGCTGCCCGTCGGCGTCGAGGGTGACGACGACGGGAGCGCCCGAGTCCGCCAGCAGCCGGTACCCGGTTCGAAGCGCGGCGCCGCCGCCGCGGTTGATCACGTGGCGGGCCACGACGGCTCCGTGCTCAGCGGCGACGTCGCCGGTGCTGTCCCGCGAGCCGTCATCGACGACCAGCACGGCCGTCTCGGCGCCGCAGACGCGGTCGGGGATCCGGTCGAGCACCCAGCCGATGCTCTCGGCCTCGTTGTAGGCGGGGACGAGGACGCCGATCTTGTCCCGGAAGTGCCCGGGATGGCCGGCGGTTCGAAACTGCTCCCAGGCCAGGCCCTCGAGGACCTCCGAGAGCTCCCGGGTGATGCGCGACCCCTGCGCCAGCGCCCGGATGATGAGCGCGAACAGGATCAGGATCGCGAACACCGCGACCCCGAGCAGGCGCGTCCCATTCGAACGCTTGAACGAGAAGGCGCTCAGGATCGCATCGAGGAGCTGCGTGCCGGAGACGATCGCCAGGCCCACCGCGATCAGCAGGAGGATCAGCACGTCGACGTTCCGCAGCGAACGGCGGCGCCAGATCGCAAAGCCGGCCACGAGCGCCGCGATCACGAGGCCGGTGACGCGAATCGCCGTCAGCTCGGGCGGGAACAAACTGGCCTGCAAGATGGGCGATTCCACGGCGGCCAGAGGATAGATAGAGGCTCGGTCCGCTACCCTCGCGCGATCATGCGCATCCTCATCCTCGGGGGTGATGGGTATCTGGGCTGGCCGACCGCGATGCGCCTTTCGGCACGCGGTCACGAGGTGTCCGTCGTCGACAACTTCTCGCGCCGTCGCTGGCACGTTCAGCATTCGACCGATTCGCTGACCCCGATCCGCTCCCTGGCGGACCGGATCGAGGCCTGGCGCGAGGTCTCGGGCAACGAGATCCGCTCGTTCGTGGGCTCGATCGAGGACGGGGCGTTCCTGGACCGGGTGATCGCGGACACGCTGCCCGAGGCGATCGTCCACTACGGCGAGCAGCCCTCGGCTCCCTACTCGATGAAGTCGCGGGCGACGGCCGTCGAGACGCAGTACACCAACGTCATCGGGACCCTCAACCTGCTGTTCTCGATACGAGACCAGGTGCCCGACTGCCACCTGGTGAAGCTGGGGACGATGGGCGAGTACGGCACCCCGAACATCGACATCGAGGAGGGGTTCATCGAGATCGAGCACAGGAGCCGTACCGACACCCTCCCGTTCCCGAAGATGCCCGGGTCGCTCTATCACCTCTCCAAGGTCCACGACTCCCACAACATCCACTTCGCCTGCCGAGTGTGGGGATTGCGCGCCACCGACCTGAACCAGGGCGTGGTGTACGGGATCGAGACGGAGGAGTCGGCCGAGGACGAGCGCCTGATCACGCGCTTCGACTACGACGAGTATTTCGGCACGGTGCTGAACCGGTTCTGCGTCCAGGCCGTGATCGGCCATCCCCTGACCGTGTACGGCGAGGGTGGCCAGACCCGCGGCTTCCTCAACATCCGGGACACGCTCCAGTGCGTGGAGCTGGCGGTCACGAACCCGGCGGAGCTGGGCGAGTTCCGGGTCTTCAACCAGTTCACCGAGCAGTTCTCGGTCTCCGACCTCGCCCTGCTCGTGCGGCGGAGCGGCGAGGAGCTCGGCCACCAGGTGGAGATTCGAAGCTTTCCCAACCCGCGGATCGAGGCCGAGCGCCACTACTACAACGCCACCAACACCAAGCTGATCGACCTCGGCCTGCGGCCCCACCTCCTCGGCGAGGAGCTCGTCCGCTCGATGCTGCGCATCATCGAGCGTTACGAGGACCGGGTGATCGAGCGCGCCATCCTCCCGACCACGCGCTGGATGCCGGGAGAGCTCGAACGGCCCGAGGTGGAGGCGGTGAGGGCGGGCCGGCGCCCTCCGCAGGGGATCAAGTGATCTCGCGACCAGCGAGCGGGGCTGGAAACACCGCAACTAGCGCGCGAAGCCGGATCGGCGGCAGCCTCGCGAATGCGAGCCTCCGCCCGGGGCGCTGTTAGGATGCCGCAGCCTTCCGGCTGAATCTCCGCCACATACCGCGGAGATCGGGGGACCCAGTCACTTGGGGCGAATCGCAGGCGTCTGCCGCGTAGCGCCTTCCTCTTTCGGCGCGAGCCCGTCAGCTAACCCCGTAAGCGACGAAAGACCACATGGACGAAGGATCGTCACCTCCCGGCGTGCGGCCGCCTCGGTCGTGGCCGAAAACCGATTCTGAACGAGACCGGGCCGAGGCGGGCTTTGGTCGACGGTTCCGCGGGGCCGCGATTGGGACGCTCGTCTGCGCTCTCGCGCTGCTGCTCGCATCCGCCGCCAGCGCCGCTCGCCCGCGCTGCGACGGCGCGCGGGCGACCATTGTCGGCGGCAACCACGGCAATCACATCAACGGGACCGAGCACGGGGACGTCATCGTCGGCGGGGGCGGGAACGACGTCATCAAGGGCGATGGCGGGAACGACAAGATCTGCGGCAACGGTGGGAGCGACCGCCTGGGCGGGGCCGCAGGCAATGACGTCATGATCGGCGGCCGCAAGCACGACTCGATCTGGGGGTCGAAGGGAAACGACATGCTGGTTGGCGACGTCGCCCAAATCGGCGGCGGCACCGCGCGGGGCGGAGCGTCCGACAGCCTCTACGGCGAGGCCGGCCGCGACCTGGTGATCGGCGACAGCTACTCGACGAGCGGTCGCGCGATCGGCGGGGGGAACGACACCCTCAACGCCGGCAAGAAGAGCGATGTCGTGGTCGGCGACAGCTTCACGCGCTCGGGCAGCGCGAGCGGGGGTGGAAGGGACAAGGTGCATGGGGAGGGGGCCGGCGATTTCCTCTACGGCGACAGCCACGCATCGTCCGGCGGTCGGGCGTCGGGCGGCGGGCGGGACACGCTGAGCGCCGCCGCGGGCCGCGATCACCTCGATGGCGGGCCCCGACGCGATATCTGCGACGGGGGTCCGGATCGGGACCAGTCCTCGCACTGCGAATACAGGTTCAAGATCCCCTAGCCGGAGGGCAAACTCTCCGCTGGGAGGCTGCCTGTGCCGAAACACAAATTGTCTCGGCCCTACACACCCCGTGCGGCGGCCTTCGGCCGCCTGACCTGCCTCTGCCGGGACACTTTGTGCCTCGGCCCTACAATCACTGGCCCATGCGGGCCGCCGACGCACTCTGTGAGGCACTGAAGGCCGAGGGGGTCGAGCACGTCTTCGGCATCCCCGGCGGCGCCAACCTGCCCACCTACGACGCGCTCTACGACGCGGATCTGATCCACATCCAGTCCCGCCACGAGCAGGGCGCCGGACACGCCGCCGAGGGCTACGCGAAGGCCTCGGGCCGCGTCGGGGTTGCCTTCGCGACCTCCGGGCCTGGGGCGACGAACCTGGTGACGGCGATCGCCGACGCGATGATGGACTCGGTGCCGACCGTGTACATCACCGGGCAGGTGCGGACGGAGCTGATCGGCACCGACGGCTTTCAGGAGGCCGACGTCACCGGGATCACGATGCCGATCGTCAAGCATTCGTTCCTCGTCACCGACCCGCGGCAGATCCCGGCGTACATCCACCAGGCCTTCCACATCGCCTCCACGGGCCGGCCCGGTCCCGTGCTCGTGGACGTGCCGCAGGATCTCTCGCGCGCCGACATCGAGTACGAGCCCGCCGAGGGCCCGCCCGAGCTCCCCGGCTACAAGCCGCCGACCGAGGGCAACATCAAGCAAATTCGCATCGCCGCCAAGGCGCTCGCCAACGCCCAGCGCCCGGTGATCTACGCCGGCGGCGGCGTGATCAACGCCGACGCCTCGCAGGCGCTGTTCGAGTTCGTGACCTCGGACAAGCTCCCGATCACGCTCACTGTGATGGGCCTCGGGGCGTTCCCGGCGCCACACGACCAGTGGCTCGGCATGCTCGGCATGCACGGCACCCGCACCGCGAACTACGCGATGGACAACGCCGATCTGATCCTCGCGATCGGCGCCCGGTTCGACGACCGCATCACGGGCAAGCTGTCCGAGTTCGCCCCCCGGGCCAAGTTCGTTCACATCGACGTCGACCCCGCCGAGATCTCGAAGAACGTCCCCGCGCACATCCCGATCGTCGGCGACGCGGGTGACGTCCTCCCGAAGCTGACCCGCGAGTATCGGGCGCTGAAGGCCGATTCGGACCGCCTCGACGACTGGTGGAAGCAGATTCGCGCCTGGCAGGCGGAGTACCCGCTCGGCTACGAGGACTCCAGCGACTCGGTGATCAAGCCCCAGTTCATGATCGAGGCGATGTACGAGGCGACGGAGGGCGAGGCGATCATCACCTCCGACGTCGGCCAGCACCAGATGTGGGCCGCCCAGTACTACCACTTCGCGAGGCCCCGCCAATGGATCAACTCCGGGGGCCTCGGCACGATGGGGTTCGGTCTCCCGGCAGCGATCGGCGCCAAGGTGGCGCGTCCCGACGACCCGGTGATCTGCCTCGCGGGCGACGGCAGCCTCGTGATGGTCTGTCAGGAGATGGCCACCGCGGCCAACCACGACGTCGCGGTAAAGGTGTTCCTGATGAACAACGGCTACATGGGCATGGTTCGCCAGTGGCAGGAGCTCTTCTGGGAGGGTCGATACTCGGCCGTCGAGCTCGGGGACAGCCCGGACTGGGTGAAGCTCGCCGACGCTTTCGGCTGGACCGCCATGCGCTGCGACGACAAGCGCGAGCTCAAGGACTCGATGCGCGCCGCTCTCGAAGCCGACGGGCCGGTGCTGCTCGACGTGCACGTGGACAAGACCGAGAACTGCTTCCCGATGATCCCCGCCGGGGCGGCCGCCAGGGACATGGTGGGCTGAGCATGCTGAAGACGGCGCACAGCGAGGAGTGACTCAGGTGGAGGCTGGAACACCGGATCTCGTCAAGCTGGAGGACCTCGAGGCGAGCCGAGCGCTCACCGGGCGCAAGCACATCCTCTCGCTCCTCGTCGAGAACAAGCCGGGGGTGCTCGCCCGGATCGCCGGGCTGTTCAGCCGTCGGGGCTTCAACATCGACACGCTCGCGGTCGGCCCCACGGAGGACCCAGGCGTCTCCCGCATCACCCTCACCCTCGACGGCGCGGTTCACCCGATCGACCAGGTGACCAAGCAGCTTCACAAGCTCGTGAACGTGATCAAGATCCGCGACATGGAGCCGGATCAGACGATCTCCAGGGAGATGGCGCTGTTCCGTGTGACGGCGCCGGTCGAGAGCCGCGCTGAGCTGATGCAGTTCGCCGAGATCTTCCGCGCCAAGATCGTCGACGTCTCCCGGCGCAGCATGACGATCGAGGTCACCGGCTCCTACGAGAAGATCGACGCCTTCGAACGGATGATCCGTCCCCACGGCCTGATCGAGATGGCGCGCACCGGCGAGGTCGCCATCTCGAGGAGTCGTCCGGACCAGTAGCGGCGGCTTGGTCGAGGCATCCGCAGCGCTCGAGTCGCTCGACGCGCTGCTTGCCGGAGCGGGGGAGAAGCGGCGGCTCGTCAGCGTCACGGTCCCCATCGATCTTGCTGATCCGACCGCCGCCGTCGTCGCCTCTCGTCTCGCCGGCGATCGGTGGTTCTGCTGGGAGCAGCCCGAACGCGAGCGGCTGGCGCTCGCCGCGCTGGGCAGCGTCCACGAGATCGTCTCCCGCGGCCCTCGTCGCTTCCGGGATGCGGTTACGGAAGCGGAGCGGGTAACCCGCGGCCGGATTGGCGACGGACCACCCGAGCTCCCGGCCGGAGCCGGGCCGGTGTGGGTCGGCGGGTTCGCGTTCGACCCCGACGGAGGCGGGGCGCCGCAATGGTCCTCGTTCCCGCCCGCGCTCCTCTTCATGCCGGAGCTTTCGCTCTACCGCAGGGGAGAGCGCACGCTCCTGACGCTCTGCGCGATCTCGGGACCGGGCACGGATCCGGCCGGCTCGGCGGCGCGCCTGGGGGCGCGAGTGGCCGCGCTCGGCGAGAGATCGCTGCCGCTCCTCGATCCGCCCGCCACCGGCGAGGTGCGGATCGTGAGCGCTAGGGCCCCGGAGCTCTTCGCGCGCTCCGTTGAGCACGCGGTCGCGCGGATCCAGCGCGGCGCGCTGGAGAAGGTCGTGCTCGCCCGTGAGGTCATCGTCGAGGCTCCGCGAGCGCAGGATCCGGCGGTCCTCTTCGGGGCCCTCCGCGAGCTGTTTCCGTCCTGCTTCTGCTTCTGCTGCGGCTCGCCGGAGGGGGCGTTCCTGGGGGCCAGCCCGGAGCTCCTCGTGCGGCGCACGGGCGCCAGCGCCGCCACGGTCGCGCTGGCCGGCTCGACGCGGCGAAGCGCCGACCCCTCCGTCGATGACCACCTTGGACAACAGCTCCTGCTCAGCGAGAAGGATCGTGTCGAGCACGGGATCGTCGCGAGGCGGATCGAGCGCTCGCTGCGACCGCATTCGGTCTGGGTGGAGTCCGCCGCCGCACCGGCCCTGGTCAAGGTCGCGAACATCCAGCACCTGGCGACGCCGATCCACGCCCAGCTTTCGGCCGCGCGCTCGGCGGTCGAGCTCGCCGGACTGCTGCATCCCACCCCGGCCGTCGGCGGCGAGCCTCGCGAGGAAGCGGCGGGCGCGATCGCGGAGCTCGAGGAGCTCGACCGGGGGTGGTACGCCGGACCGGTCGGCTGGATGGACGCGGCCGAGGACGGCGAGTTCTGTGTCGCGATCCGCTCGGCGCTCCTACGGGACCGAGCCGCCCACCTGTTCGCGGGCAATGGGATCGTCGGCGCGTCCGATCCCGAGGCCGAGCTCGCCGAGACCGAGGTGAAGCTCAACGCCCTCCTGCCGCTGCTCGCCGGTTAGCGCGGTTGCAGGGTCGATACGGGTGAAGCTGCTCAGCCCTCGCTGACGAGGTCAACAGCCGTGCCGTCCTGCCAGATGGCGAGCTCCTCGTCGGACGACCACGGAGCGCCGGAGGAGCGCACCCGCTCAGCGTAGGCGCGCATCGCGCGGCGCGCGGCCGGCTGCGAGACGCCGGCCATGAACCACTTGCGCTCCTCGGCGAGGCCATCGGCAAGCGGGCGGGTGGCGCCGTCGAGCACCGCCCGCTTGGCCGCGGCGATCGAGAACGGTGCGCGTCGCGCCAGCCGCTCGGCCGACGCGTGCGCCTCAGCCGCGAGGTCCACCCTCGAAACGACGCGGTGGACCAGGCCCAGCTCGTTGGCCTCTTCGGGGCTGAGCGGACGGCCCTCGAGGATCAACTCGAGCGCCCGCGATGGCCCCAGGATTCGGCAGAGGCGCTGGGTCCCGCCCGCCCCGGGACAGAACCCGAGGGTCATCTCCGGCAGCCCGATCCAGCGCGCCTCCGTGGCCATGTAGCGGAGGTCGCAGGCGAGCGAGATCTCGCAGCCGCCGCCGAGCGCCGGGCCGTTGATGGCCGCGATGAAGACCTTGTCCATTCGCTGCATGCGCCAGAAGACCCCGTGGATGCGGTGGAGCTCGAGCAACCCTGATGCCGGCGAGTGCTCGAGCGCGGCCCGACCGCCCGGCATGCGGGCGAGATTCTCCACGGTCCGTAGCGTCGCGCCCCCGATGGCCGCCGGAAGGGAGCGGCCGATGGCCTCCGAGCCGGCGAGGATCTCCTCGACGTCGTAGTGGGTGATGAAGAGCTCGTCGGGCTTCCCCGTGAGCACCACCGCTCCGGTGGAGCGGTCGCCTTCCAGCGAGTCGAGCAGTCCGTCGAGCTCGGCCACCATCACCCGGTTCATGAAGTTGTGAGGCGGGTTGTCGAAGCGAACAGTGAGCACCCGGCCGGCGCGCTCGGTCTGGAATGTCGGCGCCATCTGCTTCCTCCTCTCGTTTCTCTACGCGTTCCGACGGGAGCCAAGCGCATCGCTGACTCGGGCTGCGATCCGACCGTGGATCTCCACGTTGGCGCGGCGGTCGACTGGCACCTCGAGCATGCAAGTCCCCTCGCTGGCCGCCATCGACAGCTCGTCGAGGCGCTCGATCCGGGTGTACGGGATGCGGTGGACGGCGGCGACCGCGCCGGCGTCGAGCGCCAGAGGCGTCCCCAGGATGGCCTCGAACTCCTCGCGGTCCGTCTGCTCGGCCTGCGGGAGGAACTCGAAGATCCCGCCGCCGTCGTTGTTGATGACGACGATGCGGACGGGCGCGTGTGCGTCGCGAAGGGCCGCGAGCCCGTTCATGTCGTGGTAGAGCCCCAGGTCGCCGGTGACGATCCAGGTGGGACGGCCGCGCGCCGCCGCGGCGCCGATCCCCGAGGAGATCAGGCCGTCGATCCCGTTGGCGCCCCGGTTGCACAGAAACGCGACACGCGCCGGCCCCGCGGGCAGGAACGCCTCCTGGTCTCGAATCGGCATCGAGGACGCCGTGTAGACGAGGTCTCCGTCGCCGTAGAGATGCCCGAGCGCGGAATGAATTCCGGGCTCCGTCGGCTGGGCAAGGCTCGTGAGCTCCGCGCCGATGGCTTCCGCGGCGCTCCCGGCGGCCTCCAGCCACGCACCGCGCCATGAGTCGGGGCCCTGGCTGACGCGCTTCGCGAGTGCGGCGGCGAGGGAGACCGGTTCCGCGCGCACGACGGTCTCGGCGCGGTTGGACGGCTCGTTCCACCCGAACGCGGGATCGACGATCACCTGCCGGAGGCCGGCGAGCGATGCGAGCCACTGGCGAAGGGGCTTGCTGGTGGGCATGTCGCCGAAGCGGATGACGAGGTCCGGATCGAGCGTCTCGGGGCGCAGGCGCGCGATCGAGTCGTAGGTCCACACGACGAGGTCGCGGTCGTGAGGGCCGAGCCGAAGCTGCGAGGTCGGCTCGGCGAGGATCGGGTAGCCGGCGCTCGCGGCGAGCGCGCCAACGGGCGCCGCAAGCCGTTCATCGGTCTGGCGGCCCGCGACGATCAGCCCCCTGGGAGCGGCGCTGACGCGCTCGGCGAGCTCGTCGACGAGCGCCTCGTCCGCCCGCGGGGCTCCGGAGGTCACCGCTGTCAGGGGACGTTCGCCTCGACCGTCGAGCGCCAGCTCGCTGGTTGCGGTCACGTCGTCGGGGCGGGGCTCGGGCCCGAGCGGATCTCGCCAGGACAGGTTGAGGTGCACGGGTCCGGGGCGGGGCTCGCCTCGGGCCGCCGCGTACGCGCGGCAGGCGACGGACCGGAGGTGGAGGAGACCGTCGTCGTCGGCCTCGTGCGTGCCAACCTCGCAGAACCACCGGACGGCCGTCCCGTAGAGCTTCAACTGGTCGATCGTCTGGCCCGCGCCGATCCCCCGAAGCTCCGGCGGGCGATCGGCGGTGAGCACGATGAGGGGCACCGCGGCCTCGTCGGCTTCGCAGACGGCGGGGTGGAGGTTGGCCGCGGCAGTGCCCGACGTGCACAGGACCGCGGCGGGTCGACCGCCTGCCTGGGCAGCGCCGAGGGCGAAGAAGCCCGCCGAGCGCTCATCGACGACGGCCGCGACGTCGATCGCCGGCTGGCGCCAGAGGGCGAGCGCCAGCGGGGTCGAGCGGGAGCCCGGCGCCAGCGCCGCGCGCCGCACGCCGCAGCGGGCCAGCTCCTCGACCAGCGCGGAGGCGAGGGCCGTGTTGCGGTTGGTGGGATCCACCGCTCGCGAACGGTACCCCCGTCGCGAGCGCGGGGCTTGGATCCACGCCTACAGCCTGTGCCGCACGAGGGCGGCCTCGTCGATCTCGACCCCCAGGCCGGCGCCGTCGGGCAGGTGGAGGAGCCCGTCGCGCACCTCGCACTCGACCACGGCGATCGTGTCCGCGAACAGGAGCTGCGTGGCGAGCCCCTGGGCCAACCCGGAGGCCGGGCCATCGTGGGGGAGGATCTGCGCCGCGTGGGCGGCCGCGGCGATTCCGATCGGTCCGTCGAGCGCGCTCGACAGGTAGGTCGGAAGGCGCGAGGCGATCCAGCGGAGCGGCGTAACGCCGCCCACCTTGCTCAGCTTTACCGTCGCGAGCTGGCACGCCCCAAGCTCGATCGCGCGCCTGGCGTCGTTGACGTCGGCGATGCTCTCGTCGGCGGCGATCGGAACCGCGGTCTGGTCGCGGACCAGGGCGAGCTCCTCGAGGTCCGCCGCTGGCTGCTCGGCGAGCTCGAGCCCGTGCCGCCCCATCGCGGTGAGCCGAAGGACCGCGTCCTGGGGCGCCCAGGCGCCGTTTGCGTCAACCCGGAGCCTCGCCTCGGGGCCGACCGCCCCACGGACCGCCTCGACCTGGCCGACGTCGCCCGGCACTCCCACCTTGAGCTTGAACGTCGAGAAGCCCCAGTCCGCCCAGCGCTCGGCGTCGGCCGCCACGGCGTTCGGCGGACCGGCGACCAGCGTGGCGTTGCACCGCACGGGCTCGACGCTGCGGGCTCCCAGCGCGCGCCACAGCGGGACATCCGCGCGCTTCGCCATCAGGTCGAGGCGCGCGATCTCGACGGCTGCGGCGGCGGGGCCCGGACGGGCGGCGACCGCGGTCACTCCCTCGACCGTCGTGCCGACCAGTTCGTCCGCGTGGTCACGGATCTCCTGCACCATCCGTTCGAGCGGTGGGCCTCCGCGCAGCGAGAGCGGCACCGCCTCCCCGAGTCCCTCGATGCCCTCGTCCGTCCTCAACCGCACGAGGGCCATCTCGCGCCGCTCCAACCGCCCACGGGCGGTGACGTACGGCTCACTGAACGGCAGGGCGTAAGGGACCACGTCGACGGCGGTGATGCGCATGTCAGCTCGCGATCAAAAGGCCGGCCGAAAGCAGGACGCTGAACGCGGCGAGCAGGGCCCCGGTGCCGGCGAGCACGCGGTTCAGCGAGGGGCCGTCGGTGCGGGTCATCACGGCGGTGAGCGGGCGCCGCGCCAGCGGCGCCGCCGCCAGGGCCAGGAGCGCCCAAGCGGGGCCATTCGCCGCCAGCAGGGTGACAGGGAGGGCCACGAACGCGGCCCCCATGAGCGCCGCGTACACGCCGCGCGTTCGCTCCCGCCCGATCCGCACCGCCAGCGTCCGCTTGCCGGCGCGCCGGTCCGTCTCGAGATCGCGAACGTTGTTGACGACGAGGATGGCGGTCACCAGACAGCCGACCGACAACGAGAACCCGAACGGGAGCCAGTCGAGGTGCTCGAGCTGGACGTAATAGGAGCCGTTCACCGCCACGAGGCCGAAGAACAGGAACACGAACACCTCCCCGAGTCCCTCGTAGCCGTACGGCCGCGGGCCGCCCGTGTAGAGGACCCCGGCGGCGATCGAGGCCGCGCCCACGATCAGGATCACAACGCCGGCCACTGTGGCCAGATAGATGCCGGCGCCGACCGCCACGCCGAAGGCGATCCACGTCGCGACGAGGACGCGAGGAGGCGCGACCAGGCCGGAGGAGGTGACCCGCACCGGACCGAGCCGATCGGCGGCGTCGGCACCGCGCCTGGCGTCCGAGTAGTCGTTGGCGAGGTTCGTCCCGATCTGGATGAACACGCTGCCGACGAGGGCGGCGACGAAGGCGCCGGCGCGGAAGCGATCGGCGACGTCAACCGCGGCCGCCGTCCCGACCAATACCGGCGAGATCGCCGCCGGCAGCGTGCGAGGGCGCGCGGCCATCAACCACAACCTCATCGGCCGCCTCCCCGGCCGGGCCCCGACCGCGACTTCGTCGCTGGGGCGGACCTCAAGGACGCTTGGGGAACCTTGAGAAGTCGGGGCGGCGTCCCTCGACGTACGCGTTGCGCCCCTCCTGGCCCTCCTCCGTCATATAGAAGAGGAGCGTCGCGTCGTGCGACAGCTGCTGGAGCCCCGTGATCCCGTCCTCGGCGGCGTTGAAGCTCGCCTTGAGGAGCCGCAGCGCCAGCGGGGAGAGGCTCCCAATCTCGCGGCACCAGGCGACGGTCTCGCGCTCGAGCTCGTCCACCGGGACCACGGCGTTCACGAGCCCCATGTCGAGCGCCTCGCTCGCGTCGTAGAGGCGGCACAGGAACCAGATCTCCTTCGCCTTCTTGACGCCGACGTTTCGCGCGAGCAGCGCGGCCCCGAAGCCGCCGTCGAAGCTGCCCACGCGCGGGCCGGTCTGGCCGAACTGCGCGTTGTCGCCGGCGATCGTGAGGTCGCACACCAGGTGGAGGATGTGGCCGCCGCCGACGGCGTACCCGGCGACCATCGCGACCACCGGCTTCGGGGTGCGGCGGATTTGGACGTGGAGGTCGCCGACGTCGAGGCGCCCGACTCCGTGGCGCGCGACCTCGTCATCGCCGATGTAGCCGTCGTCCCCGCGGATCCGCTGGTCACCGCCGGAGCAAAACGCCTCGGTGCCGGCGCCCGTGAAGATGATCGTCGCCACCTCGAGGTCGTCCCGCGCGCGCCCGAAGGCGTCGCGAAGCTCGGCCAGCGTCTGCGGCCGGAAGGCGTTCCGAACCTCCGGCCGGTTGATGGTGATCTTCGCGATCCCGCCCCCCTTCTCGTAGAGGATGTCCTCGAACTCGCCGGCGGTGGTCCATTCGACCGGGGCATAGAGCTCAGCCTCTGAGGGGGCATCCTTGTGTCGCCTCGGCACGCTCGGGATTATCACCGCCTCTCGGGAGATCATGCGTCCCGCGCGGTGTCAAGCTACGCGGCGATGCTCCTCGACAACTGGCTGGCGCAGCGCGCGCAGACCGGCCCGGACCGTCCGGCGCTGGTCGCCGACGGCATCGAGCTGAGGTACGGCGACCTGGAGGCCGAGGCGACGCGGGCCGCACGGCGGCTCGCCGCGCGCGGGGTTCGACGGGACGCGACCGTCGTGCTCAACCGCCGCGCCGGGGCCGAGTACGTGGTCCTCCTGCACGCGCTGATGAAGCTCGGGGCGATCGCCTACCCGCTCAACCCCCGCCTCGCGCCGGCCGAGCTCGAGGCACAGCTCGATCGAGCCGACCCCCTTGTCGTGCTCGGGGACGACGAGCAGCTCACGATGACCGAGGCCGACCTTCCGCTTCTCGGCGAGCATCACCTGGACGGCATCCACTGCCGGATCCTCACCAGCGGCACCTCCGGTCGTCCGCGACCGATCGGCCTCACGTACGGCAACCACCTGTGGAGCGCGGTCGGCTCGGCGTTCAACCTCGGCGTCGATCCCCGCGACAGATGGCTCTGCTGCCTTCCGCTCCATCACGTGGGCGGGCTACAGATCGTGATGCGCTCGGTCATCTACGGGACCTGCGCGATCGTCCACGACGGATTCGACACGGACCGGGTGGCGGAGGCGCTCGACCGCGACGGGGTCACGCTGGTCTCGCTCGTCACGACGCAGCTGGTTCGCCTGCTCGAGGCGGGGGTGGAGCTCTCCGGCCCGCGCGCGATCCTCGTCGGCGGGGGACCGGTCCCGCTCGAGGTGCTGGAGGAGGCCAGCCGACGCGGCGCGGCGGTAGTGCAGACGTACGGCCTCACCGAGGCCGCCTCCCAGGTGACCACGCTCGCCCCGCAGGACGCGCGCCGAAAGCTGGGCTCCGCTGGACGGCCGCTTCTGACGACTCACCTGCGGATCCAGGACGGCGAGATCCTCGTCCAAGGGCCGGTGGTCGCGCCCGGGTGCGCGGACGAGGACGGGTGGCTGCACACCGGGGACCTGGGGCGGATCGACGACGAGGGGTTCCTCTACGTCGAGGACCGTCTCGGCGACGTGATCATCTCGGGCGGCGAGAACGTCTTGCCGGGCGAGGTCGAGGAGGTCCTGCTTCGGCACCCGGCGGTCGCCGAGGCCGCTGCGGTCGGGCGCGCCGACCCCGATTGGCAGGAGGCCGTCGAGGCCGTGGTCGTGCTGCACGACGGCGCCGCCGCGGGCGCGGACGAGCTCCGTCGCCACTGTTCCGAGGCCCTCGCTCGTCACAAGGTCCCGAAGCGCTTCGAGTTCGTGGCCGCGCTTCCGCGCACCCCCTCGGGCAAGCTCCTTCGCCGGGCGCTCCGCTGACTCACGTCATATGGGCGGGTCGCCTAGCATGGCCGCGCGATGGAGCGAGGTGACGTGCAGAGGTGGCTCGACGACTACGTCGCGGCGTGGAAGACCTACGACCGCGATCGGATAGCGGCCCTCTTCAGCGAGGACATCCGATATCGGTACCACCCCTACGACCGGCCCATCGAGGGGCGCGAGGCCGTCGTCGAATCGTGGCTCGGCGAGGGCGATCACGAGGGGGCCTCGGCGCGGGACGAGGAGGGCACGTACGAGGCCGCGTATCGGCCGATCGCCGTCGACGGCGAGGTCGCGGTGGCGACCGGCACGAGCACCTACTTCACCGAGCCCGGCGGCCCGATCGACAAGGTCTACGACAACTGCTTCGTGATGCGCTTCGACTCCGACGGCCGCTGCCGCGAGTTCACCGAGTGGTTCGTCAAGCGCACCGCCTAGTGCTCCCCGCCGCAACTTACGATCGCGTTTGGCGGCTGCGAATCTTCGCCTGGCTACGTCCTCGCTCGCTCGCGTACTTTCCCAAGTACGCCACGCTCGCTGCGTCCTTGCCCGGCTCGATTCTCGCTCGCCAAATCCGCGACCGTAATTACGGCGGTGAGCACTTAGAGTGCAGCGGATGAGCGACGAGGGCATCTACTACGACGACGACGCCGACCTCTCGCAGCTCGACGGCAAGACGATCGCGATCCTCGGCTACGGCTCCCAGGGCCACGCGCACGCCCTGAACCTGAAGGAATCGGGCGGCGAGGTCGTGGTCGGGCTGCGGCCCGGCTCGGCCAGCCGCCCCGAAGCCGAGGGCGCCGGCCTCGAGGTGCTCGACGTCGCCGAGGCGGCGAGCCGCGGGGACGTGGTCATGATCCTGCTGCCCGACGAGAAGCAGGCCGAGGTCTGGGAGGCGGAGGTCGCCGACGGGATCGCCGCCGGCAACCTGCTGATGTTCGCGCACGGCTTCTCGATCCACTTCGGTCAGATCGCGCCGCCTGCGGGCGTGGACGTGGGCATGGTCGCGCCGAAGGGGCCCGGTCACCTGGTGCGCCGTCAGTTCGCCGAGGGGCGCGGCGTCCCCTGCCTCATGGCGGTCCACCAGGACGCGACCGGCGCTGCCCGCGGCCTGATTCTCGCCTACGCCAAGGGGATCGGGGGAACCCGCGCCGGGGTGATCGAGACGACCTTCAAGGACGAGTGCGAGACCGACCTCTTCGGCGAGCAGGCCGTTTTGTGCGGTGGCGCCACGGAGCTGGTCCGAGCGGGCTTCGAGACCCTGGTCGCGGCGGGTTACGACCCGCGCCTCGCCTACTTCGAGTGCCTGCACGAGCTGAAGCTGATCGTTGACCTGATGTACGAGAAGGGGATCCAGGGGATGCGCCACTCGATCTCCAACACCGCCGAGTACGGCGACATGACCCGCGGCAAGCGGGTGATCGCCGAGCAGACTAGGCAGGCGATGCAAAAGATCCTCGCCGACATCCAGTCCGGCGACTTCGCCAGGGAGTGGATCGCCGAGAACCGCGCGGGCGCGGAGAACTTCCAGCGCCTGCGCGAGGAGGCCGCCGGCCACCAGGTGGAGCGCGTGGGCAGGGACCTGCGGGCGATGATGCCCTGGATCGAGAGCGATTAACTTCCTCCGCCGCCCCGCATGAGATGATCCCGCGCGTCCGCGAGAGACCGCCGGCGGGAGGCGCGCCCGTATGCCGGCGGACGACCGATTGGAGGGGGAGATGACCGAGACGCCCGAGACGCCTGGAGCGCCCGAGACGCCGACCGGCCCAACCGGGGGAGAGCCGCCGGCTCCGCCTCCTCCGCCGCCAGCGCCGCCGGCTCCGCCCGCACCAGCGAGTGCCGCGGGCTACCCGCTTCAGGCCGACATCATCCGCCAGGAGGAGTACAGCCGCTTCATGCCGCTGATCAAGTGGCTGCTGGCGATCCCCCACTACATCGTCCTGTTCTTCCTCCTGATCGCGGCGTTCGTCGTCATCCTCATCTCGTTCTTCGCCGTGCTCATCACCGGCCGCTATCCCCGGGGCATGTTCGACTTCGTGGTGGGCGTTTTCCGGTGGTTGTGGAGGGTGTTCGCATACACGCACCTGATGGTGGACCCGTATCCCCCGTTCACCCTCGATGACGATCCTGGCTACCCGGCTCGGTTCTCGATCGAGTATCCGGAGCGCATCGACCGCTGGCGCCCACTGGTCCAGTGGCTCCTGATCATTCCGTACGGGCTGATCGCTGGGATCCTGTTGTACTTGGCTGAGCTGATGGTCTTCTTCGCCTTCTTCACGATCCTGTTCACGAAGAAGTTTCCGGAGGGGATCTTCCGGCTGGCTCTCATCCCGCTCCGCTGGGCTGCACGAGCCAACGCCTACCGCGACTGGCTTGTCACCAGATACCCGCCGTTCGTCTGGGACTGAGGACCACTCCAGTGCGCCCGGTGTCCTAGCCGGACGGGTAGGCTCTCCGCACCGTGTCCGCAAGGCAAGCAGGCTTGCTGATGGTCGTCATCGGCCTCGCCGCCGCGTTACTAGCCGCGCTCGCGAATCCCCTGGGGATCGGCAGCAGTGGCTTCGGGTGGCACCAGGGCCTTCTCCTCGGGGTGGGGATCGTGGTGGCCGCCGTCGGGGCGGGGGTGGCGCTGCGCGCACCCGGCTCGGGTCCCACCCAGGGGCCCGAGCCGTAGTCGGTCGATCCGCGCGGCCCTACTCCCCGAGCACCTTGATCACCAGCCGCTTCGGGCGGCGGCCGTCGAACTCGGTGTAGAAGACCTGCTGCCAGGGGCCGAGGTCGAGGCGGCCACCGGTTACAGGGACGATCGCCTGGTGGTGGACGAGCAGGTTCTTGAGATGAGCGTCGCCGTTGTCCTCGCCGCCGCGATGGTGGC
>JBKPIV010000028.1:0-6050 GCA_046730395.1 Actinomycetota bacterium | reverse complement strand
TCGAAATCCGGACGGCGGAGCTGTCGAAGCAATCGAAGAACGCGGCGGACGCGCTCGCGGAGACGCCCACCGAGCATGGGTTCCAGGAGGCTGCGCGGCGCGGCAACGAGATCGGCAACCGAGCCTCCGCGATCCTCGACGCCCTGCATTCCGACCCGGGCAACTCCAATCTGGCCACCAACGTCGCCCATGAGCTCGGCTCTCTGAATGACGAGGCAAGCGAGGCGGACGACTCGCTGTGAGGAAGGTCCTCCAGATCGCGCTGGGGGTCGCCGCCGCCCTCGGGGGCTTCGTAGACATCGGGGAGCTGGTCTTCAACACGCAGGCCGGCGCCGTCTTCGGCTACCAGCTGCTCTGGACCGTGCCGATCGGCGTCGTCGGCATCGCGACCTACGCCGAGATGTGCGGGCGGGTGGCGACGATCACCAAACGTCCGGTCTTCGACGTGGTGCGACAACGCCTCGGCTTCGGGCCGGGTCTGGTCACGCTGATCGCGAGCGAGGCGATCAACATCCTCACCGTTGCCGCCGAGGTGGGCGGCATCGCGCTGGTTCTTCAGTTCTACTTCGCCGACCTCCCGTTCAGAGTTCTCCTCTTAGTCGCGGCCGCGGCGATCGTCCTGCTCGTCTGGGTCCTTCCCTTCGAGGGGATCGAGCGCGTCTTCGGCTACGGAGGGCTCTTCCTGGCGGTCTACATCGTCGCCGCGGTCCACCTGCATCCCGACTGGGGGGACGTCGCCTCAGGCTTCATCCCGCACTGGCAGACGGGCGAGGACACGCTGATCTACTGGTACTTCGCCGTGGGGGTGATCGCGGCGGCCATGGTCCCGTACGAGGTCTACTTCTACTCGTCGGGTGCGGTCGAGGAGGGCTGGGACGAAGCCCAGGGCGATCTGGTCGTCAACAAGATGAACGCGCTCTTCGGGTTCGCCTTGGGAGGCGTGTTCTCCGTCGCGCTGATCGTGGTCGCGGCGGTCCTCTTGCATCCGGTAGGGGTCGACCCCGAGTTCCTGGGAACCACCGCCCTCGGCGCGCAGATCTCCTTCGGCGAGATCGGCCTCCTGTTCGCGGTCCTCGGCATGATGTTCGCGATCGGGGGAGCAGCCATCGAGGGCGCCTTCGCCGGCGCCTATTCCTTCGCCCAGTTCCTCGGCTGGGAATGGGGAAAGAGCAGGAAGGCGAGGAAGGTCAGGAAGGCTCCCGGGTTCACCTCCGCCTGGGTCTTCCTGTTTGTGCTCGCCTTCCTGATCGACCTGACCGGCGCGAACCCAGTCCTGATCACCGAGTACGCCGTCGTCATGGCCGTGGTCGCACTGCCGCTCACCTATCTGCCGATCCTCCTGATCGCGCGGGACGAGCGCTACATGGGCGAGCACGTCAACGGGCGCCTCGCCGACACGCTGGGCTTCGTCTACCTGGCGCTCCTCACCGTCGTCTCGGTGGTGGCACTCCCGCTTCTGTTCGCGACCAACCACGGATCCGGATGACCGCTGTCGGCGCAGAGGTCGATCTCGGGCTGCGGCTGCTCGACGACCAGCTGATCGACGCGGATGGGCATCGCTGCGGCCGCGTCGACGACGTCCAGCTGAGGGGCTCGCCCGGAGCGATGACCGAGGTCGCGGCCCTGCTCGTCGGCGCTGGAGCCTGGACCGGACGCCTGCGCAGGCCATTCGCCCGCCTGGTTGAGGGGCTCGGCCCGGGCTACGTGCGCTGTATCCGTTGGAGCGAGGTGATACGGGTGGGGACATCCGTCGAGCTCGCGCATTCGGCCAAAGATCTCGGGCTCGAGACGAGCGAGGGACGCAACGTCCAGTGGGTTGACTCGCGGCCGCCGGGAACGATTCGGGTTGCCGAGCTGCTCCGTTCTCGCCTCGTGACGACCTCTGGGACGGACCTCGGACGGATCTGGGACGTCCGGGTCGAGCGCGGGACGGAGCTTCCGGACGAGCACGTCAACGAGCCCTGGCTAGTCACCGGACTGATCGGCGGGACGATGGGGTGGAAGGAGAGGATCGGCCTGTCGCCAGAGGCGGATCCCGCCAAGGGGGAGAGCTTCATCCCATGGGAGTCCGTTCGAGACCTCGGCACCGGGGTCGTCACGGTCTTCGATTCCGTCGCGCCGTAGTTCGGAGGGGCGGAGGGCCCCAAATGCCCTCTTTTCCATCGGCTTCATGGTATTTCCCCCCCAATCCAGTAGAGAATCAAGAGGTTCTTGATCCAGAAAGTCGGGAACTCTGGTACGGTGGCCGATCTCTTGTCAAGGAAACCAATGAAGAAAGGTCACAAAGCCTCCATGACTCACAGAAAGAGAAAACGCCGGGCGCAGGGCCTCGTCGTCCGACTTGGGCTCGCATTGCTCGCTCTCGGAGCGACGGTCGGGATAGCCGCCTGCGGCGGATCGGCTAGTGCGAGCGGGTCGATCGACCTGGTGGCGTACTCCACTCCACAGCAGGTCTACGAGCAGAGCCTCGAGCCGGGCTTCAAGGACACGTCCGATGGCAAGGACGTCGGCTTCTCCAACTCGTTCGGGGCGTCAGGTGACCAGAGCCGCGCTGTCGAGTCCGGTCAGCCGGCCGACGTCGTCGAGTTCTCGCTGGAGCCCGACATGCAGCGGCTGGTCGACGCGGGAATCGTTTCCTCCGACTGGGACCAGAACCACTACAAGGGCATCGTCACCGACTCGGTCGTGACGCTGATGGTCCGCCCCGGGAACCCGAAGCACATCACCAGCTTCGACGACCTGGCCCGGGACGACGTCGA
The DNA here is from genome assembly GCA_046730395.1 of Actinomycetota bacterium. GTDB lineage: Bacteria > Actinomycetota > Thermoleophilia > Solirubrobacterales > 70-9 > AC-56. The sequence goes on along the minus strand of JBKPIV010000028.1, from coordinate 3,291 downwards.
CGTGATCGACCCGAACCCGGCCACCTCCGGCGGAGCTCGCTGGAACATCATGGCCATCTACGGGTCGCAGATCGCCGAGGGCAAGTCCCCGGCGCAGGCGCAGGACTTCGTCAAGCAGGTTCTGGCCAATACGTCCGTTCAGGACGACAGCGCCCGTGACTCGCTGAACACATTCGCCAGCGGCAAGGGTGACGTGCTGGTGGGTTACGAAAACGACGCCATCCAGGCGAAGAAGGACGGCATCGATCTCGAGTACGTGACGCCCGACAGCACGATCCTGATCGAGAACCCGATCGCGGTCACCAAGGACGCGCCGTCGGAGGCCCAGAAGTTCGTGGACTTCCTGTACACGGATCAGGGCCAGCAGGACTTTGCCGATGCGGGCTACCGCCCCGTCGTCAAGTCCGTGGCGGACAAGAACGCCAGCAAGTTCCCGACGCCGTCGGGCCTGTTCACCATCGACAAGTTCGGTGGCTGGGACAAGGTCGCCGATCCGTTCTTCGGCGACAACGGCTGGGTGATCCAGGCCGAGAAGGACCTCGGCAACCCAACGAGCTAGGCATCTGGAGCGAGCCGCCGCATGGCATCAGCCGACACCGCTGTAGCCAAACCGCCGAGGGAGGGCCTGCGGGTCCCCCTCGGCGGTGCGGCGCTCACTCGCGGGGCGTCGCTGCTCTGGATCAGCGTGATCGTGCTGCTCCCCCTGGCCGCGGTGGTCAGCCGGGGCTTCGAAGATGGCGTCGGACATTTCTGGGATGCGATCACCGACAAGGAGGCGGTCGCCGCAATCAAGCTGACGCTGATCTCCTCGCTGATCGTGGTCGCGATCAACGCGGTGATGGGCACGCTGATCGCCTGGGTGCTGGTGCGCGACGACTTCCGCGGGAAACGGCTCGTCAACTCCGTGATCGACCTTCCCTTCGCCCTGCCGACGATCGTGGCGAGCCTCGTTCTGCTCGCCCTGTACGGGCCGAACTCGCCGATCGGGATCCACGCCGCGTACACGCGGGTGGCTGTCGTCATGGCACTGCTCTTTGTGACCCTGCCCTTCGTCATCCGCGCCGTACAGCCAGTCCTGATCGAAGTCGACCAGGAGATGGAGGAGGCCGCCGCCTCGCTCGGGGCGTCGAACCGGCGGATCTTCCGCAGCATCCTCCTCCCCAACCTGACCCCGGCGATCATTGCCGGCTGCGCGCTCGCCTTCGCGCGCGCGATCGGCGAGTTCGGGTCGCTGGTGCTGCTCACCGGGAACATCCCCTTCAAGACCCAGGCCGCGTCCGTCTACATCTTCGGCCGCGTGCAGACGAGCGACTACTCGGGCGCCGCCGCGGTCTCGGTACTCCTGCTCGCCATCGCCGTGGGAGTGCTCTTCACCCTCAACCTGTTCGCGCGCTGGAGGTCCAGACATGAGCGCGGCTAGCCGGCCGACGCGCTGGGGCCTTCGCTCCGTCGCGCTCGTCTACCTGGCTGCGCTGCTGATCGTGCCGGTCGGAATGATCTTCTACCGCACCTTCGAGCACGGCCTGAGCGAGCCGATCGACGCGGTGACCAGCTCCGACGGCCTGCACGCCTTCTGGCTCACGATCGTCTGCGTCGGGATCGCCGTTCCGCTCAACACCATTTTCGGCGTGATCACCGCGATGGTCCTGGTGCGCCAGGAGTTCCGCGGCAAGGCTCTGCTCAACGCGGCGATCGATCTGCCGTTCGCGATCTCCCCGGTCGTCATCGGCCTGGCTCTCTTCCTGGTCTATGCCCCGCGCAACAGCTGGTTTGGCGGCTGGCTGATGGACAACGGGATCCAGGTGATCTTCTCGGTGCCCGGCATGGTGCTGGCGACGATCTTCGTCTCGCTGCCGTTCGTGGTGCGCGAGGTGATGCCGGTGCTTCAGGAGATCGGGACCGACCAGGAGGAGGCAGCGAAGACTCTCGGCGCGTCCCCCTGGCAGACCTTCTGGAAGGTGACGCTGCCGGCGATCCGGTGGGGGGTCACTTACGGCGTGGTCCTGGCCACCGCCCGGGCGCTTGGCGAGTTCGGCGCCGTCAGCGTCGTGGCGGGAAACATCAGCGGCAAGACGCAGACGCTGCCCTTGTTCGTCAAGACGCAGTTCGACAACTTCAGCTTGGCGGGGGCCTATGCCGCCGCAATCGTGCTCGCGATCCTCGCGATGGCGGTCCTGTTCAGCATGAGCTTCCTCCAGAAGCGGTCGGCACGGAGCGCCGGCGCGGAGGGAGAGGACTCCACTCCGCCAGGTCCGGGGGTCTTCGTCCCGCAGCCCATCGAAAAGGAGGCCTGAGATGGCCATCTCCGTCAAGAACGTGACCAAGCGGTTCGGCGACTTCGTCGCCCTGGATGACGTCTCCATCGACGTGCCGGACGGCGGTCTGACGGCCGTTCTCGGCCCAAGCGGCAGCGGCAAGTCGACGCTGCTGCGGGTGATCGCAGGCCTCGAGCAGCCGGACGAGGGTCAGGTGCTGATCTCAGGCGAGGACAACACCGCGACGCGGGTGCAGGACCGGAACGTGGGCTTCGTCTTCCAGCATTACGCCGCCTTCAAGCACATGACGGTCTACGACAACATCGCGTTCGGCCTCAAGATCAAGGGAGAGGGCAGCGGCACGATCCGGGAGCGCGTCAAGAAGCTGATCGAGTTGGTGCACCTCGCCGGTTTCGAGAAGCGGTTCCCGAACCAGCTCTCGGGCGGGCAACGCCAGCGGATGGCGCTGGCCCGGGCGCTGGCGGTCGAGCCCCGAGTCCTGCTCCTCGACGAGCCGTTCGGCGCCCTCGACGCCAAGGTCCGGGAGGAGCTCCGCACCTGGCTGCGCCGCCTCCACGACGACGTGCACGTGACGACGATCTTCGTCACCCACGACCAGGAGGAGGCGATGGATGTCGCCGAGCAGATCATCGTCATGAATGACGGCAAGGTGGAGCAGTCCGGTGGTCCCCGGGACCTCTACGAGGATCCGGCGTCGGAGTTCGTGATGAGCTTCGTCGGGCCGGCCCACCGTCTCGGAGAGGCGTGGGTGAGGCCGCATGACGTCGACATCCGCCACGAGCCCAACGGCCAGACCATCGAGGCGATGATCGAGCGGGTCGTGCATCTAGGCTTCGAGGTGAGGGTCGAGCTGACCCTCACGGATGGCCAGCGGTTCTCGGTGCAGCTCACCCGCGACGAGGTCGATCAGCTCGAGCTCATGGAGGGGCAGATCGTCTTCGTGCGGCCGAGGTCCACGCGCGTTTTCGCGCCGGATGGTGGCGGATCGAAGGTCACCACCCGGCCGAAGGTGCCT
>JBKPIV010000027.1:0-29794 GCA_046730395.1 Actinomycetota bacterium | reverse complement strand
AACGGCACCAGCCTGTTTCGGAGCTAAAGCTCCTCACCAGCAAATCCCTGAAACGGCACCAGCCTGTTTCGGAGCTAAAGCTCCTCACCAACATCTTCTCCTCCACGCCGCGCGGGCCACGGGCGGCACGGCTAAATGTATTGGATGAAATCGCGGCCCGCCACCCCCAACCGTTCGTGCCCGGATGGCCGTGTTTTCGGCCAGTTCAAGCTCGATTTGGGCACCTAGCGGGTGCTATGTTCAGCTGCGCCTTGGGGGAGAGCGGCACAAACGCCGGTACCGAGCGACTCCCGGGTTCGGGCGCACGGATCGCGGCCGGGATCGCCCTGCTCACCTTGGGGCTCGGCCTTGCGGCATGCGGGGGCGGCCAGCGCCAAGACGTGACCGAGCCCTCGGGAAACTTCCCCGTGCAGGTGACGACGGCCAAGTTTCCGACCCATCAGCGCCTCGCCCAGACCCGCGACCTGACGCTGGCGGTGAAGAACACGGGCAACCAGACGATCCCCGACCTAGCCGTCACGATCTGGACGGGGCAGATCAAGGCGGGCGTGACGTCCACGGGCTCTGGACAGGGCTCGTTCAACATCCGCGAGGACAACCCTAGCCTCGCCGACCCGAACCGGCCAGTGTGGATCCTGGAGAACGAGTATCCGAAGCTGCTGGGCCCCGGGGTAACGCCCAAGAACCTCGACAAGCAGCCCCCGGCCGGCGCGGCGGCCGCGCAGACGGACACTTTCCAGTTCGGGGCGGTCAGCCCCGGGGACACGAAGGCGGCGGTTTGGCGGGTGACGCCGGTTCGCGCCGGCACCTTTCCCGTCCACTACCAGGTCGCCGCGGGGCTGGAGGGGAAGGCGAACGCGGTCACCCACAGCGGCGGCCCGGTGAAGGGGCATTTCGTCGTCACGATCTCCTCGAAGCCGCCACAGACCTGCGTCAACGGCGCCGGTAAGGTCGTGCAGGGAACCTGCGGTCCCTAGTCCTCAGGGTGCGGCGAGCCAGGGGCGCCTTCGTCGTGGCCGCGGGCGTCGGCGTGCTCTGCTCCGCAACCCGTCGCGGTTCTCCTTCAACTCGCGGAACGGGGACCTCGCGATCGGCGACGTCGGCGAGAGGACCTTCGAGGAGATCGACTACACGACCCGGGCCGCCGCCAAGGGCGCCAACTTCGGCTGGCCCCAATACGAGGGAAATGACGTCTTCGACAGCTCGCGGCCCGATCCGAACCCCAACCCTCCGCCGACGACGTTCCCCATCTTCACCTACACGCACTCCGGCAGGGGCGCCTGCGCCGTGATCGGCGGATACGTCGTCCACGCCCGCGACCTGAGCTCGCTGAGCGGCCGCTACCTGTACACGGACCTCTGCAACGGGTCCATCCACAGCCTCGTGCCCCACGTCGATGGCGCGACGGGGGACCAGGACACCGGGCTCGACGTCTCGAGCGCTTCGTCATTCGGCGAGGGACGCGGCGGCCGCATCTACGTCGCCTCGCTCGACGGGCCCGTGTACCACCTCACCCAGGGGAACTGAGCTGGGCCGCCGCTCCCGGACCCGACGGCGCCCGAAGTTCGACGACGATGTCGCCGCATTGCGGCCCTCGCGGACCGGATCCGGGCGCGTGCGGTCGGTTGCCGCGCTCATCGCCCTGGTCGCGTTGCTCGCCGGCCTCGTTGCGGCCGCGGCCGCGAGCTCGAACAGCGGCCTCGCGGCTCATCGCCACCGTGAAATCGGCGACGGCCACGGTGGGATCGCGAAGCGGAGGATCGGGAGGTTTGCCGCGCCGACGTACGTGACGCACGCCCCGGCCGCGCCGGGGCACCTCTACGTGGTCGAGCGGGCGGGCACCGTTCGCGTGCTCGTGCGCGGAAATCCGCGCGGCCGCCCGTTCCTCGACATCCGCAGGCGAGTAACGACGCAGGGGGAGCGCGGCCTGCTGTCGATCGCGTTCGACCCTCAGTATGCGCGCGACCACCTGTTCTACGCCTACTACACGAACGGGCGGGGCAACATCGAGATCGACGAGTTCCACGCCGCCTCGAATACGGACGCGGACGTGGGCTCGCGCCGCCGGGTGATCGTGATCCCCCACCCCAGCCAGTCGAACCACAACGGGGGCCAGCTCCAGTTCGGGCGCGACGGCGAGCTCTACGCCGCAACGGGCGACGGCGGCGCCGAGGGCGACCCGCACGAGCACGCGCAGGACAAGCACCAGCTCCTCGGCAAGCTGCTCCGGATCGACCCGCAGAAGCACGGGCGGAAGCGCTACCGATCACCGCGAGGCAACCCGTTCGTCGGCAGGCCCGGCCAGAACGAGATCTACGCGCTCGGACTGCGCAATCCCTACCGGTTCTCGTTCGACCGCGGCCGGATCCTGATCGGGGACGTCGGCCAGGATCGGTTCGAGGAGGTCGATTATGAGGGGCGCCGGAGCCTTCGCGGCGCCAACTTCGGCTGGGACCACTTCGAGGGCGACCATCGCCTTCGGTTTGCGGGCGACGACGAGGCACCCCGACCCCGACACCACTACGAGCCGCCGATCTTCGAGTATTCGCATGCCGGGCGCCGCTGCGCGATCATCGGCGGCTACGTCGTCCGCGACCGGACGCTGCGAAGCCTCCGCGGCCGCTACCTGTATGCGGACCTCTGCGCGGGCGAGCTCCGCAGCTTCGTCCCGCACCGGCGGCGGGGGAAGCGCGACCGCGCGCTCGGCATCCACGTCGCCGACCCGAGCTCGTTCGGCGAAGGGCCGGGCGGTCACATCTACGTCGCCTCGCTCGACGGCCCGGTCTATCGCCTCGTGCACAAGTAGACCTCGGGGGCGGCGCGGCCGTTCGCCCGCAGTAGAGTCCGCTCGGGATGGAGAGCGCGACCGCCGGCCAGACCCATACGGACGCGGGCTCCGGCCACGGGTCCGGAGCGGCTCAGAGCTTCGAGGTCCGCCGGCCGACCGACGGGTCCGTCATTCGCAGCATCCCGATCGACCCGCCAGAGCGAGTGGCCGAGGTGGTGTCACGAGTGCGCGCGGCACAGCCCGAGTGGGAGGCGATCGGGTTCGCCGGCCGGCGCCGCTGGCTGGAGGGCCTCAGGGATTGGATCCTCGACCACCAGGACGAGCTCGACGATCGCATGCAGGCCGAAAGCGGCAAGGTTCGCGCCGACGCCGCGCTCGAGGCGTTCTACCTGCTCGACGCGATCAACTTCTGGTGCGATCGGGGCCCGGGCTTTCTCGCCGACGAGACGGTCACGCCGCACGTGCCGCTGCTTCGCCACCGCAGGGCCAAGATTGTCTACCGGCCCTACCCCGTCGCCGGCATCATCAGCCCCTGGAACTTCCCGCTCATCCTCTCGCTCGGCGACGGCATCCCGGCGCTGGTGGCCGGGTGTGCGCTGGTCATCAAGCCCTCGGAGTTCACGCCGCTGACGCTGATGGAGCTCGTCCGGGCGTGGCGAGACGAGCTCGGGGCCCCCGATGTGCTGGCCGTCGTCAACGGCATGGGCGAGACGGGGGGCGCGCTCGTCGACGAGTGCGACTTCATCCAGTTCACGGGCTCCGAACGCACCGGGAAGATCGTGATGAAGCGGGCCGCCGACACCCTCACCCCCGTGACCCTCGAGCTCGGAGGCAAGGACCCGATGATCGTCACCAGGGACGCCGACCTCGACCGGGCGGCCAACGCCGCGGCCTTCGGCGGGCTTCTCAATGCGGGGCAGATCTGCCTCTCGATCGAGCGCGTCTACGTCGAGGAGCCGGTGTACGACGAGTTCGTGGCCAAGCTCCAGGCAAACGTCGAGCGGCTGCGCCAGGGCGCTGATGGACGAACCTACTCGGCGGAGATCGGCGCGATGACATCTCCGAATCAGACCGCGATCGTCTCCGACCACGTCGAGGACGCGCGCGCGAAGGGCGCCCGGATCCTCACCGGGGGTCGGCGCAAGGACGGGCCCGGCGACTGGTATGAGCCGACCGTGATCGCTGAAGCCGACCATTCGATGAAGGTGATGCGCGAGGAGACGTTCGGGCCGGTGGTTCCCGTGATGAAGGTCGCGGACACCGAGGAGGCCGTCCGCCTCGCGAACGACACTACCTACGGCCTCGGGGGGGCGGTCTTCGCGGGCGACACCGCGGTCGGCGAGCGCATCGCGCGCCGGGTGGAGGCGGGCACCGTCGCGGTCAACGACCTGTTCATGACCAACTACTCGGTGCTCGGGCTGCCGATGGGGGGCTGGAAGCACTCGGGTATCGGCTACCGCCACGGCGCCGTCGGCATCCGCAAGTTCTGCCGCTCGGAGTCGATCACGGTGCCGCGGATCCGCCAGCCGAAGCGCGAGTTCCTGTGGTTCCCCTACACGGCGCGGCAGCGCGGCATCGTCCGGCGCTTGTACAGGCTCCTGAATGCACGCGGCCTGCGGAACCGGCTCGGGCCGTAGCGGCGCCGGGGCGACACTCGTAAGCACTGCAGCCTCCCTGGGCTGGGTAGGGCGATGCGGCCAGGGGGTGTTCGACGTTTGGGGTCACAGTGGCCCGAAACCTCGGTCACCCCCAGGTAGCCTCGACGGTGGATGGACGAGGCGCTCGAGAGACGCACGCGGGAGCTGGCCACGGAGCTTCGGAGGGCAGAGCCGGCCCCGTGGCGGCGGCCTGTGGCGACGATCGGGCGCCGCGTGCTCGGCGGCTTCGACGAGCGACCCGCCCTTCGCTCGGCGGTCTTCCGCTTCGTCGACGTCGCCCCGGCGTGCCGCGGGGCTCGCGATCGCGGCGCCCACCTGCGGGCCTTCTTGCGCGAGGTCGAGGGCGAGCGAGTTCCGCTTACGCTGCGGCCGCTTCGTGCGGGGCGCGCCCCCGGCGTCCTGCTGTCTCTGTACGGGTTCGCGAGCGGACCGGCCACCGCCATGCTCGCGCGCCAGTTCATAGCCGGGCGCGACGTCTCCGACGCCGCCCGGAACCTGCGCCGGATGTGGCGGCGCGGGCAGGCCTTCGCCCTCGACCTGCTCGGCGAGGCCACGGTCACGGAGGCCGAGGCCGAGGCCTACTTCAAGCGCTGCGCGGAGACGCTGCGCGTCCTCGCCGAGCAGACGCGGGGGTGGCCGGAGAGCCCCCTCCTCGACGCCGACTCCCACGGGCCCCTCCCGCGGGCCAACCTGTCGATCAAGCTCACCGCGCTCACGCCGTTGCTTCGGCCGCTCGCCCCCGAGCGGGGCGCCGCCGACGCCGCCCGCCGCCTGCGCCCGCTGCTCGGTCTCGCGCGCGATGCCGGTGCCCATCTACACCTCGATATGGAGGACTACGACAGCCGCGAGACTCTGCTGCTGGCGTTCGAGGAGGTCCTGGCCGACGCGGAGTTTCGGGGCGGCCCCTCGGTCGGGGTCGTGGTGCAGGCGTACCTGCGCGACGCGCTGGAGACGCTGGAGCGGATCCTCGCCTCCTCGGCCCTCACGAGGCGGGACGTGCCGCCCACCGTGCGCCTGGTCAAGGGCGCCTACTGGGACCACGAGCGGGTCATCGCCGCTCAGCGCGGCTGGCAGCCTCCCGTATGGGAGGAGAAGCGCGAAAGCGACGCCACGTTCGAGCGGCTCACCCGCCGCCTGATCGACGCGCGCGAGGCCGTCCGCCCAGCGATCGCCACCCACAACCTGCGCTCGCTCGCTCACGCGATGGCCTATCTGGAGCGAAGCGGCGGCTCGCCGAACGAGCTCGAGCTCCAGGTTCTGCGGGGGCTCGGCGACGAGATCGCCGCGGGGCTCAGCCGGCTCTCCCACCGGGTCCGCGTCTATACGCCGATCGGGGACCTCGTGGCGGGAATGGCGTACCTGGTGCGCCGACTGCTGGAGAACTCCTCCAACCAGGGCTTTCTGTTGCAGCAGCGCCACCGAACGCTGGACGAGCTTCTCGAGGCGCCGGCGTGAACTCCCCCGGGTTCCAAAACCATCCGCTGCTCGAGATTCGCCGGCCCGAGGTCCGCGCGGAGCTCTCCGCGGCATTGGCCGGCCTCGACGCTGAGCTGCCGCTTCGCCCGGGAGTGCTGGTCGGCGGCGATGGGGCCCCGGGATCCGACGCCGCGTCGCTCGACCCTTGTGAGCCGTCGCGGGAGGTGGCGCGCCTTCGTTGGGCTACGGAGGAGGAGGGCGGGCGGGCGCTCCGGCTCACCGGCCGGTCGAGTTGGCCCGGGCGACCCCTCGAGGACCGCGCGCGGGTGCTGGAGCGCGCGGCGGATCTCGCGGCTGAGCGCCGCCACCGCCTCGCGGCGCTGATCGTCCGCGAGGCCGGCAAGCCGTGGGATGACGCCGACGCCGAGGTCTGCGAGGCGATCGATTTCATGCGCTTCTACGCGGCGTCCGCCCGCGACCTCGACGAACCGCTGGAGCAGGTGGCGGGCGAGCGCAACGAATTGCGCCTACGCCCGCGCGGGCCGACCGCGGTGATCAGCCCCTGGAACTTCCCGCTCTCGATCCCGTGCGGGATGGTCACAGCGGCGCTCGTCGCGGGCAACCCCGTGCTGTTCAAGCCTGCCGAGCAGAGCCCTGCCTGCGGCTGGGTCCTCGCCGAGCTCCTGCTCGAGGCCGGGGTCGACCCGGACGCGCTCGCGTTTCTTCCGGGCGGGGGCGAGCTCGGGCGGTGGCTGGTGGCGGCGCCGCTGATCGCCACCATCGCATTCACGGGCTCGGTCGCCGTGGGGCTCGAGATTCACCGCCGTGCCCATGCGGCCGAGGGGCAGCGCCAGATCAAGCGCATCGTCGCCGAGCTCGGGGGCAAGAACTGCGTCCTGGTCGACTCCGACGTCGACCTCGACGAGGCCGTCCCCGCGATCGTCCGCTCCCCCGACGGCTACGCGGGCCAGAAGTGCTCGGCCGCGGCGCGCGCCCTCGTCCACAACGCGATCGCCGACCGGCTCGGCGATCGCCTGTCCGGCGCGGTCGAGCTCCTACGCGTGGGTCCCGCTGAGGACTTCGCCACCGAGGTGCCGGCGCTGATCGACGACGACGCGGTCGCCAAGTACCGCCGCTACGCCGAGCTCTGCCGCGGCGCGGAGCTCGCCAGCGCCCCGGCGCCCGAAAGCGGCCAGTACGTCGCCCCGCTGCTAATCGACGGCGACCACCTCCCGGACGGCTCGCCGGTCCTGCACGAGGAGGTCTTCGGGCCGCTGCTCACCGTGGAGCGCGTGCGAGACCTGGATGAGGCAGCGGAGAGGGTGCGCGAGCTCCCCCAGGCGCTCACCGCGGGGATCTTCTGCCGCCAGCCGGATCGCATCGAGGCGCTGATCGAGCGCCTACCCGCAGGGGTCGTCTACGTGGACCGCGCGATCACTGGCGCGATGGTGGGCCGCCAGCCGTTCGGCGGCAATCGCCTCTCGGGGACCGGCGCCCGGGCCGGCGGCCGCACCTACCTGCGCCACTTCGCCGACGAGCAGGTCGTGTCCACGAACATCGTGCGCCACGGCGTGGTGCTGTGAGCGTGACCCGCACCCGAGCGGCCAAGGGCTAATTTCGACGACGCCGTCGTCGAAACTCGCCCGTCGGTGGCGGCACTAACCGAGCGCTATCCCTGCGCCTCGACGAGCTCCCGCTGCAGACGATCGGCCTGCTCGCGATACCAATCGGACACCGCGCGCAGCCACTCCGCCTCGGCGCGCGTGCGCACGGTCACGTACTCCGCGAACTCGTCGCCCGCGAGCCGGGCAGCCTCGGACACGGAAACCCGGGTGCGCCGGCGGCCGAGCCTCCTCCATTCGACCCGCTCTTGATCGGCGGTGCCGTCGAGCATCAGGCGCGAGCCATCGCTGAGCTCCAAGCGGCTCGGCGCGTCGCCGCGCAGGCCCGTGCCTCGAATCCTGCTGTCACTCATCGATCTACCTCCTCACCCACGGTGGCGGGTCGCCGCTCTAGTCCCAGCCGCCAACGTAGCAAGGACACGGGGTCACCCGGGTAAAGGTCGGGTAAGGATCGCAGTCGACCGATCCGTGGGCTACGGGCTGGCCGGCTGGGCCTCGAGCGCAGGGGAATGGGGCTGGCGCGGCCCGGGCGCCAGCAGCCTCGGCGTCAGCGTCTCGAGCCAGCCCCGGCGGCCGGCGGCACATCCGAGCGCGAACAGGATCGCGTACTGCGGGAAGAGCGCCAACTGGACGTGGAACTGCTCGTCGCCCACCCGGAAGGCAAGGTGGGTCGCGAACGAGAGCACCGCAATCGCGACGGCAACTGCAGCGACCTGCCGCCCCCCAAGCGGCGCGCGCGAGACCTGCCTGGCCCGCGGCCAGAGGGCGTCGATCACGGCGTAGCCGAGCGAGAAGAGGAGCAGGGCCTCCAGAAACCACGTCGGGCCCGGCGCGAACGACCAAATCTGGTGGCTTACGAAGGGGAGGAATGCCCGGGCATCTCCCTCGTCCCGATCCTCGCCCTCAGGCGAGGAGGTCTGGCGGGCCTACTCTTGCCTGTGGTCGAGCTCCTGGCCCGCGCGGAAGTCCGCCGCCGTATTCACGTGCGGGAATGGCTCGGCGGGAACCGGCAATTCGAGGGCAGCGCAGAGGGGCTCCCAGCCATCACCGGTTCGCCAGTCGATCAAACGCTCCGCGGGCACGGCGGCGCGAACGTCGTCGTTGTGGCGCTCGTACGCCGCGATCGCGCTGTCGCGGTGCCTCCATCCGGGCGCGAACCGGCGCTCCATCATCTCCAGGGTCATCGCGCGGCGGGCGGTCCAGTCGGCGTCCTCGGACGGAACGGGGCGGCTGAGCGTGGCGACGATCGTCCTCTCCATGCTCTGCCACCAGGCCTCGGGGGACTCCCGGCTCGAGAGGAGGACCACCGCGTCCCGGTTCACAGCTCGGAGCTCGCGCCAGAAGGCGCACGCGGGCCAGTCCACGGTCGCGATGTAGCCGGAGAGGAGCCGATCCCAGTCGACCGCCTCACCCCGTACGGCCGCGTGCCACGCCGGGGTGTTGCCCGGGCGCTCGATCGCCTCCGACATGTGGTAGCAGGGACCGACGAGAAGCTGTTCGAGGGCGAGCTTCAGCGAGTGGGTGCCGGTTCGGCCCAGCCCCGCTCCGACGACTCGCAGCGCCATGCCGGTGGGGTCACCGTTTCGGCCCAGTGCCCCGACGCTCAGCTCGCCGGGACGAGCTCCTCGCGGAGCTGCTTCGCGGCCTGAACCATGTTGCGAAGGGCCGGCTCCACCTCGGCCCAGGCGCGCGTCTTCAGGCCACAGTCGGGGTTGACCCAGAGCTGCTCAGGGTCGAGCACCCTGGCGGCCCCCTGGAGGAGCTCGACCATCTCCTCGGTCGGCGGAACTCGCGGGGAGTGGATGTCGTAGACGCCGGGGCCGATCTCCTGCGCGTAGCCGGAACGCTCCCAGTCGTGAAGCAGCTCCATCCGCGAGCGCGCCGCCTCGATCAGCAGCACGTCGGCGTCCATCTGCTGGATCTGATCCATGATGTCGCCGAAGTCCGAATAACACATGTGGGTCTGGATCTGCGTCTCGTCGCGAACCACCGCGGTCGTCACCCGGAATGAGTAGACGGCCCAGTCCAGGTACTCGCTCCAGCGGTCGCGGCGCAGCGGCAGCCCCTCGCGGATCGCGGGCTCGTCCACCTGGACGATCCTGATGTCCTCCGCCTCGAGGTCCGCGACCTCGTCGCGAATCGCGAGGGCGAGCTGCTCGCAGGTCTCCGAGCGCGGCTGGTCGTCGCGGACGAACGACCACTGAAGCATCGTCACCGGCCCGGTGAGCATGCCCTTCACCGGCTTCTCGGTGAGCGACTGAGCGAACGCGATCCAGTCCGTGCTCATGGGATGCCGTCGGCTGACGTCGCCATAGATGATCGGCGGGCGCACGTAGCGCGAGCCGTACGACTGGACCCAGGCGTTCTGGGTGAAAACGTAGCCGTCCATCTGCTCGGCGAAGTACTGGACCATGTCGTTGCGCTCCGGCTCGCCGTGGACCAGCACGTCGAGGCCGACCTCCTCCTGGAACCGGATCACGCGCTCGACCTCGGAGCGCATCCGCTCGACGTAGGCGCGCTCGTCGAGCTTCCCCTGGCGAAGCTCGGCCCTGGCCTGCCGGATCTCCGCCGTTTGCGGATAGGACCCGATCGTCGTCGTCGGGAAGAGCGGCAGGTCGAGCCTGGGGCGCTGGGCCTCGCGCCGCACCTCGAACGGGCTCGAGCGCCGCGCATCGGCGTCGGTGAGCGTCTCGACGCGCTCCCGCACCGCGGGATTTCGCGTCCGATGGGACTCGCGGCGGTCATCGAGCGCCCGATCGTTGGCGTCGAGCTCGGCCGCGATCGCCTCCCGGCCCTCGCCGAGGCCGCGCGCCAGCGTGACCACCTCGCCGACCTTCTGCTTGGCGAACGCCATCCACGAGCGAAGCTCGTCGTCCAGCACCTCGGACGGCGGCTCGGCGTCGAGGTCGAGCGGGGTGTGCAGGAGCGAGCACGAGGTGGACACGACGAGCTGCGCGCAGCGGTCGCGCAGCCCGCCGAGCAGATCGAGGCTGTGCTCGAGCTCGTTGATCCAGACGTTGCGGCCGTCGACAATCCCCGCGAACAGCCACTGGTCCTCGAGGCCGCCCTCGTCGGCGATCAGCTCGACGTTCTTGGGACCCTCGCGCTCCATGACTCGGTCGAGATCGGCTCCACCCCGGTGCAGATCGAGCCCGACGCCGTCGATGGGCAGGTCGCGGAGGACGCCGTAGGCGTCGCCGACGTGGTCGAAGTAGGTCTTGACGCAGATCCTCGTACGTTCGTGGACCTTCGCCAGCTCCTCGTAGGCGACCCGCAGCGCGTCGAGCTCGCGCTCGGCGCGATCCTCCACGAAGCAAGGCTCGTCGAGCTGCACCCAGGTGGCGCCCTGCTCCGCGAGCCGTTCGAGCACCTCTCCGTAGACCTCGAGCAGCGGCTCCAGCAGCGTGAGGCGGTCGAAACCCTCGGACACACCGTCGGCCGACTTGCCGAGCAGGAGGAACGACACCGGGCCGACGACCACCGGCACGGTGTCGATCCCGAGCTCCTCCATCGCCTCGGCGTGCTCGTCGAACGGCTTCGTCGACGACAGCGAGAAGCGCGTGTCAGGTCCGAGCTCGGGGACGATGTAGTGGTAGTTGGTGTCGAACCACTTGGTCATCTCCATCGCGGTGACGTCGACCCCTCCCTCCTGGCGTCCGCGGGCCATCGCGAAGTAGGTGTCGAGGCCTACCGGCCCTCCGCCGTGCCCGTAACGCTCAGGCACCGCGCCCACAAGGGAGATCGCGTCGAGCACGTTGTCGTAGAGCGAGAAGTCGTTTGACGGGATCAGGTCGACCCCGGCGTCCTGCATGAAGCGCCAGTTGTCCGCGCGGATGCGGTTGGCGGTCTTGAGCAGCTCCTGCTCGGAGACCTCGCCTCGCCAATAGCCCTCGGTGGCGAACTTGAGCTCCCGGTTGGGGCCGATGCGGGGAAAGCCCGAGATGTTCGAAAGCGCCATTGGTCGCTGAGGCTACAACAGAGCCCTCGGCGCGCCTCACGGGACCGCGTCGATCAGCCCGTGCGTACCTCGACCTCCAGATCCGGGGTCGACGCCGCGACAGCCCCGTACAGCGGGCAGCGGGCCTTGACCCCCTCGACCAAGCCGGCGGCCTGTTCCTGAGTCGCCCCCTCGATCTCGTAGTCGATGCGCACGCGGTTGAACACCGTGAGGTCCGCGCGCACCGGGTGCTCCCTGTCGACCACGCCCCGGATCGCCACCTCGACCGCCCCGATCTCGAGCCCCTGATCGAGCGCGATCACCTCGACGAGCTCCACCCCGCAGGCCGCGACCGCCGCCATGAACGCCTCGCCCGGCGTCAGCGCCTCGCCCGGACAACCGTTCCATACCGGCCCGTCGATGACGATGAAGTGATCGCGGGCGTTGCACAGCACGCGGCCGAAGGCATCGGTGGAGCGCGCCCCGGCCCTGTATTCCCTCACCGCTACATCGTTCACACCACACCTCCGATCCCAAGGCGGATCGCGCGCGACTCACTCTACATTTAGTGAAGCGATGGACAATTCGGTCATGACAGAGGGACTGAGCGAGGGCTTGCCGGCGGCGCTGCCGGCGCCGCCGCAGGCGCCGAGGCGCTATGAGCCGATCCATCCGGGTTCTGGCCGCCCGGGCTTTCGCAAGCGGCTCGCCGGCGTGCTCGCGGCGCTCGGCGCCGTGCTGGCGAAGGCGAAGGCGCTGCTGCTCCTGCTCCCGAAGCTGAAGCTGCTCACGACCGTCGGCACCATGGTCGTCTCGATCGCCGCCTACTCGCTCGTCTTCGGGATTCCGTTCGCAGTGGGTTTCGTCGCCCTGCTCCTTCTGCACGAGACAGGGCACGTGATCCAGCTTCGGCGCGAGGGTGTGAAGGCCTCCGCGCCGATGTTCATCCCGTTCCTCGGCGCGGTCATCTCGGCGAAGTCGATGGGGAAGGACGCGGCCGCGGAGGCTCGGGTGGGGCTCGCCGGCCCCGTGCTGGGGACCCTGGCGTCCCTGGTTCCGCTGGGGCTCTGGCTTGCGACGGGCGGCGAGTTCTGGCGCGCGCTCGCCTACATCGGGTTCTTCCTCAACCTCTTCAACCTGTTGCCGGTCGTCCCCCTGGACGGCGGCCGCGCGATGGCGGCGCTCAGCCCGGCGATCTGGCTGGTGGGCCTGGCGGGTCTTCTCGCCCTCACGGTCTTCTACCCGAGCCCGCTCCTGTTCTTGATCCTGATTCTCGGCGGGCTTGAGAGCTGGCGCCGCTGGAAGCTCCGGGGAACGCCGCAGGGTCGCGCCTATTACGCGATCCCGGCTCGGACCCGGGCCGCCCTGGGCGCCGCTTACCTCGGCCTCGCCGCGCTGCTCGCCGTCGGGGTCGCTGAGACCTTCGTCTCGCGCGGGCTCTGAGCCGCGGACAGTGGGCGGGCTAGCCGGAGATCGTCTCCGTGCCCTCGGGGCGCGGCCTTAGGCGCACGGGGGCCGCACCGAGGGCGCGCAGGCGCATGTCGGACCAGGTGAGGCCCTCGCGGACGAGCGCCGGCAGGCCGAGGATGACGGCGGTCGCGATCTCGACCGCCTGCAGGATGACGCCGTAGGCGAGCGCGTCGGCGGCGCTGACGCCGAAGCCCGTGGTGAGGACGCTGATCACCGCGAGCTGGAAGACGCCGATGTTGGACGGCGTCGCGGGGACGACCGCGGTGACGTTCACGGCGAACAGGACCGCCGCTGCCGCGCCGATTCCCACCCCGTCGAGGCCCAGCGCGTTGAACAGGACGGCGCAGGAGACGAGCTGCACCGCCCACGCGGCCAGCTGGGCGCCCGCCGCCATCGATCCGAGGCGGGGGCGGCGAAAGACCGAGAGGCCGCTGCGCACGCGAAGCAGCGCTCTCCTGATCGCCGTCACGATGCGCGCGAACCTGCCGCCGCCATTCGTCTGCCTCACGATGACCGGCGCGAGGATCACCGCGACGAGCGCCGCCAGCGGCGCGAGGCTGTACACGAAGAGCTTTGTCGAGCCCGAGTGGAACAGGTCGGTGGAGGCGACGATGATCACGCCGAGCAACAGCAGCGCGACGATGTTGAACACGGTCTGCGAGACGAGCGTGCCCAGCAGGACCGGGAACGTGTTTCGCATCCGCCCGGTGCGCCTTGCGAGCACCATCGCCCGCGCGGGCTCCCCGAGGCGGGCGGGGAGCGTCGCCGACATCAGGACCCCGATCATGGTCGCCGAGGTGACGTCGCGCCGGCGAAGCGGGCTGCGGGGGAGCGCGGCCCGAGCGATCGCATACCAGGAGACCGCGCGCAGCATCATCGCGGCCATCATCAAGCCGAGGGCGATCAGGACCCAGGAGACGTCCGAGCGCACGATGCTCGCGACGACGTGCTGGAGGCCGATCTTGTGCGCGGCCAGGGCCGTCAACCCGATGCCCAGCACCCCCGCCACCCCGAGCCCCACGCGCCTCGCGACTCGGTGCCGGGCGGCGACCTGGACTGGCTCGGGATCCAGCGAGGGAAGCCTGACCGGGGGCCGTCGGGGCCCGCCCTCGATCGGGACCAATCCCACCCGGCCCGCGGCCCGCTCGCCCGCGCTTGCCGCGCCCGGCGCGTGCAGGACCTCCTCGTAGATCCCCTCGACCTGCTGAGCCACGTGCGGCCAGGCGTAGCGGCTCGCGGTCTCGCGCGCGGCGCGGCCCATCGCCTCGCGGCGGGAGGGCGCCAGATGCAGACGCTGGAGCTCCTCGGCGAGCCTCTGGGCGTTCGCCGGCGGCACCAGGATGCCGTCGTGCCCGTCGGTGACGACGTCCGAGTAGCCCGCGATCGCCGACGCGATCACGGGCGTCCCGGCGGCGAACGCCTCCGTGAGCACCATCCCGAAGCTCTCGCCCGCGAGCGACGGCGCGCAGAGAACGTCGGCTTCGTGGAGGTGGCTCCAGAGCTCGGGGCCGGCCACGCGCCCGAGCGTCTCGATCCTGGACTCGGTCGCCGGGTCGGCGACGTAGCGCCTAACGTCCTCTGCGGTTGACCCGATGACGGTCAGGCGGGCCGGCACGTGCTCGATCAGCCCCTCGAACGCCTGCAGGAGCACGGGCAGGCCCTTGCGCTCCTCGGAGCGGCCGACGAAGAGCACCCGCAGCTCGTCTGAGCGCGGCTTCGGGCCGGTGGGCGGCGCATCGAGATCGACCCCGTTTGGGATCACCCGGTACTCGCCGCCGAACCACCGCCTGCCGGTCCAAGCGGCCGCCTCGGACACGGCGATCCTCGCGCTCAGCTGGTTGAACTTGCGCCGCACGCCGACGAGGCTCGCGAGCATGTTTGGCACCGGCTTGGTCGAGTAGGCGTGGAAGGTGCCGACCACGGGCGCACCCCGGAACGAGCACGCGTCCCAGCTCAGCGTCGGGGCTGAGGGCTCGTGTACGTGGACGACGTCGTAGCGGCCGGCGCGAAGCTCGCGGCGCATCGTCGTCACGGCGTCGGGGAAGACGGACAGGTTCGATACGGCGCCGTTGGCGCCGATGGCCAGCGTCCGCCCGAGCGGGATCAGGTAATCAGGGCGCCGGGGCTGGTCGGGGTGGCCTCGGTGGAGGGCCCGGCTTCGGCGGTCGGGCGGGTCCCAGGGAGCCATCACGCGCACCTCGTGCCCGCGACGCATGAGGGCGTGGGCAAGCGCCTCGACGTGGCGGTTCACACCGCCCGCGTACGTCCAGGAGTAGGGGCTGACGATCGCGACGCGCATCGGCTTGGTCTTGTTCGAGGGACAGAAACCCGGGCCAGGACTGCTGAGCTCAAGGACACCGACCGTGGTGCCAGGTTACCCGATGAATTGGCGCGCGGCCGTGCGTTTTGTCACATGCGCGGCACGTGTGTGGCCCAGGCGACGGCCACCGCCGTTCCGCAGACGAGCGCGCCGATGATCAAGAGCAGGGCCCCCGAGTCGTTGGCGAGGGTTCCCGCGAGCGTCGCGCCGACAGCTCCCAGGAGCCCCGCCCACGCGAGTCGGCGCCGGCCGAACCACGCACGGATCCGGCGCCGCTCGATGACCCCCGCCGCGATCGCGGCGACGGCGAGCCACAGCATCGGGCTGCGCGCGTAGCGCGAGAAGCTGTGCGCCGAGAGCCGCAAGCGGCGCTCCAACACGTCTCCGAGCTGGTCGAAGCCGCCGGCGCGCAGCACGCTGCGGGTGAGGTGGGCGTTGCCTCCCAGCACCAGATCGGCGACCACCAGGGCCGCCAGCGCGACGATGGGCGCGGCGATCACCAGCGCGACCCACCGGGCTCGCGGGTGCGCAGGCCCCTCGCCGGCCAGGAAGGCGGCGATCGCCACCGCGGCGCCGATCGGGATCCCGATCGCGGCGCCCACGTCGGCGCCGAACCGCCCCGGCGCGAAGGCGGCCGTCGCGACGATCGCCGCCCCCGCGAACGCCATGGCGGCTGCCCGCGCCGAGGCGCGTGGGGCCCAGGTGACGAGGGCGGCGCCGGTGACCACCGGGATGAGCGCCGCGATCGCGGCCTCGAGCTCGTTGCCGATCCCGAAGAATCGCACCCCCTCCGCCGGGTCGGGGCCGACCAGCGACAGCCCCGTGAGATGCGAGCCGGCGATCACGTCGACGCCGTAGCCGATCACCGAAAGCGCTCCGGCGATTGCGAGCGCTCCCAGCGGCGGCGCCAGCCGGAGTGTCGTCAGGGCCAGAAGCGGCGAGCCGACGGCGACGATCAGCCGCTCTGCCGTCTCGCTCGGCTCGAGCGCCGCGGTGACAAGGAGTACCGCCGGCAGGTACGCGACGGCCACGGCGAGCACCGGGAGCGCCGCTCGCAGCCCTCGTACGCCAAGGGCGATCCCGGCCAGCGCGCACAGGCCCACCCAGATCAGCAGGTTGGCGCCGATCACGGGCCCGCGCCGCGGGCCGATGACAGCCAGCCGGTCCTCAAGGCTCTGGACGTAGGAGGCATCGACGGACCCGTCGTCGTGGATCGGCTCGCCGTCCATCGCGCTCGGAATCGCAACCCCGAGGCGATCGAGGACCGTCGGAGCGATGTCGGTCGACAGCGCGTAGCCCCGCATGCGGGTCGAGTCCGAGGTCAGCGTCCCGTCGAATCCCGCCCCCGCGATGCCGAGCGCCAGCTCGTGGTTGGGGATGGGTGGGGGCTCCTCGATGGCCACGAGCAGGTCGCGGGCGCGAAGATCTCGAGCGGTGGCGGCAAGCTGGGTCGGGCGGGCGGCGACGATCCTGACGACCGGACACCTCGCGCAACCACCTCGGTCGGTGATCCGCCCGCTTTCGTCCGCGAGGACGACCGCCGAGCTGCCCGGCAGGACACCCGCGCGTCTTTTTACCCCCGCTGCCTGGAGCGTCGAGCCGAGGAGGCCCGGGACCAGGTCGGCGGGTGCGCTCTCGGCACGGTCGCGAACCTGCCGCCAGAGCGGAACCGGCACCCGCTCTTGGCCTCCGTTGGCGGGAATCGGCACATAGAGGAGAGGCAGCGGCTTGTCGTACAGGGTCGGGGCAAGGCGGGCGCCCTGGCCCATGTCGATGTGGGTCTGCGCGGCCGGCACCGGGCCGATGCCCGCGCTCATGAGCCCCACCCCCATCCCCGGCACCCGCGCCAGCTGCGACACGGTCGTGCCCCGGGGCACGATCGCGATCGTGATGCGCGGCGGATCGTGGTGCTCGGTGGCGCCGGCGTCGGGCGGCGTGCCCGCCGGATTGTGCCGACCTTGAATGTCGGCACAACTGCGGCTGGGCACGCCGCTCGACGCCGGCGCGACCGTCGCACAGGAAACCGCGCCGGCAAGCACTACCATCGCGGCGATGGCCGATACGGCGCGCACGTTCGCCAAGTTCACCTTCTTCAAGCTCGACCCCGCGTGGCAGCGCCGCGATCCCGAGGCGCGCGCGGAGGATAAACGGGAGTTCCTCGCCGCCTGCGAGGACTTCGCCCAGGATCGTTCGCTGCGCGCTTACTCGACCGTCGGTACTCGTGGGGACGTAGACCTGCTGCTGCTCTCGCAGAGCCCGTCGCTGGAGGACATCCACACCTTCCACGTGGTCCTGGCGCAGAGCGGTCTCGCGAGGTGGGCGCACATTCCGCACTCGTATCTCGCGATGACCAAGCGCTCGCCCTATTCCGACTCCGAGGCCCGGCCTGAGATCTGCACGTCCGACCGCCGCTACCTATTCGTCTATCCGTTCGAGAAGAGGCGGGACTGGTATCGGCTGCCGGCGGCCGAGCGCCAGCGGATCATGGACGCGCACATTGCGGTCGGGCGCTCCTACCCCGAGATCACGATCAACACCGCCTACTCGTTTGGGCTCGACGACCAGGAGTTCGTCGTCAGCTTCGAGGCCGATGACCCCGGGCGGTTTCTCGATCTCGTGCAGGAGCTACGCGGCACGGAGTCGAGCTCCTTCACCCTGCGCGACACGCCGATCTTCACGTGCGTGGCGATGTCGGTCGCCAAGGCCCTCGACGCCCTCGACGGCGCCGCGACGGCCCGGGGCGCCCCGGCTTTGGCGTAGAGCCCGACCACTAACCTTCCGGCCTTCATGTCCGATCAACCTGGCACCTCCGCCAACCCCCTGCGGGTGGCGATCGTCGGCTCCGGGCCGGCGGGCTTCTACGCCGCCGAGCACCTGCTGAAGCGGGACGACGTGGCGACCGAAGTGGACGTCTTCGACCGGCTGCCGACCCCGTTCGGGCTCGTGCGGGCGGGGGTGGCGCCCGACCACCCGAAGATCAAGTCGGTGATCCGCGTCTACGAGAAGACCGCCGCCCGCGACGGCTTTCGCTTCTTCGGCAACGTCGAGATCGGGCCGCACGTGAGCGCCGGCGAGCTGGCCGCGCGCTATCACGCGGTCGTCTACGCGTACGGCACGCCGACCGATCGTCATCTCGGGATCCCGGGCGAGGAGCTGCCCGGGAGCCACGCGGCCACCGCCTTCGTAGCCTGGTACAACGCTCACCCAGACTTCGCCGACCTCGAGTTCGACCTGTCCTGCGAGCGCGCGGTGGTGATCGGCAACGGGAACGTCGCGACGGACCTCGCCCGCATGCTCGCCCTCACCAAGGAGGAGCTCGAGGAGACCGACACCGCGGACCACGCGATCGAGGCGCTGGGCGAAAGCAACGTTCGGGAGATCCTGGTGTTTGGCCGCCGCGGTCCCGCGCAGGCCTCGTTCACGAACCCGGAGCTTCGGGAGCTGGGCGAGATGAGGGACGCTGACATCGACGTCGACCCAGCCGAGGTCGACCTCGACGAGCTCAGCCGCTCCTATCTCGAATCCGAGGAGGCCGACATCACCACCCGCAAGAACGTGGAGATCTTCACCGACTTCTCGAAGCGCGAGCCCGAGGGCAAGCGCCGGCGGATCGCCCTGCGCTTCCTGCGCTCGCCGGTCGAAATCCAGGGCGACGGCAAGGTCGAGCGGCTGGTCGTGGCCCGCAACGAGCTCTATCGCGACTACTCCGGCGCGATCCGGCCGCGTGACACGGGCGAGCGCGAGATCGTGGACTGCGGACTCGTCTTCCGTTCAATCGGGTACGCGGGCGTCGGCTTGGACGGCGTGCCGTTCGACGAGCGCCGGGGCGTGATCCCAAACGAGGGCGGCCGGGTCAAGGACCCCGAGAGCGGCGAGCAATTCCGGGGTCACTACGCGGTGGGCTGGATCAGGCGCGGCCCGTCGGGGGTCATCGGAACCAATAAGAAGGACGCGCAGGAGACGGTCGACAACCTCGTCGCGGACGCGCGGGCCGGTCGCGTTCCGGCCCCCGAGCTGGCGACGGATCCCGCCGCGATCGTCGAGCTGCTCGCCGAGCGGCAGCCCGACACGGTCACGTACCAGGGATGGGAGGCGATCGACCTCACCGAGCGGGAACGGGGGAAGCCCCTTGGCCGCCCGCGGCTGAAGTTCATCCGCATCGAGGAGATGCTCGAGGCCGCCGGCACGGGCACCCCGGTCGCGGCGGAGTAACCCACGAGGTTGGAGCTGGGTTCCTTTTGAGTCGCATAGCGAGTCAAAAGGAACCCACCGGGGTCGGGCCGGAGGCGGGGACGCCCGCCTAGAATCGCCCGGTGGCCGACCTCGCCGAGATCGAGCGCATGATCGCCGAGGCGCTCCCCGGCGCCGCGGTCGAGGTCGTCGACGAGACCGGCGGCGGCGACCACCTGCGCGCCACCGTGCGGGCACCCCAGTTCGCCGGGCTGACGAGGATCGAGCAGCACCGGCTGGTCAAGAACGCCGTCCAGGCCCGCTTCGACGACGGCTCGATTCACGCCCTGTCGATAAGCACCGAGGCCGCGAGGACCTGAGGCCGGGCCCGCCGAGCCCACCCGCTAAGGTGGTTGTCGATGGCGGCCAATCCTGAGCTGAAGCAGCAGGTCGAGGGCCTGCTGCGCGACAACCAGATCCTGCTGTTCATGAAGGGGACGCCGGAGATGCCGCGCTGCGGCTTCTCGATGCGAGTCGTGAACGTGCTCGAGCAGCTCGGCGTCGAGTACGGCGCGGTCGACGTGCTGCCGCTGCTCGATCCGTTGCGCGAGGTGACCGGAGAGATCGCCGATTGGCGAACCTTCCCGCAGCTCTACGTCAAGGGCGAGCTGGTGGGCGGTTGCGACATCGTCGAGGAGATGTTGGACTCCGGCGAGCTCGCGGACCTCGTGGGCGCCGAGCAGCCCGAGTCGGTCGAGGCGCCTCCGACGCAGGCTCCAGCCAACCCGCAGCAGAGTCCGCCGCTACAGGTCGACAGCTAGGCGGAGCCGGCTAGACCGTGGCGGCGCGTTCGGCGGCGTCGTCACGCACCTGGAACGAGGAGCCGCAGCCGCAGGCGGCGACGACGTTCGGGTTGTTGACCACGAACCCCGCACCCTGGAGGCCGTCCACGTAGTCGACCTCCGAGCCGAAGACGAACTGCATGCTGACCTTGTCGACCACCACGGAGACCCCCTGGTGCTCGAAGACGTGGTCGTCGTCCTTCGCCTTGTCGAGCGCCAGCGCGTACTGAAAGCCCGAGCAGCCGCCGCCGCGCACCGCGACGCGAAGCGCCTGCTCGTCGGCGCCCTGGTTGGCCATCAAGAGATCCTTGATCTTCCCCGCGGCCTTGTCGGTCAGCTGGATTGCTTCTTGCGGCGTCTCCACTGCTTCACATTGTATAGGCGTGGCGGCCGGCTCTCCCGATCGCCGCCCGCCACGCTTGGCTCGGCCTTCGGGGCCTCGTCAGCCCCCCGGTTCGCGTACTTCCAATCCAGGTACTGAAGGATCCTCTTCGAGTCGTGGATCACCTCGTCGCCGTCGACGAGCACCGGTATCCGCCGCTGTCGCGTCAGCTCCTCGATCTCGGGCCTCCGCGCGCGCCGGTAGGGCATCCGCGCCGTCCGGTATTCGAGGCCCAGGCGCCCCAGCCGCCGCGCCACGGCCCCACATGGACAGAGCACGTCCGTGGGCGTCGGACAGCGATAGAGCACGATCTTGGCGTCGCTCATCCGCCCAGCACCCTCCCGGCGAGGCGCAGGAACGGCGCCATCGCCGCGAGCGCCGTCTCCTGGGCTCCTCGCCGGCGCCGCACTCGGTCACCGAGCGCCTCCATCTGCCACCCGACGGCGTCCTCGAGGGTCTCCTCGTGTGGGCGCGGCTCGAAGCCGAGCTCCCTGCGCGCCTTGGTGTTGCGGTAGGTCCACCAGCAGGCGGCCGAGCGCACCTGGTCGGCGAACACCGGCATCCGGAGGCCGGCCCGCTCACCGAGGTCGACCGCGAGCGTGGTCGGGGTCGCGGGCAGCCTGACGGGCGCGTGATCGCGCCCGGAGACGCGCGCCAGATCGGCGAACAGCCGGTCGAGAGTGAAGTTGCGGCCCGCCAGGATGTAGCGCTCCCCCACCTCACCCTTCCCGTCGGCGAGTACGTGGCCCTGGGCGACGTCGCGAACGTCGACGATGTTGAGGGCGCCCGGGACGTAGGCGGGGATCCGCCCAAGGAGAAAGCGGCGCACGAGCTCCATCGAGCTTCCCGTCGGATCATCCGGGCCGAGCACGTAAGACGGATTCACGATCACCACCGGGAGCCCGTGGGCGGCGAGGCGAAACGCTTCGAGCTCGCCCTCGTGCTTCGAGTTCACGTAGGCGATGCCGAGGTGGCCGGCCCGAAACTCCTGGGTCTCGTCGGCCGTGCCGCCGGGTTTCGCGGGACCGATGGCGGCCACCGACGACGTGTGGACGACGCGCGCGACGTCGGCGCGCACGGCCTCCTCCAGCACGGTCCGCGTTCCCCTGACGTTCAGCTCGAACACTCGGTCACGGTCCGCTGAGCGCATCGAGGTCGTGCCCGCCAGGTGAAAAACGCGCTCGACGCCCTTCATCGCCCTGCGAACCGCGCGCCGATCGAGCACGTCGCCTCCGGTCCGCTCGAAGTCGAGATCGCTCAGGGGATCGAGGCTCGATCCGCGGCGCGCCAGCAGGCGGAGCTCGTCGCCTCGCGCGGCGAGCGCGCGGACCACGTGCGAGCCCAGGAACCCACTGCCCCCAGTGATCAGCGTCTTGCCCACGAGCCATCTGATGCTAGCCGCGTACTCCGGCGCGGACGCCCTTCAGAGCCCCGTGATACAAGGGGCCGGTGAGCTCCGAGGCCAAGACGGCCGTGGTCACGGACACGACGGCCTATCTCCCGGACGACTTGGTGGCGGAGCGCGAGATCATCCGGGTCAGCCTGTACGTCTCCCTCGACGGCGAGCAGCGCCCCGAGATCGAGATCGGGACCGCCGAGTACGGAGACTTCTACCGGCGCCTGCGCTCGAGCGACCAGGGGGCGAGCACCTCGCAGCCGTCGATCGGGGACTTCGTGTCCGTCTACGAGCCGCTGCTAGCCGCGGGCCGCGAGATCGTCTCGATTCACCTCTCCGCCGGGATCTCGGGCACCTGTGAGTCAGCGCAGCAGGCCCGCCAGCGGCTCATCGACGACGGCAGCGGAGGCGAGCGCATCCACGTCTACGACAGCCGCTCCTCGTGCGGGGGGCAGGGCCTCGTGGTCCTGGCAGCGGCGGCCGCCGCCTCGGCCGGCGCCAGCGGCGCCGACACGCTGGCCGCGGCGGATCGCTGCCGCTCCACCCTCGAGATCTGGTTCGCCATCGACACCCTCGAGTACCTCCGCAAGGGCGGCCGTATCGGCTCCGCCCAGGCGTGGCTCGGGTCGGCGCTGCAGATCAAGCCGATCCTCACGCTGGGGGAGGAGATCTCCCCGGTGGAGAGGGTTCGCACCCGCCGGCGCGCGTTCGAGCGCATGGTGGAGTACGCGCGCCGGCGCCATCGCGATGGCGCCGACGCGTGGGTCGTCCAGCACATCCAGGATCGCGAGACGGCCCATCAACTGGTCGAGCAATGCCGCGAGATCTTCGGCTCCGGCCCGGTATTCGTGTCGGAGGTCGGTCCCGTGATCGGCGCCCACATCGGGCCGGGGTTGCTCGGCGTCGGCGGCGTCCCGCGCTCGGTGCTCGGCTGAGTCGAGCGCTAGATGATTGATTCCACGGCCTCGCGTACACGGGGGCGCACGGGACCGAGCCGGGCGGGGGAAGCAGGGCGAAGCCAATACCCAGGGGTATTGGCGAGCCCGATGACCCCGAACCGGCGACGGTATCCGTGCGTCATCCGTGTGCGTGAAGTCGTGGAATCACTCATCTAGGTCGACTCGGCCGGCTCCGCGGGCCCTGCGGGCGGCCCCGCCTCCGGGGACGCTGCCGGCGGCCCTTCTCCCCTGCGAGCCTGGCGAAAGCGCCAGTAGTCGCGGACCACCGCCTGGACCGCCGCGGCGGCCGGAATCGCCACCAGGGCGCCCAGCACGCCCAGGAGGGCGGCGCCGATGAGGATCGCGATGATCACGATCAGCGGATGGAGCTCGACCGCCTTGCCGTAGACGAACGGCTGCACCAGGTTGTTCTCGACCTGCTGGTAGAGGATCAGCACCGCAACCCAGACGATCAGTCCGACGGGGAAGTTGACGAACGCCACGACGATGCCGACCAGGATGCCGCCGAGGGTGGCCCCGACAAGCGGGATGAGGTCGAAGAACCCGAACAGGATCGCCAGCGGGAGCGCGAACGGCACGTCGAGGATCCTCAGCGTGACGTAGGTCACCAGCCCGGCGAGGATGCTGATCACGAAGTTGCCGAACACGTAGCCCGCGATCGCGTCGGAGATGTCGCCGGCGATCTGCTTGAGCCGCCGGCCGGGCTCCGGTGGCATCTGCCGGTAGATGAACCCCAGTAATCGATCGCCGTCCTTGACCAGGAAGAAGGTGATCACGAGGATCGAGAAGAGCTGGACGAAGCGATTGAAGACGCCGACGGTCACGTCGCGCAGGGTCCCGGCGGCGGAGCCGAGCTTGCTGGGGAGCGCCTTCGCCTGCTCGGTGAGCTTCTCGGTGATGTGGTAGCGGTCGTCGTACTTTCGGAAGGTTGGGTTGTTGCGCAGGTCGTCGACGTAGCCGGGGAGGTCGCTGGAGAGGTTCTCGACCCCGGTGACGAGCGGGGGAATGATCAGGAGGCCGATGCCGAAGATGCTCGCGGCGATCCCCAGGTAGACGAGCAGGATCGCTGCCCAGCGCGGAACGCGACGGTGGTCGAGCCAGTTCACCGCGGGTGCGATCGCCACCGCGAAGAAGACGGCGATCAGGAAGAGGCCGATGACCGTCCGGATCCGATATGCGAGGTAGAGCCCGGCGCCCACGGCCGCCACGACGAGGACGATCTTGGCCACCGCCCGGGCCGACACCTGCGCGTGGTCCATCGCGCACCAGCCTAGGCGCGGATTCGGACACCCCCGCGCTCGGCGCCAGGCGCGGCGCGTCCAGCAGAAGCGGGCTAGCGGCGGCGCAGGACGATCAACCCGCCGATCGCGAACCCGACGACGGCCGCGCCGATCGTCAGTTCCCTCCGGTGGGTGCGGATCTGGCGCCGCCAGTCCGTGAGCTCGGCAACGCGGCCGCGAAGCGCCTCCACCGAGCGCCCGAGCTCGGTGCGGTGGCGCTCGATGTCCGCGCGGATCTCGTCCGAGCTTCGGCCCGGGGGCCCGGGAGCGCGACGGCCGACCGGCTTGCCGGCTCCGCTCACGTAGACGTCTTGCGTGCTCATCGCCTGCCGGCCTCCAGCGTCTCCTTCGTGCGCCGGGCCTCCTCGATCGCGAGATCCGGGGTGGGCGGCGCGCCGGCCTGCACCGAGCGGTAGGCGAAGAACCCGGCGCCAGCCGCGACCAGGAACCAGAAGGCCGCCTCGATCAGGAAGCCTGCCCACACGTTTCCCGAGAAGAACAAATCGTCGAGCAGCCAGGCGATTCCGTTCAGCAGCATCGCGAAGCCCGCGATCGCGAAGATGCCGGCCGCAAGCCCGACCACCGAGCCCCTGAGGAGCTTGGTGATCTTCTCCCGGACCTCGGTCTTGGCGAGCTCGATCTCCTCGCGGATGAGAACCGAGACGCGCTCGGAGACGTCGAAGACGAGCTCGCCGACCGAGCGGTCGTCGCCGGACCGATCGCCGCCCGTCGCCGGACCGTCAGGGCTCACTCGGGCGGGTCCTCCTTGAAGACGCGGAACCAGATCGCGGCGGCGACCCGGTTCGCGACGAGCGTCGCCAGGGCGCCCGTTGCCGCCACGAGCCCGGTCCACAAAAGCCTCCTGACGATCTCGTTCTCCATCCTTACCTCGCGGCGGAGTAAATCAACTTGGATGGCGAGCGGTCCGAACGGGATCCCCGGGCGCCCGCGTCCTGGCGCCGCTCATACCCCGCCCAGCGCTCGAAGAAACCGCGCAGGACCGCGTAGAACCAATCGCGGTCGACGGCGTCGATCGCCCCGTGTCCTCCTCCGGGGAGGATCCAGACGCGAACGAGATCGTTGTCCGCGGCCGCCTCGGTCAGCATGCGGGCGTGCTCCACCGGGATGATCGGGTCGTCCTCCGGGTGCAGGATGAGCACCGGCACCCTGGCCTCCGCGATGTGCTCCCTCGCCGAAGCCCGTCGCCACAGCTCGTCCGCCTCGAGCTCGTAGTACGGCGCCGAGATCCGCTCGATCGGGTCCACGAAGTCCTCGATGTCCTCCCAGCGCGACTGGTGAATCCGCGAGATGAGCATTGCCCAGAAGCCGCGATTGAGGGCGTAGCCGGGATGCGAGCGCGGCAGGCGCCTGGAGAGGCGCTGGGCCATCGCCCGGGGGTCGGCCGGCGGGGAGACGGCAAGGACGCCCCCCTCCAGGGCGTCCTCGGCCCCGTCGGCGTGGCAGGCGCCGAGGACCGCTGAGCCCCCGAGCGATATGCCGAGCGCGCCGACGGTGGTCGTTCCGAGCTCCTTCAGGTAGCGCCCCGCCGCGACCAGGTCCTCGCCCTCCTTCCAGCCCGTCGTCGTCGGCGCCTGGCTCGTGAGGTTGGTGAGCCCGAACGTCCGCAGGTCGACCGCGAGGACGTTGAAGCCCCACTCGAAGAAGGCGCGCACCGCGATCTGGCGCACGTAGTCGAAGCGCCGCGAGGAGAAGAGCCCATGGACCACGAGCAACCCTGGCCTCCCCTCCTCCTCCTGCGTCCCGACGCTGGCGGCAATGTGCTCTCCGTCGGCACCCTCGAAGACGTGGTCCGAGAAGGGCGCCGGATACGCGTAGCCGAGGTTCGCGGCCTCGCGCTGCTGGGCGAGGACGAAGGTGGAGAGGTCGGCGAGCCCCTTTCGCACCATGGCCACCTCGGACCGATGTAGGTGGTGCGGGATCGACTCGAGGTCCGCCATCAGGGCGTCCATCGTGCGCTCCCGCGGCTGGGGCACCGGGAGGGGCACCGGCTCGCGATCGAGCCGCGCGAGCAGGCGCCGGACCGGGTCGCGGAGACGCTGGCCGATCAGCCACAGCGGCAGAGCCAGGAACCCGACCACGAGGTTGAGCGCCTTGGCGGCTCCGTGGAGCACGCGGTCCTGCCGCTGCGTGGTGGCGAGCGACTCCCACATCCCGGACCGTCTAGTGCTCTCCGCCGTAAGTACGGTCGCGGATTGGCGAGCGAGAATCGAGCCGGGCAAGGACGACTCGCGCTTCGCGCTCGCACCGCTCCCTTCGGTCGCTGGCGTGGCGTACTTGGAAAGTACGCGAGCGAGCGAGGACCTCGCCCTGCGGGCTCGCACCGCGCCTACGGCGCTGAGGCGACGATTCGCAGCCGCCAAACGCGACCGTATTTGCGGTGGGGAGCACTTAGGAGGCCGACCCCGATGGACGCGGTTCCAGACCCCCGCAGATCGTCGAGACGACCATCTCGCGGGCGCGCTCGAAGTCGGCGTCGGCGCCCGGGATCAGCCCGAACACCCAGCCGGAGAGCAGCTGCTCGATCGCCCCGTAGAACCACATCGAGGCGAACTCGGGATCCACGTCCTTCCGGAACGTCCCGGCGCGTTGGGCGTCAGCGACGATCTTGGCGATCATGTCGTAGGCGCGCCTGATCTCGGCGAGGTGCGTGCGGCCGAACGAGTTCGCCGCGCGGGTCACGTCGACGATGATCACCTTCATCAGGTCCGGGTCGTGGCGGTAGGAGTCGATGATGAAGCGCGCCACCGCGTCGAGCTTCTCGCGGGCGTCGAGCGGCTCGCGGTCCACCTGCTCGATCGCCGCGAGAAGCAGCGACCAGCGCTCGGTGAACACCTCGTTGAGCACCTCGTCCTTCGACTTGAAGTAGTGGTAGACGAGGCCGTAGGCGACTCCGGCCTCGTCGGCGATGTCGGAGACCCGGCACGAGTGAAAGCCCTGCCGCGCGAAGACGCGGATCGCGGCGTCGAGGATCTGGCGGCGCTTGTCGACCGTCGCGGCCTGTGCCATCTAGGCGTGGACCTCCTCGGGCCACCGGTACGCCCCGGGGCGGCGGTTTGCGAGCGACGGAAGCTCGGTGCGGATCCGCGCCTGTAGCTCGGGGTCAAGGTCGGCGGCCACGAAGCACTCGGCGTCGGGAGCGCGAGCGAGGATCACCCCCCACGGATCGACGATCGCCGAGCGCCCGTAGGAGCGATAGTGCGGCGGCGCCTCGCCGATCTGGTTCGGCGCGATCACGAACGCCTGGTTTTCGATCGCCCTGGCCCGCAGCAGCACGTCCCAGTGGTCCTTGCCGGTGTCGAGCGTGAACGCGGACGGGATCGTGATCACGGTCGCGCCGCGCACCGCGAGGATCCGGTAGAGCTCGGGGAACCGGAGGTCGTAGCAGACCGTCAGCCCAACGGTCACCCCCTCCAGATCGCCCGCCAGCGGGACCGTGACCAGGTCGGTTCCCGGCTCCTCGTGGGCCGACTCCCGGTACGCAACGCCGCCGACGTCCACGTCGAACATGTGGATCTTGCGGTAGGTGGCGCCGATCTCCCCGTCGGGACCGATCAGCGCCGAGGTGTTGAACGACTTCTCCTGTCCGGGCACGCGCTCGGCGATGCTCCCAGCGACGAGGTACACGCCGAGCTGGCGGGCCCAAGAGCGCGCCGCGTCCATCGTCGGCCCATCGAGGGGCTCGGAGCCGGCGAGCAGCGCGGCGGAGTCCCCGAGCAGGTTCCACTTCTCGGGCAGCACGACGAGCTCGGCGCCGTCGCCCGCCGCCGCCCGAACCAGCCCTTCGGCGACCTCCAGGTTGCGGGCCTTGTCGGCCTTCGAGTTCAGCTGTATCGCAGCCGCGCGCATCTCTCCGTGCTCATTCCCGATCAGCCGTTGACTGACCAGTCAATCTAAACGAGTATAGGTTCGCCTCAGGTCGGGCAGGCCCGGCCGCCCTCGGCGTGCGACTAACGCTACAAGCGGCGAATTCGGGCGTGCAGCGACACCGCGGAAACCAGCCCCCTCGATGCCTGGGTTCGGGCGACTGCGCGGCGCGCGCCCGACGTTCGAGTCGCGAACGGACGTCTGGCGCGAGGTGGGACTCGCCAGTGAGATCGACCGCCGCGACGCGAAGCGCGCTCGCGGCACGTTCGCGGTGCTAGCGGCGCTGATCGCTGCCGCATGGAGCCGGGAACGGCCGGCACCGTCGGGTTCCTCGTCCGCCTGGTGACGATCCTCGTGGTCGTCGCGGTTGCCCTTCGGATCGCGGGTCTGCGCGCGAACACGTTGGCGGTGGGGGGCGCCGTGACCGCGGTCGTGCTGGGGCTCGCCGCGCAGCAGACGCTCGGCAACCTGTTCGCGGGCCTCGTGATCCTGAGCACTCGCCCGTTCCGGGTCGGCGAGCGGGTGCGGCTCGTGGGCGGGATGCTCGCGGGGAGCCAGGAGGGGATCGTCAGCACCCAGGGCTCTTCTACACGACGCTGATCAGCGGCGCCGATCGGATCATGGTCCCCAACAGCGTCATCCTGAACATCGCCGTGATCCCGCTGCGCGAGCCCGAACGCGTCGAGCTGCGCGCCCGCTTCGGCGCCGAAACCACCCCGGGCGACGTCCAGGCGCTTCTCGACCGCTCGATCACGGTCCCGATGCGGTACCCCCCGCACATCACGCTCGAGGAGCTCGATCGAGACGAGATCGTGGTGCGAATCGTCGCCACGCCCACGCGGCCGGCCGACGG
Source organism: Actinomycetota bacterium (assembly GCA_046730395.1). Lineage (GTDB taxonomy): Bacteria > Actinomycetota > Thermoleophilia > Solirubrobacterales > 70-9 > AC-56. Next base: position 816 of record JBKPIV010000027.1, on the reverse strand, counting down.
CGCGAGGCTCGCCGCCGAGGTGCTGTCCGCAGTCCGCGAGAACGGCGCCCGCGCCTCGGCGCCGGCCTAGATGAGTGATGCCACGACTTCACGCACACGGATGACGCACGGATACCGTCGCCGGGTCGGGGTCATCGGGCTCGCCAATACCCCTGGGTATTGGCTTCGCCCTGCTTCCCCCGCCCGGCTCGGTCCCGTGCGCCCCCGTGTACGCGAGGCCGTGGAATCAATCATCTGCCGCCCGCGGCCCTACCCGCCCCGGTGGCGCTGGAACTCCGCCACCAGGAGCCTCGTGTGGAGGGCGGCGATCAGGTCGTTCAGCGGGCCGATCCCCGCCTCGATGATCTCGAGCGCGCGATCGGCAGTGACGTCGCCGGTGAGGCGCTGGGTGAGGACCGAGACCTCCTCCGCCACCAGCGGCTCGAGCGCCCGCTTGTAGCGCAGCGTGTCGTAGACCGTGAACCCCAGGCTCTCGTCGTAGCCGCCAGCGCGAAAGCGGCTGATGGCCTCGATGATCCGCACGTCGGATGGCGAGTAACCGCCGCCGTCGGGGCTCAGGATCCCGAGCTCGGCGAGGCGATCGAGGACCGCCTCGGGGATCTCGTAACGCCGGCGCACCTCATCGGCGGGGATGCGCTCGCGCTCCCCCGCGAGGGCGCGCTCGAGGATCCGGTCCTCGAGCTCGACCATCGCGCGCAGGCGCTCGGGCTCCGCGTCCTCGCGCTCCAGCAGGTCGCGGATCACCCGGAGCGGCATGAAGCGCTCCTCCTGGAGCTGCTTGATCAGCCGGATCCGATCCACGAACTCCGGCGGGTA